>JBGVTF010000354.1:0-17070 GCA_041862415.1 Anaerolineae bacterium | reverse complement strand
TGGGCCATGGCTGGTGCGACAATCGTTAGCAGTATCCCTAGAGTCAACATAATCGTCATAGATAACGCCAGGGATTTCTTCATATTGGGTAGGTTATTCATTTTCTTTCTCCTTTATTATTCAAGATGGATGTTTATCCAATTTTGTTCGCTTCATGCTATTTTGAATCGCATGTTTCGTGACCGGAATTGCTCCGCCTTTAGCGGACAATGACTTGGTGCTCATTTTGCACAAAATCTAGGTCAAACGTTTGTCAGCTTGAGACCTGGCTGGCTTTGCGCCGCTTCACCCCACGGATGATTAACCAGACCAACACCAACACCAGGATGGGAACCAGTACCACAACTGCGACCAGGATCTTGGCCAACCCCGGCCACCCAAGTCCCGCGTCGAAGTTCACTGGCTGGTACGTGTAGAGCGAAGCGTCGACCTCGCCAGTGTTGAAAAAGGCGCTCAGCATATGCGTCCTTGCCTCTGGTTGGCTGTTCCAGAAGGTTTCCGTATGGCCGAAGTCTTCGAGGATGACCTGATCACCATTGCCCAGGTGCGGCAGCAGTTCCTCGGTGGCAAACTGCGGCGGGGTGGAGAAGTCGATGCTGCCGCTGATCAGCAGCGTCTCAACGTCGGTGGCCTGCAACGGAAGGTACTGTTCGGGGATGAGGTGGGCCGGCCACCCGCGCGCCATGCCCCAGTGGTATAGCGAAAGCGGCGAGCCGAGGATCGAACCTGGCGGGTCCAGAACAGTCCGGTCGTCGTCGGCGCGGCCTTCGAAGTCGCCTCCGCTTCCCCCCTTTGAAAACAGATCGCCATAGACGAACAAGTTCGGCAGAAACATGTTGCGGGTCATCGACACCAGCGCCATCCCGCTGGCATCGCCCTCTTCCGCGGCCAGCCACATGTCGATCGCCGCCGGTCCGGACAAGGGTACCGGCGCACCGGGCGGCTGGATGGTCTCCATAAGCATGAAAAAAGTGGATATCTTCACGCCGCCCGCATCAATGGGAAAGAACAACCAGCGTTCCGGCATGTTTTCGCTGACATGGCGCAGTGAGGCAAGCAGGTCGTCGGTGCGGGCACTGCAGTCAGCGTCCCGGGCGCACAGCTCCGCATAGTCCGCGAGCTGCACGTCGACGTTCTCCGGCTCCCACAGGAAGTGCCCCGGCGGATTGACGGCCACCATAACCACGCGGTGCAAGCTCTCGGGATACATCCACTCATAGATCATCTCGAGGCGGGTGCCGTAGCTTTCACCCAGCAGGTTGATGCGCTCGTAGCCCAAGGCAGCGCGGGCGGCTTCCACGTCGTCGATGACCTCGGTCATTGTGTAGCCCGCCAGATCGACTCCCTCGGCCTCCAGCCGGGCGGCGCAGCGGGCGCTGGCCTCGGCGTAGCTGTCCAGCGCCGCATCGCTCAACACGCCGTCCGGCGCATTGCTGACTGCTTCGGCGATCTCCGGGCAGTCCAGCAACACGGAGCCATCCACGCCCCGGTAGCCGACCTGGATCAAGTCGTGATGCTCGATCAGCCCCTCCAGGTACTGGAAATGCAGGTTGGACGCCCCAGGTCCCCCTTGCAGAAAGAAGATGGGCTCGGCGGGGCTATCGCTCAGAGCGCGGACGCGAATCACGGGCAGCGCAATCAGCCGTGAGTCAGGGTCGCTGCGGTTCTCCGGCACGACCAGCGTGCCGCAGTCTGCATCGTACTCGACCTTGTTCGCCTCGTACGTGCAGGGCTCCAGGCCCACCAGGTCTCCGGCCTGCGCGTCTGCGGGCACGGTGATGGGGGCTTCCGACGGGCCGCAAGCCGCCAGAAACAGGGCTGCCAGGACGGCGATGACGACGAGGGTCATCAATGGACGATTGGGGGTTGGAGTTGTGTTTTTCATTTTATTTCTCCTTTTATAGTCTGAGGGAGTCGAGGAATCTCTATGCCGAGGTCACTCTTACTATTGCAAGCAGAGATTCCTCGACTCGCTCCGCTCGCTCGGAATGACGCATCACGTGGAGCCTGAGTGGTTACAGAATTTTTGGAAAATCAATCGGTTGATGCGGTTTCGAGCAAATGAATCGCAGAACCGCTGGTTAGGCCCTGCTTCCGATGCTTGTCTACACGTTGGCCTGGCCCCGATGCCGAAAGTGGCGTAAACTCACCGGATGAACCACGGGCGAGAACGGCAAGTCAATCTGTTATTAGAAACGACGCCGAGGTTGACTACGTTGCCGCAGGAACAGGCCTGCAGACAAGGCGCACAACCCGAGGACGCCCGCAGTGGCAGCCATGAGCGAGAATGCCGCGCCGCCGGTCACCGGCAGCGTCGGAGGGGCCGAGGCAGACGTCAGCATGGGGATCACCCCACAGGCCACGACCTGCCCGGCCTGCTGGATGGCGATGATGTGCTCGCCGTCGGCCATTGTCGTCAGTGCGACGTTCTCCGTTCCGTGGAAGAGCACCGAGCCTGTCGCCGTGGCCCTGCCGGTTGCATCAGCTTTCAGATCGGGCAAGGCCGCGAAACTGGCGCTCGGCATGGCGCAGGTGCCGGCATGCATGGTGGCTCGAGCGTCCGCGCCGGGCGCCAAGCCCTTGATGTCAAGCTCGACATTGGTCCCATCACCAGCGGCGATCAGAGTTACCGTACCGCTGACCCCGGACTCGCCCATAGGGTCGAGCCGCACAGTGACTGCCTCCTGTGCGATAACCATGCCCGGCAAGAGCAGAAGGGCCAGGACAACGAGCGATATCCCAAGCAGGCGCAGCCATGTCAATTGCCGTAATCTCATAGATATACCTCCTGTTGTTTAACTTCTGTCGTCTCGAATGCGACGTGCTTGATGGTGCCGACTGTAGTTGAGCAAGGCGGGTCTAACGACCTGGGTAAGCCGCCGAGCGGGGCGAGCAAGACTCCTTTGCAAACTAGAGTCTATACCGGGATCACCTGCTCGATTCGCCAGAGTCCAGTTGATTACTTTTGCAGCAAGCGTATGTAGGCCACGATGTCATACAGGTCTTCGTCGGTGAGCGAGGGATTGCCGCCTTTGGGGGGCATAACCGCACCGGCTGTATCAGGTGCATCACCTGGAGCGCGGCCGAGCTTGAGGAACTCAACCAGTTCCTGGTCTGTTTTGCTGACGATCAATTGGCTATGGGTCATATCTTTGCTCAGGCCCTGGATGCCCGCGCCATTCAGGCCGTGGCAGGAGGCGCAGGCACTGACGAATATCTTCTCCCCGGCGACCGGGTCTCCGACAGGAGCTATTGACGGCGACGCTGCCTTGGGGGCGTCACCACCGCAAGCAGCCAGGCTAAGGGCCAGGATAAGGAGTATGGCTGTGACCACAAGAAAAGTTCTGTCCATCCGGTAATTCTCCTTCGTATTGCTTACTCTCAGGATCAGTGCGGTCGCCCGCACGTCCTGGCTAGTATCCTTTCACACTTGAGAATGACGATGGCGCCGCCGCCAACCGCCGTCGCCGGGTCGGCAGCGTCGGCGGCGCCCATCTGGTTGTGGCAGAGGATCTCTAGTCTCCTCAGGAATTTTTAGAAAGTCAGCCAGTAGCGGGCAGTGGCCATGGCCAGCGTGGAGATCGCCAGCAGCACGAAATCCACGCGCCCGGTCAGCGTCAGTTCCTGGTCCAACTTCTCTAACTGGGCCACTTGCGCTGGGGTAGGTACGCCGCCCGCTGCCGCGATTTCGCGACCCAACCCTCCCAACCGATCGGCACGTGGCTTGATCATGGTCAGGCCAAAGATGTAGACCGCGATGCCGACAACCGAGCCGATGGTGTACCCCAGCCCTGGGCCGAACTTGATCCAACTGAGTTGGAGACCAGCCGAGGTGTGCCAGTACAACAAGGCCCCTGAGAGGACGGTCAGCAAGCTGACGGCGTTCATGAAAAGAGGGAAGCGCCCTCTTCCCACGAGATACTGCATGAACTTGTGGCCTTCCGGCGCCGTGGCCTTGGCGGTGGGTTCGATGAACGCGACATGTATAAGCGCGCCTCCCACCCAAAGGGCACCGCCAAAGATGTGCACGATGCGAAGAAGATTTAGATAGATCAAGTAGATGCTCATAGTAAACCTCCTAATAGTTGAATCTGAAAATGTTTTTGTAGCATAGGCGCGTATTCATCGGTCGCCTGGTCCGGTACCGAATTCGCGCCAAGCAGTTACTTGAGAAAGCCGTATTTTCCCGCCCCGTTGATCGCATTGATGAGTTGATGACAAGGCCCAGAACGAAGGCCAGGACGTTTGCTGCCCCCTACCTCACGACACGGATCTCTTGGTTGCTGTGTGAATGATCTGGACCGCGAAGGCGAGGGCTGTCAGGCCACACACGATGCTGAACAGGCTGATCGGAATCATGAAGGGCGCCAAGATCGTATCCAGCTCTGCGACCCTCCCCGCCTGGAAAGCTGTGCCACCACTGATACCAGCCCCGATCATCAGTACGGCGTTGAGCGCGATGGTGATAGTCTCGATCCAGAAAACCCAGTTGACCAGCCGGGGCCAGGAGAGGGGATTGCCTGAAACCAGCGGCACCAGGTAATAGAGAACCCCCATCAATGTCAGCGACACCCAGCCCAGTAGGCCGATGTGGGTGTGCGCCCCGACGATGATCCCAGCCGGGCCTTGTTCGAGAAACTCGTGTACCGGCTGCTGGGCCTGGAGGGCACCTTGCACGGTGACCCAGATGAAGAATACCGCAGCCGCTACGAAAAACTTGGTAAGAGATTTGTTGTTGCTCATACTTTTCACCTCCTTTAGGTAGACGTTCATGGGATTCTTATCCCCCAGTATTCTCACGTGATTGCGCCCGGGAGATTTGTGTAATTGTCACGTTTACGTACATCGTGTACCTCCTCTACGCGGCGGCTATGTAGGGATCGACTCACCTTCAGCCTGCCCAGCAGCCGGCGTGGAGAAATGCATCTGTACACAGAGCCACTTGTCCCCACGTTTTTCAAGGACTGCGGTCAATCGCAGTGGAAAACTTATCTCCTGGCCATCAACCATGCCCCAGCCGACAGCTTCGACGGCTAGCCAGGCTACCGAACCCGCTGCCGAGACCGAGCGCCATCCTAACTCGAAGGAGAGAGACTCGGACTGCGACCAGTCGCGTTCAGCCTGGAGCTTGAGTTCGGCCAGTCCAATGCGTCTCTCGTCTGCTCCTGTACCGATGACGATGACATCAGGATCTGGTGCAAAGAGCGCCAAGAGACCGTCCATATCCCGCCGGGAGTAGGCTTCATTGAACTTGTTCACGACTGCCATCACTGCGGTTTCTGTCTTCTCATCTGCTTTCATAGTTTGTTCTGCCTCCTGTTGATAAAGCTGAACCTACCCTTCTATGCAACAGCCTTTTGCGATATCGCAGGGGCGGTTCCACCGCTCTGTTTCGTTGTCTTAGGGCGCCAGTATACCACAAGCAGCGTTTTCAAAGCGTTTCGTGGAGCGTTTCGTGGGGAACAAATTCCGGGGAAAAAGAAAATTGGGGGTTCTGACAGGCATTCTTGCCTGTCAAAACCCCCAATTCATTGGGGCTCTGTCGTCGTTAGAGGTAGCCCATCTCCTGGGCCAATTCGATGGCTCGATTGAGGTGTGTACGGGCCATTTCCGGCTGGCCTTGTTCCCCTGCCCGAATGGCGTCTTCCAGGATGGTCGTCAGCGGGTCGGGCAGGCGTTGTTGAACCGGTTCAAGCAGTGCACGTGCATAGTCCACGGCTTCGGAGATTTGATCCTGAACTAGCGCCACGCCAATCAACGGCCAGAGCGCCAGCCACTGGAAGGGGTAGGCGGTTTGCTGCCACGACGCCAGGGCCGACTGCCCGTTCTCTTGCACCTGGGATAGATCCCCCTCGTGCCAGGCGAGCCAGGCCAGGTTCGCCCTGGCCGCGCCAATGTACTCGGGCATCTGCAAGGCCAGCGCTGCCTCCAGGCTGCGTGAAACGTAGTCCCGGATTCCCTCTGTCTGCCCATGCTCCCTGCCGATCTCCGTCAGATGGGTCAGGCAGCGACAGCGCCACGGCATTCCCCCAATTCGCTCCGCCATCTCCAGCGAGGCACGCAGATGCTCCTCTGCCTCAGCCCGTTTTCCACACCACAGATAGGCAAAGCCCAGTATGAATTCGCCGACGACCATCTGACTCAGAATACCCGATTCCGGGCTCACTGCCAGGCAGGCCTGAGCATGGTACGGAGTTCCTTCCATGACCGCATAACAGTCATGCCTGAGGCCCATGAGGCTGAGGCTGAAGAAGGATCTCACATGCTGTAGCGGTGTGCCATATCTCCCTGCCAAGGCCCGCGTCTTTTCAGCTAGTTCAAGCATCTCACGCATGTGACCCTGCCAGTAGTGAGCCCACATCCGCCCCGTTTGGATCTGGGCCCATTCTTGCCACCACTCCTGATCGGCCTCGGCTGGCTCCTGGCCCAGCGCGGTTTCCGCCAGATCGAAGGCGCGCAGGGCCTCCTCATGTCGGTATTGTGTCTCCCAGATATTGCCCCGCTTCCGATGGAGACGGGCCTGCCGGATGCGGTCCGGGTGTGGACCCTGGCCCAGGGCGCGTTGATAAGCGTCGCCAGCCTGGTCATGGCGGCCGATCAGAGCCGACACATCGCCCAGTCCCTCGTAGAGTTGGGCGGACACCTCTCGTCGCCGATCCCCTCGGGGTTCACCCAGCGGCTCAGCCTCGAGCAGCGCCAAGGCTCGCTCAAGGTACTCCATTGCCTCCTCGTTGGCATAGACCCGCCGCGCCACCTCGGCCGCCCGCTGGTAGTAGGGGATCGCTTGCTCCGGTCGTCCAGCGCGCTCGTAGTGCACCGCCACCTGTCCGCTGACAGGGTCCAAGTCATCGGCATACCAGACTTCCAGCGCCTGGGCTACGCGGCCATGCAGCAACCGCCGCCGGGCTGTGCTCAGCGTTGCGTAGGCCACCTCGCGTATCTTGTCGTGACCAAAGTCGTAGGCGTCGGCGCCCTGTTCGCGCACGATCCGCCGCCGCCATAGTTCATCCAGCCCGCGCACCAGGGTGTTTTCATCGCTATCGCTGGCCCGTGCCAACACGGCAAAGGTAAACTCCCGGCCGATAGTGGCAGCCAGCCCCGCCAACTCACGGGCTGTAGGGGAGAGCTGCGCCAGGCGTGCCTCAAT
This sequence comes from Anaerolineae bacterium, assembly GCA_041862415.1. Taxonomy (GTDB): domain Bacteria; phylum Chloroflexota; class Anaerolineae; order E26-bin7; family E26-bin7; genus E26-bin7. Next base: position 9,923 of record JBGVTF010000354.1, on the reverse strand, counting down.
CACCATCCGCACCTTGGGCGGCAGCGGCAGGGCTGCGCGGGCCATCTCTTGTCCATGTTCCGCAGTCCATGGGCCGCCCTTGGCCAGCCCTACCCGCACCATTTCCACCACAAAGAGCGGGTTGCCTTCGCTTCCCTGATACAGAGGTGCTGCCAGGGCTGGATCGAGTTCTCTGTTCGCCAGATGTGCTGCCAGAGACAGGGTTTCGGCCTCATTCAGTGGCCCCAGCTCCATCTCGGTCAAGTGCCCGTCGTGGCGTAGAGCCTGCAGCAACGACGCCAGCGGATGGTCGTCCCCCATCTCCTCCGGGCGCAACGTGCCGATGACTAGCAGCCGCGCCTGTGGATCGAAGCGCAGCAGGTAATGTAGCCATTCCAGCGTCCCCCAGTCGCACCACTGCAGAGCATCAATCAGCAACAGCAGGGGTTGGCTGCCTCCCAGGATAGCCTGTGTCAGGGCCTCGAAGAAACGTTGGTACTGCCACGCTTCGGCCAGCGGGCCGGGCGGGGAGAGGTCGGGCTGCTCAACTAGCAGTTCCGGCAGGAGGCGGGCAATCTCGCTGCGCCAGATTGGCTCCAGCGGAGGCAGCGGACGGGCGCGTAGCCAAGTGGTCACAGGGGCATAGGCCAGCCCACCCTCGGCGGCGTAGCAGCGGGCGCTGGCGGTGGCAATCCCCTGCCGGCCAGCCCATTGGAGCAGTTCCTCAGCCAGCCGCGTCTTACCGATGCCCACTTCCCCCGCCACCAGCACAAAGTGGGGCTGTCCGGCAGAGGCAGCCTGCCAGGCTGCCTGCAATCGCGCCCACTCTTCATGCCGTCCTACCAGGGAAGAGATGGCGGCCAGCCCTGCCGGAGGTGCTGGAGACGGTGTAGGCAGCACATCTGTTTGCAACAACCGCTCGTACACCTCGCGTGTGGCGGGACTCGGTTCTGTAGCCAGTTCGCGCTGTAAGACGGTAGCGCAGGTGTGGTAGGCGCGCAGGGCCCCGGCGCGGTCGCCGCTGAGGGTGTGCAGGCGCATCAGGCGGCGGCAGGTCGCCTCGTGCAGCGGGTCGTGCCGGAGCAAGCGCTGGGCGTAGCCGATGGCCGTGCGGTAATCACGCTGGTCTTCTAGCAGCACCATCAGCCGTTCCAGCGCACCGATAAAGGCCTGGCTCAATCGCTCGCGTTCGGGCAGGATCCAATCATCGTAGCAACTGGGCAACAGGTCGCCACGGTACGAGGCCACCGCCTCCTCGAGAGCCTTCCGAACTGTGTCCTGGTCCCCGGTTTGCTCTGCTTGCTCCGCCTGGGCCACAGCGCTCTCAAAGTCGGCCACGTCGAGCGTAAACGGGTCATCGGCCTGCCATTGCAGCGTCTGACTGTCGGCGTACAGAAAACGGTCGGCGTCGGGCAGGGCGTGGCGCAAGAGGTGCAACAGGTTGCGCAGATTGGTGTAGGCCTGGGCTTCGGTTGAATCCGGCCAGAAGAGGAAAGCCAGGTAGTGGCGGGGTTGGGGCGCGTTGCGATGCAGTACAAGATAGGCCAACAGGGATTGCAGGCGAGGCGTGTTGACGCTCGTCACGGGCATGCTGTCGTAGACGAGGCGGAAATCACCCAGCAGGTGAATGTGTAAGGCCGGGCTCTGGGGCGATTCATTCATCATTATTATTGCCTCTCATTCAGGAGGCTGTCACATGATTTGTCCTGGCGCGGTTACTACTCAGGCTCCTCTATGTGTCATTCCGAGCGAGCGTAGCGAGTCGAGGAATCTCCATTTACAATCGCAAGGGTGGCCTCGGCATGGAGATTCCTCGACTCCCTTCAGTCGCTCCGTTCCTTTCGGTCGCTCGGAATGACGGTGGCTGAGTAGTAACTTGGCGCGTGTATTATACCGCGTTGTGACGACAAAGTCAATAGACCTTTTTAGATCCCACGTCTGGAACCAGGGCTTAGGAGTTATGACACCCGTCAAGTGCCTGAGGGCACTTTTCAGCTTGAGCCAGGGATTTTAGTCCTTGCTCGTCCTGATCAGTCGTATCCAATACTTCTCTTCGAAGGGGGGCTGGAAGGGCACCCCAAGCCACTGGAAGACCGCAGGCGGGATGCCGATGTCGGCCAGGTAGAGGTCTCCAGGTGCACTGCGGAGCCCGGTCTTGGGTAAGGCCAGGGTCAGGGTCCGTTCGGGGCGCACCACCAGCCCTGGAGTTGCACCCGTTGTGGCATCGAGCCCAGAGGGTACGTCCAGGGAAAGCACCCGCGTCGCGTTTTGGTTGCACAGGTCAATCAGTTCGGCTGCCTTACCCTGCGGGGCGCCGCGCAGACTGTACCCGATGAGCGCACCCACGACGATTTGTGATCGGCGCATTAACTCGCTAGCCTCGGTGGGGTCGCGGGCTGTAGTCTTTATTTTGTCTTGAGCTGGTGGCGGGCATTGCTCACGGCTCTTTTAATGGCTGGGATGCGCATGACAAGCAGCATAGCCACCACGACACCGTAACGCAGGGGCTCACGGATGTCTTTGACCAGCCACATAAAATGAACAATGGCCAGGATGCCCGCTAGATAGACCAGCCAGTGCAGCCGCTTCCAGTTCCTGCCCAATCGTTTCTGCCAGCCTTTGGTGGAGGTTATCGCTAGAGGCAGCAGAAGCAGACCGGCGGCGAATCCTACTAACACATAGCGCTGATCCAAAACGTCCTGCCTAATCAGATCGAGATCAAATCCGTAGTCGAGTCCTAGAAAAGTCAGGAAGTGCAGACCGGCATACATAAAGGCGTAAAGCCCCAGAGGGCGACGCACACGCAGCACCTGCTTGAACCCAAAGATCGTATTCATCGGGGTGCAAGCCAGAGACAGAATCAGCAGAATCAGGGCCGTCTTGCCGGTGCGGGTCGTGATTTCCTGCACCGGGTCGATGATGAACAAGCCTTGCCAGTAATCCCAGAGTAGCCACGCCAGCGGCCACAACGCCCCAACGTGGGCCAGGATTTGCAGCCAGCGCGCCTTGAGTCTGCGCGTTAGTACCATTTTTTCAGGTCCATGCCGGTGTAGAGGTGAGCCACTTCCTCTGCGTACCCACTGAAAAGGAGGGTCTCGCGGCGTTTGGTTTCACCGATCCGGCGCTCTGTGGCTTGGGACCAGCGCGGATGAGGTACGTCAGGGTTCACATTGGCGTAAAAGCCATATTCGTGTGGCGCGGCAGCCATCCACAGGGAAACGGGCATCTCCTCCACCAAATCAATTTTCACAATGGACTTGATGCTCTTGAAGCCGTATTTCCAAGGCACGACCAGGCGCACAGGCGCGCCGTTCTGTGGCAGCAGGGCCTTGCCGTAAAGACCCGTCGCCAGTATGGTCAGATCGTGCATCGCCTCGTCCACGCGCAGGCCCTCGACGTATGGCCAATTGTACCGGGTGCTTTTCTGGCCGGGCATTTGCTCTGGATCGTAGAGGGTTTCAAAGCGCACGTACTTGGCTTTCGACATCGGCTCGACCTCTTTGAGTAGTTTTACCAGGGGAAAGCCCACCCACGGGATGACCATGGACCAACCTTCCACACAGCGCAGGCGATAGATCCGCTCCTCCTGGAGAAACTTGAGCAAATCATCTATGTCAAAGGTCTTTGGTTTGTGAACCAGTCCCCCAACCTCTACCATCCAAGGAGATGTCTTGAAATCCTGTGCCAGGCGCGCTACACCTTCTTTGCTGGTGGTAAACTCGTAGTAGTTAGTATAGTTGGTAATCGCCTCGAAGGACGTCAGTTTATCCCCCAGTTCATCCGTGCTGGCACTCAGAGGAGGAAACACAGAACTGTCGGGGCTGGGCTCGGCGGTTGGTGGGCTCGGCGAAGGCTCTTGCCGGCCCTTCGACACGCTCGGGGCTCCGCCGCAAGCGCTGAGAACCAAAGAGCTTGTTACCAGAGCGCCAATGCCCACCATAAACTTGCGGCGGGATATATAAACGTGTTCCGGGGTAATTTCAGAGGGATTGATTTTGACCATGTTGACTTTCTCCTCGATACGTACATTGAGTGCAGACTCCTGCTCGCACTGTAACCTAAGCTATGCCCAATTGCTAACAGCTTCTTACAAATGAGGGTTAATCGAATCGGGTGGGAAGTAGTGGTTGCCTTCCACGACGAGGGTCTCGTCGCTTTCGGCTAATACGGCACCTTTCCAAATCGCTTTCATAATGTCGTTCCCTTTTTTTTCTCCTATTGTGTGTCTTTGAGTCCTAGTCGCTGCCCAATCGCGCTACAGTTCGAGCCCGTGGCAGGCCGCGCCCAGGACAGCAACCTTAGGGTTGAGGATAACGTGCACCGGCATACGCGCCAGCAGGTCCGACATGCGCCCCTTGTGCCGGAAAGCCTTCATAAACCGCTCCTGCTCCAGGGCAGGCAGGATGCGTGGCGGGATGCCACCGCCAAGATAGACGCCGCCGCTGGCCAGCACCTTGAGGGCCAGGTTCCCTGCTTCCGCCCCCAGGATGGAGACGAAAGCATTGAGAGCGGCGACGCAGAGTGCGCACGGCTTCTCGCTATCGAGGGCAGCGTCCTGAGCCGGTCGAAGGGCGGCGTTGACAATGACCGGGGTGGGATCGTCGGCCTCAGCCAGTTGCTCGGTCAGCCAGGCCGGTTCGTCGGCGTAGCCGCTGTCCTTGAGATAGGCATAGATGTTGGGCAGTCCCCGGCCGGAGCAGACCCGTTCGTAGCTGACGTGCTCGAAACGATCTTGGAGGTAGCGCAGCAGTTCGACTTCAAACAGATTGGTCGGCGCAAAGTCTGAATGTCCGCCTTCCGAGGCGTGAGGCCGGTAGCGTGACCCGTCCCATGTAAGGAACGCTTCCCCCAGGCCGGTGCCCGGCGCGATGACGGCAATGGCCCCGCCAGAGGTCGGTTGGCCCACGTTCAGGGTGTGCAGGTCGGCTGGCTCCAGGAAAGGCACCGCATGGGCGATGGCATTCAGGTCATTCAGCAAGCGGACGGACGAGAGGTTCAGCGTCTCCCGCAATTGTGTCTCATCCATCACCCAGGGCAGGTTGGTGACTGTAGTCCGGCCGGCGGCCACTGGACCGGCTACGCCAAAACTGGCCCGGTCCACTTTCAAGGCGACCTGGGACAGGAACTCGCGTACGAGCGCTTCCAGGCTAGGATAGTTGGCGCTAGGGAAGGTCGCCTCCGCCAGCGGCGCTCGGGGGCCGTCCTCGGGCGAGAAGACGGCCAGGTTGGTCTTGGTTCCGCCAATGTCACCGGCAAGTAGCACAAGAACCTCCTTGTGAAAGTCCTCAACAATCCATCGTCTCTTGCCAGGCTCGTAGCACTTCGGCCACGCTCCATGCCTGGGCAATGCACCCACGCGGCGTGAACGGCGGGTCGCCGTCAAAGATTTCGCTAAGGCTGCCCACGCCGTGGTCGGCCAGGTGGTGGATGAGCGGCTGCAGGAAGGAGCGCGCCCGCTCACGGTCTCCGTAGACACGCAGATAGGCGCTGACGAAGGGGCCGATCAGCCAGGCCCAGACGGTGCCCTGGTGATAGGCCGCGTCGCGCTGGCGCTGGTCGCCGCCATAGTGACCAACGTACGCAGGGTCATCGGACGCCAGACTGCGCAGTCCGTGGGAGGCGAGCAAGTGACGCGCACAGATGTCTACCACGGCGCGTTGCTGTTCCAGGGAGAGCGGGCTATGGAGCAGCGAGACGGCCAGCAACTGATTGGGCCGCAGGGCCAGATCGTCGCCTTCGGGGCCGTCAATCGCGTCGTAGCAATAGCCCGCCGCTTCGTTCCAAAAGCGGGCGAAACCGGCGCGTGCTTGCTCCGCCGGGGCCGCGTAGCGGTCGGCTGGCTCCCCCAGACGGCGTGCAAAGTCTGCTATGCTGCATAGAGTTGTGATACCGATGGCTTTCACCGTTCGTGTGTCTTTGTCCCTATGGCTCGTGCGGGGTGCCAAACACTTCGATCTCCACCGCGCCGGTATTGCCACTGTTGGTCTCCACGGCATCAAAGCGCAGTGTGTGAGCGGTGAACTGCACCGGAAAGGTGTGGATGCGCGTGGCGTCGGGCAGGTCAAACGGGCCAAAAGTCTCCCCCCGGTCGGTGGTGGCGGTGAAGCGGAAGACCTGGGCCGTGCCGTCGCTCATGGTGCGCGTCCAGAAGCCGATGGTGTGTACGTTGTAGGTCTGGGCCAGTTCAATCTCGATCCAGGCGTCGTCACCATCCCCATTGGACGACCACTCGGTGTGAGGTTGCCCATCAATGGCATTGTCCGCACCAAAGGCGCTGTCATTAGCACCACCGCCCCAGTTGCTGGAGACGCCGACCACCCGTGCTCCCGCCGCCAGCGAAGCGAGGTTCTCTCCTTCGGGTTGACCCACCTCACCTTCGCTCGGGGCGGCTCCGGTCGTGAAGGTAAAGTCCTGCGATTGGTAGACACGCGCCTGCTCGTCGGTCAGGGTGATGCGATAGTGGTAGGTGGTGTTGGGCGTCAATCCGGTGAGGGTGACGGCGTGCTCGCGGACCGCGCCGCCCATCATCGGCATGGTGGCGAGACGGCCGTAAGTAGTGTCGGTGCCATAGGCCACGTTGCACATGGTCAGTACGCCGCTGGTGAACCGGATCACCACCGAGGTGCCGGTGTCGTCCGTCACATTTGGTCCCTCAAAGCCACCAGGGAGCTGTTCCAGAGGCAAGATAGTAGTCCCACTGGACGTCTGACTACCGCAGGCTGTCAGCACCAGAGAGAATGTCAAAATAATCCAGAGAGTCTGTCTCATCGTTTCTCCTCCTGGCTATCGTTCCTTCCGCCGGACATACAGCACACACTCCTCCGGCGGCAACCTAACCCAACCGGGCTAGGAAACCATCTAACCCCAGTCCCAGCCTCGCTGCTTCAAGTTTCAACCTTTGAGCAACGTCATCGCTTAAAGCAATCTCGACATTTCGCATTATGGTACCTCTTCCGACTGGAGCGTGCCCAAAGTTGAAGCTGGGCCGCTGGACGGCTTTACAGTGTCCCCCCCTCTGGCGCAAAACGCCTGTGACACCAGAACTAGCGGTCACTGTGTTGCCAACTCTGGGTATTCAGGGTATGTGGGCCCTGTCTGGAAGTGCTCCTCAAGAGCAGCCATTACTGCCAGAACCACATCCTCCTGCCAGTGCCGGGCGACAACCTGTACACCCACTGGCAGCCCCATACTGTTCTCCTCTATCTCTTGCGCCGTTTTGTCAGCGAGGTCTTTGCTCACAACACGATCACTTTCCTCTTCTTTTTGCACACGGGTGGCCGCGACGACGCCTGCAGGCATGCCCAGAACGTTGTAAAGGAGTGCATAACTTGCTGCCGCAAAGAGGTTTTCACTGCTGCCGTGGGTCAGAGCCGGAAGCGCATAAGGCGGACAGAGTATGGCGTCAAAGCGCCCCTGGTCCAGGGCCTGAAGAAAGCGTGCCCTGTAGTTGTTTCGGGCCCCCACGAGTTGCCAGAACTCGGCGGCTGATCGGGAACCCGCGTTCCGGATCAAGAACGCGAGATGATGTTGACCGCGCGACTCCATCAGCTTCGAGAGAACCGGTCGCAACGGGTTCGGCATCGTGGCTCCCTGCACGGTTCCCTTGAGTGGCTGAATGGGCTGGTCGTTGCCCAAGACACGCTTCAGGGTAGCCCCACCATCAGCAGTGAGGATGCTAGCATAAAGACGCACAGCTTCGGCGACGTCAGGGGGCGTAAAAGTTTCGACTTGAGCGCCCCGCGCCCGTAAGGCTTCTGCTGCTTCTTCCACCGCTCGCCGAAGAGCAGGTGAAGCCGGAAAGAAGCCATTATCGGTATACATGGCCACTCTCAATCCATCAACTTCAACTGCCGTTGGGTCGGGCCATGGTACAGGGGGCACCAAATCGACGGGGGCTCTCGGCCACGGTGCTGCCAGAACCTCCATCGCCAGACTCAAGTCGGCTATCGTACGTGCCATCGGTCCAGGTTGTGCCACGATTGCCTCTTGGCCGGTAGCAAAGAGGTGAGCTGGAACACCTTCATTGGTCAAACGACCTGTGGTTGGCTTCAGGCCATGGATGCCGCAGAAATGTGCAGGTATGCGAATGCTGCCGCCCAGGTCTCCACCTAGCCCAAGGGGTACACCTCTTGCAGCGATGATGGCCGCTTCGCCGCCACTGCTGCCGCCGGGAGTGCGTTCAAGGTTCCATGGATTGTTGGTGCGTCCGTAAATGGGATTGTCGCTCTCCCAGCCAGCCAGGGTCTGCATGATGTTGGTTTTACCGACGATAATTGCCCCAGCCTGTCGCAGTCTCGCGACCAAGGGGCCATCAAGCTCGTATTTCTTCCCAACCTGCCCGGTCAGACCTATGGTTGTTTCGGTGCCAGCGACACGATACTGCTCTTTGATGGTCACCGGCACGCCATGCAACGGACCAAGCGGCTCACCGCGACTGGCGGCCTTGTCAGCTTCTACCGCTTGGGCGCGGGCCTCGTCAAACAAGGGTATGACCACCGCATTGAGTTGCTCGTTTACGGCTTCGATGCGGCGGATATGGGCCTCTGTGACCTCCTGCGCCGAAAGCTCACCAGCTTTGATCCTTTGTGCCAACTCTGAAGCACTCAGGTTGGTAAGCGATTCGGGCGATTTCATTGCTCGTTGCGACATAGTTGTCTCCTTTCACTGAAAAATTTGGGAATAGCGAATTTTGCATTCGCCCCGAATGGCTATAGATCCATCTATAGCAGGACCATCGCATTTTTTCACGGCGGCCTAACTTGGTGATGGATAGCCGGAATGAGTTCTTTTCTCAAATTCCGACTTCACAAGGGACGCTGTCCTGCCTTAATACCTCGAACCTGTTTTCAAGAATGCTCACTCATCGCTGCCTGTCGGGCCATGTATTCGAGCACGGTCATCACCAACGTGGCGTGGCTCCAGGTCAGTGGACTGACTGATAGCGGCGCGTTGGTGTAGGGATGCACCTGCTCGGCCATGACGCCGCTGGGCAGGGCGTGGTCCGCTGCCCAATCCAGGAAGAGACGCACTTCCCGCTCACGGTCGGCTTCGTTGTGGATGACGCTTTGGCGCAGGTAGAGGTTCTCGTGAAAGTCCACCGCGTCCTGGCAGATCAGCCGCAGGGCCAGGTCGGGGTAGTGCAACGTGACCTGGGTGACGAGGGTGTCGTGGGCATAGTCGAGGGTACGCTGCCAGCCAGCATCCTCCACCCAGCGGAACTGCCCGTCCACCCATACGCCAAAGCGGGAGGGATGGCCGATCGTGTGGTTCTCCTGGCCCACGTGCGGCCAGTACAGGTCGCGCAGTTGATAAGTCTGGTCAAAGTTGACCAGCAGTGAACCATTGCCTACGGGGATGTCGCGCGGCATGGTAAGACCTCCTACGGCACAGTAGCTCCATATCTATCAGAACTGCTCCGGCCGCTCGGCCAGTGTCACGGATACCCTCATCTCCTGGCCATCCCGGACAAGGTTCATCTCCACCGTGTCCTCCACCTGTGTCTCCGTCTCCAGGTAGACGGTCAGTTCCTGGAAGTTGGCGATGGGCTCGCCGTTGATGGCGGTGATGATGTCCCCGCCCACAGGGATGCGGGTGTTGCCGATGGACACAGCCCGATCCCCAGCACGGATGCCGGCCTTGGCCGCCGGGCTGTTTGGCACTACCTCGGCGACCAGCAACCCCGCGTCCACGGGAACGTCCATCCCGGCCTCCCGGAGGATCTGTGCGCCCTCGGCCTCGAAGGGAAGGACAGATACGCCCAACCAGGGGTGGGGGTAGTGGCCCTGGGCAATCAACTGAGGCACCACCCGGCGTACCGTGTTGACAGGGATGGCGAAGCCGATCCCGGCCGAGGCTTGGCTGGGACTGATGATCTGAGCATTCACCCCGATGACCCGCCCCTCCAGATCCAGCAGCGGCCCACCAGAGTTGCCGGGGTTGATGGC
>JBGVTF010000353.1:0-16026 GCA_041862415.1 Anaerolineae bacterium | reverse complement strand
CCAGTAACCGGCAGGTTGGCTTTGTTCAACGCACATGATAGAATCACTTCTCCAGCCATAGTCTACCTCCTTGCTTTATTGGGAAATAAATGCTCCCTAGTACATTGGGTTTGAACCCAGCGTTATTGGCGATCCCCTAACGAGGTTGTACGCAATGCACATAGGCATCACCCCTTTCTGCAATACTCTCTATCCAAGATGCTCTGACTTCTCTATTCCTGTCATTGCTTCGACTTTGACGACAATCACACTGATGTTGTCCTCGCCACCGGCCAGGTTGGCCATGCGCACCAGCTCATCACAGGCGATTTGTGGGTTGGACTCGCGTAGCATGATCTCTTCAATGCCCTCATCCCGTATAGCTTCCCACAGCCCATCGCAACACAGGATTAGGCGGTCACCCGCGGTTAGCTTGCACACAAAGGTATCTATCTCAACTTCCGACTTGTCGCCCAGGCTGCGGTAGACTACGTTGCGCTGTGGGTGAGTGTAGAGCTCCTCAGGCTGAGCCATCCCCGTGGCGATCAGGCTAGCCACAACCGAATGATCGGTTGTCACTTGCTTCAGCCCTTCCTGCCCCCAAACGTAGGTGCGGCTGTCGCCCACATTGGCAACGTAGGCCACACTATCCCTGACCAGGGCCGTGGTCAACGTGGTTCCCATCTCGGTCCCTTTCTCCCTACGCACCGTAAATATCCTTTTGTTGGCCTCTTGAGTCGCCTCTTTCAAGTGATAGATGATCGTTTCCACCAGGCATGAGTCGCCTGATAACTCGGGTAGCAAGATGCTATTCAGGATTCTGTCAGCCAATACCTGAAGCGCCAGCTTGCTGGCGAGTTCTCCGCCCTCGTGCCCTCCCATTCCATCAGCGACGGCGTAGAAGCCAATGGTGGGACCAGTCCTCGATTCGCATATGCAGGATAAGTCAACGGTCAGGATGCTGTCCTCATCCAGGTCACGGACCATACCTGGATCGGACCTTTTGCCAACCACAAGGCGAACCCCATGCGGAAAAGGGGGTGCTTCTGGCTCGGCCTCTAACCTATCAACCACGGCATAGGCGCGGCCATTTTCGGTGAACACCTCTCGCGGTTTTTCAACGAGACCCTTCTCGATATCCTTCGCCTTTGGACCTTCCCTGAGATAACAGGTGGCTCTTTTCTCGGCCTCGGCTCCACATTCTGGGCAAAATCTGTCTCCGGGGGTAATTTCTGCCTCACACTGCCAGCATCTCAACAGGTCATGAGCCTCATAGAGATTAAAGCCTTCTTCTGTGGATAGAAGAGCGGTGATCTCGTAGTGATCTTTCAGCACGGTTCCCGCATCCAGGGGCTGCACTGGGGGCTCTTCATCTGGTTTCTCGCTCTCGGCGGCTACGGGCAGCGTTGGGGGCACCAGCATGGCAGGCACTGCTTCCTCGATCCTTTCTTCTACGCCAGCCGGGGCTTGCCCAGAGATAGCGTCCTGATCAAGCTGCTCCTCCACGACCTGCGGCGCGGTTGCCTCGGGAGGAGCCATCACGGCGACTGCTTCAGCCTCAGCGTCTTCTCTCGGGCCAGGTATCTGTGCAGCCCCTTCGGGTAGAGGCTGACTGGCAGCGTCAACCGATGGCTGCGCAACTGGTTGGGGGGCCGGAATGGTGCCAGTCTGTAGATTAGCACCACACTTCTGGCAGAACTTGGCTTGTGGCCGGTTCTCCGTTCCGCATTGCGGACATTGCATGGCTCGATCCTCCTCAAGCTTCCGTCCGGCGATGGGCCAGCACCTCATCGCACTTGACTCTACGGTTCTCCACAAATTGGTCTATTTCATCAACTTCGAAGCGATAGTGCCCTCCCGGACTCCGAAAGTGGGGCAGTCTTTTCTGTCGAGCCCAGCGACGAACAGTGGCCTCACTGACCTCCAACAGGTGGGCCAACTCGGTGGTGGTTAGCCATCTTTTTGTGCCGGTGTCCATAGGTGCTCTCTCCACTTGGCATCCTTCCAGGCCATTTTTACGATATGAGCGGAATCAGCCAATATGACCGCCATCATGCCAAATACAACGGCCTCCAGGCATCTGAGCGGGAGACCGCTGGATGTGTGTCAGACCGTTTCTACTCGTATAATGACGACAGCGATATTGTCATCGCCTCCACTGGCCTTAGCAGCTTCCACTAACCTGGCACAGGCCTGTTGAGGGTGAGGGAAACTGATTACCGTTTGCCAGATTTCTTCGTCGGATACCATCCCGCTCAGACCATCCGAACAGAGCAATAAGTGGTCACCGGTTTCGAGACGTTGTAAGAAGAGGTCGGCATCCACTTTCGGTTTGTCGCCTACAGTGCGGTAGATAACGTTGCGTTGTGGATGCACTCTTGCCTCTTCTCGGCTGATTTGTCCTGTGTCCACTAGGCGCTCCACTAGAGAATGATCGGTGGTGATCTGGGTGATGCCCGCCTGGTTAATCAGGTAGGCGCGGCTGTCCCCAATGTTGGCGATATAGGCAGTGTCATCAACCACCAGAGCGGCTACCAGTGTAGTACCCATATCACTACTTGCTGCCCGCCGGCGCTCATAGACCCTCTCGTTAGCCTGGCGGCAGGCCATTTCGAGCACGGCCGAATAATCCTGCTGGTGGGATGGAGCCTCTTCCTCAATAACAGGTAGAAGCACTTCTCTCAGCACTGTGCTGGCCAGCGCCTGAATGGCCAGTCCGCTGGCTACTTCACCCGCTGAGTGGCCACCCATGCCATCAGCTACAGCATAAAGACCGATAGGCTGGCTGAGGGATTGGTGGACCCGCCCAAGCTCCAAAGTCAGTAGGCTGTCTTCGTTCAGATCCCGCTGCACCCCCACGTCCGATAGCCGCCCCACTTGCAGATCAACGCTGACCGGACGCTGTATCTCCTTCAGCGCTCTCTCCAGGTCAGCAGCCATCTCTTCAGCAGTTTGATACCCGCCCCCCGGTTCTGCAGTCAGAGCCTTGGCAAAAACATCACTCAGAATGGGCGCAGGCAACTTGTCGCGACTGAAATCTGTTTGACCAGTCAGAAGGTAGAAAAGGGTCTCAGCCAACATTTGGAGGTCCTCTTCGTATCGTTTGGGTGCTACCTTTCCTCTTGCCGCCGGAGGTACGACGTAGGCCGCGCTGAAATCGGCCAGCTTGGCCCACTTGTCATCAACCAGGATGTGACACGCGTCAATCGTCTGATGAGCGACATGGTTCTGATGCAGGTATTCCAGTCCGTGAGCCAGTTGCACTCCCCAGTCCAGCACCATTTCTGCTGGCTGCGGCACGGGCAAACTGGCCGCCGCTGTCATTTCCACAGTGGGTAGAACGAGATAGAAGCGAGGCGCATCTCCATAGGGTGTTTCCTCAAAGGAATCACGCGGGGCAATAATGGCCGCATGGTTTAGCTCCAGCCTTGTGACCTCGGCTTCTGCCGAGAATATCACGCTATCCCAACTCTCCTTCAAGACGAATTGAGGGTAAACAGATGACACCTCATCAAGCGCAGCTCCGCAATTGGAGCAGAATCTCTCCCCGGGCTCGCTCCCGTCGAAGCCACATTCTGGGTTTGGACAGCGCAGGAAGGGCCTCAGGCCCTGGGCGTGATAAACATTGAGCTTTTGCCCCTCACTTTGGCAGTCAAGGATTTCGTACCGTTCTTCACCTACCAGAGCCCCGTTTGGGAGAGGCGCAAAGGCCGCCTCTCTTCCCAAGGGCTTGGTGGGAACCTCCGCCCTGCTATCCACTGGAGGTTGAGCGATGGGTTCTGGTGTGCTCACTACGCCAGGTTGGGTCTCAGCGCCTCCGATCTGGGCACCACAACCTATACAGAACTTGGCTCCATCTCGGTTTTCAGTTTGGCAATTGGGACATAACATCGTCAATGAACTCCTTTCACCCGCGAATCCTCAGACAACGGGTCTTCTCGTCCACTGTTCTCTCGAAAGATGAACTCCACTTGTCCAAAACTTACCCTGAAGCCATCTTTAAGCAGATTTTTCCCTGTCCGCCGCCCGTTGACATAGACCCCGTTCATTGAGTCATGATCAATGAGGATATAGCGTCCATCTTCTTCGCGAATTTCGGCATGGTGACGCGAGACCGTCTCCCAGCCATTGTATCGCTCATCAATGTCCAGGTCGTTGTCCGGAGCTCGGCCCACGGTGACGGGCAGGCTTTCCAGCGGAAACGCAATCCCGCCGCCCGGCCTGCTCAGGCTCTCCAGGTAGGGCACGCCGGGCCGAATAGGCGGGGGTGGTGGCGGTGTCACCGGAGGTGTCGGTGGGGCCGGTGCTTTCTCTGGGGGGGGCGGTCGTCTGAGTGTTCTCCACAGGAACAGGGCGACCAAGACGATCAGCGCAACAACGAGGCCAATCAAGTACAGCCCCCTCTGCTGGAGACGTTCTTGCAAAGGCGAGGGGACTTCCTGGAGAGGTATTGGCGCAGAAGTAGCCGTGACCATCGGCGTGGCCGTGGGCGGCACCAGTGTCGGTGTGTTAGTTGGCGTCGGCTCCGGTCTCGGCGTGTCTGTCGGTGTCAGCTCCTGAGTGGGCGCCACGGTGGTGGGCTCCGGCGTAGGTATCTCTGTCGGCTCCTCGGTTGGCTCAACTGTAGGTTCCTCCATCGGCGGGACCGATGTGTCCGTCGGCGTCGGTGCGTCAGTCTGCGTCGGTGTGTCAGTCGGCGGGGCTGGTGTCTCTGTCTCTGCTACTGTCTCAGCTGGCGTGACTATGTCCGCAGTTGCCACCATTGTCGCCGGGATGACAGAGACAGTAGCCGTCGCTGAGCTACCTTGGGAGCGAGCGACGGGCGGCCTACTGAGCCACAGCGGTGACAAGATAAACAAGGTGCTGATAGCTGCCCAAAGGACGACACTTCTCCTATTCTGTTCTGAAACACCAGAATTTGTGCGCATTGACGTTCCTCCTTAACAGCGGAAGTTACTTTTCGACCCTGAGATGCCACTTTTTCGGGTTTCACAAATACTATTGTACCACAGTTTAGCCTGTTTGGAGGTACTAAAAAAGTGCTATTTTTTGCATAGCTGCGGGCTAGTAAAATGCGCTTCTGGGTACTAATACTTTGTGCATTTCTGCACGAATGAGGAGCCCCACAGCCGGTACTGACACGGGCTTTCTCCCGATTTTCAGCGCCGCATTAAGGACAAATGATGGACATGATACAGGCTTTCCCATTAACTCAAGTGGAACTTTAGAACAATCTTTCCTACTTTGATTTGATCGCCGTTTCGCACTTCCTGGGGCACTTGGGGAGTTAGCTTGATCCCATTTACAGAGGTGGTGTTAGGACCCCCTAAGTCTGTGATAAGATATTTCCCGCCGCTGCGGGTGATTTGCGCTTGACGGCGCGAAACATATCCATGAGGGTCGTAAAACGATAGGTCGAAGTCAGGGCAAAAATCTTCTGGGGCACTGCGGCGGCCAATGAGCAAAGGGGTTTTCTGAATGGGCATTTCCCACCTCACGCCAACAGGCTGGATAAAACGCAGCACGGCTGGTAAGGCTCCGAGAAAGGAATGACCGCAGCCGATACAGAACTTGGCCCCTGGTTTGTTAGAGCATCGGCAAGCTGGACATATCTTAGGCGGTAAAGTTGGTGGCTGGGGAATGGTGGGCAAGCTCACCACTGAGTCAACAAAAGGCACAGTCAGGCAATCCAGCAAGGCTGCTTCCATCTCCTCGGTTGACTGATAGCGCTGCTGGCTATCTCTAGCCATGGCTTTTTTGACCGCGTTTTCGGTCTTGGCAGAAATGGCCGGATTATACGAGCGAAGTGGAAGGGGAATGGAAAGCAAAAAAGCGGGGGAGGGTGGCATGTTGCTCAGTAAGTGGTACATTGTCGCACCTAGAGAATAGATATCCGAGCGGGCATCAGTCTGTCCTTTGCCCCATTGCTCGATGGCCGCGTAATTCTCCGAGCCCATCGCCACCGTATCCCTCTTCTTGCCAACCTTGTACGTGCGAGCGATACCAAAATCTATCAGCTTGATCACACCCTGGGGAGTGAGCATGACGTTGCTGGGCTTGAGATCACGGAAAATAATGGGTGGGGTCTGGCTGTGTAAATAACCCAGTACGCGGCAAAGTTGGATGGCCCAGTTCAGGACATCGCTTTCCGACAGTGGTGCGCCCTTTATCTCAAGGTGCTTTTGAAGGGAATGTCCTTCGACGAATTCCATCACCAGATATGATCTACTTCCCTCCTCAAAAAAGTCAATCACTTCAGGTAGGTTGGGATGAACAAGTTTTGAGAGAATTCCGGCTTCCTGTTCAAACAGGCGCAGTGCCTCCGTTTCACTGCCCTGATCTTTGGACAGAAGGCGCAGCTCTTTCAATGCCATTATGACCTGATCTCCAGATTGCATTTCTTCAACCTGATAGACCAAGGCCATGGCTCCGCCAACAATGACGCGAAGAACTCTATATTTTTCTTTGAGGATAGTACCAGGTGACAGTTGGTGCGATGATGCATTCAATCTCAAAGCCCTCTCAACCTGAACAAGATGTGGCGATTGTAGCGACTGTTATCGTTGGGTCCCACTGGCCGAGGAGATTATTTAGCAGCTTAAACTGCAGTCTTTCCAAATTATTTTAGCTACATCTATATTATACCATAATACACTATGTTTGACAATATTTAGCTAACACAAAATGACCTTTTGTAAGCTTCAAGCGAACGATGGTCCGCGTTTCGGGCAGTGGCTATCGTCCACAGCAAGCTTGGGTAAGAGAAAGGTGGCCCGACTTTTTCCTCCAGTTGACACCAGCCGTTTTATGTGATAAAGTTGAGAGTGAACGCCATATTAAAGTCCATTTCTGGCTCTCCTATCTGTCCTAGTGCAAATTCTATCAATCTTCTTTCACATTTCCTGGCAGGTGATAGTCATTTATCGCCCAGTAGATGGATACTTGCCCATAATATCTGTAATCCACTGTCACAGGTGGAGATACAAGGCCAAAGATGACCGACCTTGAAGAAAGACTTATCGAACTCTGCAAGTCGCGCCTGAAAGAATTAGCGATCAGAACTGACCGTCAATTGCCTGAGCCTGCCTTGCATAATCTGGCTTGCCAAGTCGCAGAGATCATACATAGGAATGTCACTTCGGGGCGGGTAGAGCGCGTTTGGAGGTATCAAAGCACTCAAGGGAAGAAACGCTCAGGATTGACACCTGCACGATATGTCGACCGTGTAATCGAGCACTACGAACGGGAGCACGAAAGAATCCACAAGCTAGGGGCGAGGGACGATGAGGAGTGGCAGACGCTATTTCAGCGACTCGTGATCCGAGCATACACCAAACTTCTTGATTTCAGCATCTCTAAGGGAAGGGCCTATAGCGAAGCGTATGATCTGGCCCAAGAAGCATGTGAGGCCATTTTCCGTGACACATATCCCTATGATGTTGCCTTTGATGCCTGGGCAACGAAAATCCTCCACAACCGTATTCTTCGCAAATATTCGCGTTCCTCTGAGCCTATGGATAAGCCGCGTCTGATGCAATCCATTGATGAGATCGCGGAAGGGGACACCGGTAGCCGCAGGGTCCTCTGGTTCATCATAAGTAGTAAAGAAGATCCAAATGCTTTCAAGAGAGTCGAAGATAGAGAGCTACTGCTCCAAGCTATAGAACAGCTGAAAAGCCAGGCCCAGCAACAAGTGATCATTCGGTCTTTCCTACTGGGAGAAAGCGACGAGGAAATAGCAGCCAAGCTAGGTAAGACTAAGCAGGCCACCTATAACCTACGCCACCGGGCTCTAGTTAAGTTGAAAGAGATCCTATCCGGGTGAAAGAAAGATACCAGCCTATGCACTATCTATTGTGTGAGCTATATCCTTCTGAGGTTTACATCCTGAAAACCCGAGCGTGCAAACTGTGTAATGCACCCCGACGGTTTGCAGTTGATCATCTCCGCATTGAGCGTGATTAGCTCCATAATTTCGAAGGGTGATATAGATAATGAAAGTCGAAGATAATTCAGTTGCCCCAAACTCAAGTCCCCTATCTGAGAGCACAGGCTTGATCGAAGAATTGAAACGACAAGCATCCAGTCGTAGCCCTTGGCCTGAGCGCTTTGGCAGGCTGGGCAGAGCTATCGCTGCGAAATCATTTACTGAGCCTACTTCTCAGGAGATAGACTGTGATGAGTGCTCCTCAGCTCTGGCATTATTCGTCAGTGACGAACTCGAGGAAGAGGATGTCAGGCATCGCTACCCTCTTATCCAGCGGCATCTCGACCGTTGTCCCCCCTGCAGAGAAGAACACAATCTGCTGTATGATACTCTGTCGAAAGAGAGGAAAGGACAGCTTCAAGTCCCCGACATGATGCCCGTCGCATTGTCTTTGTCTTTCCTCCGACCCAGGCCAACAGAAACTCCATGGACCGTGCATATCCAGCGCGAAGAAGGGCATCCTTTTAGACTGAGTTTCAACTTTCCTCATTCATATCTGCAAAGCCTATTTGCTGCACCACTTGCTTCTCCGCTCAGAAGCGTGGACATGGGTTATCCAGAAGAGCCTATCTTGCTGCTATCGGACGTCATCCGAATTGGCGACGACGAACTGGCAGTGGAGGCAATGGCAAGAAGGAGTTGGGAACAGCCTGATTTCTTCCAAGTGGAACTCACTATCGGCAGCACCGGTGACCTGCCTGACAATCTCGTGGCGACTCTCAAGTGGGACGGACAGGAGCGCACCTCTCCAGTTGACAAGGAGGGACGGGCGCATTTTACTGATATCCCACTTGGGAAGTGTATCAGCCCCGCAGGGGAAAAAGTCAGCGAAGTCTCTATTGAGATAAAGCAACGCGGAATTTAGGCTACAAGCAGTGATCTTGAAGCAAGCTTCTGAAAAGCAAATGATGGTGCAAGGCGAGTTAGAGGAGAAGGGCACGGACTACTACAAGGCCCTGGCGCAACGAGTGGCTGATAAGACATTATTACCTGATCAGATCAGGTCAACGGTCAAAGAACGACCGCTGTATGCTTCACTCGCTGTGTTAGAGTATCTGGCGCAAGAAGCCTTGGATATCAGTACGCGTTCCCCCAAACAGGGTTGGAGCCTGGCCGCTGTCATCAACGAAGCGGCTGCTCTGATCTCCGCTCCTCTTGTAAAGGCCAGCTGCGCTTTCAGCCTGGGAGTGAGCTTGAGCCGACGAGGGCTGTATCACGAAGCCATGCCACTGCTGCAAGCGGCCAGAGACACCTTTGTGACAAGGCAAATCTGGCTGAAGGTAGCCCACTGTGACAGGGAAATCGCATTGATCCATCGGCTTCTAACACGGCGTCAAAAAGCACTGGAGCTATTTCAGCGAACCAAGGAACTGTACTTGAAGAACAATGCGGAGATAGAAGCTGCCAGGTGCGAGCGAGAAATGGCGATCATATATACCCTGCTGAACCGATTCGATGCGGCTAGGGAGTCTCTAGGCTCTGCTCGAGCCCTCTTCAAAAGAGAAGAACTATCCTTGGACATTGCCCTCTGTGATTTGGCAGCGGGGATACTAGCTATTGAAAAGGGATACAATAAGAGAGCCTTAGATATTTTGCCGCAGGCCTACAGCTTTTTCTCCTCAGAAGGTATCTTGGGTGAGCTTGCTACATGCCTTTTCCACATGGGGCGGGCGTATGACGAAAGCGAACGGTATGAAGAGGCCCTAGAGAAATTTGAAAGGGCTCGCACCATCTTCAGCCAGGAAGATATGTTGGTTTGGACCGCCTATTGTGACAACGGTGCCGGACTGGTCTACTGGCGCCTTGGTAAGTTGGATCAGGCGATAGAGTACCTGGAACGGGGACTACAGGTATTTGAGGCCAACGACATCCGTATTGCCAGGGCATATTGTGAAGCCAACCTTGGCAATATATGCTTTTTTCAACACGATTACGAGAGGGCACTGGAGCTGTATGAGAGAGCTAGACAAAAATATCAGAGTGAGGACATCCCCGCCTATGTGGCTCGCAGCGATGTGAATATAGGGGTGGTCTGTCAGCGCAAAGGACAGTACAGTAAAGCGCTGGCGCTCTACAAACGAGCCCAAGATGTCTTCTCAAAGAGAGGACCGGCGTCTCTTGCTGCTCTCTGTGCCAGCAACATGGCCGAAACCTATACCCTTTTGAATCAACCCGATAGAGCTTTGAGGTTATACGAGGAAGCCAGAGAAATATATCAGCGGGAGGGGCAACCTTTTCACAGCGCACAATGCGACATCGAGATGAGCCAGCTCTATCTTCAGCAGCATGTATATGGAAAGGCGTTGGAAACACTACTCCGAGCCAGGGAAATCTGTCACAGGATCGGTGCGGAGCTTCAGGAAGCCCTCTGTGTTAGAGCGATTGGCGATGTATTGACGGCCCAGCAAGACTATGATGCAGCTCAACGGTACTATCGAAAAAGCAAGGAGTTCTTTACCTGTGCTGGCCTTCCGACCGAGGCATCTCTTTGCGATCTTGCATTGGCCAAAGTTCACTATCAGAGGCATCACTATGAAAGAGCTGAGACGCTGTTTCGGACCTCGCTGGAGGCACTGGCTGACCTTCTCCCTGAGCAGGCCTGGCAATGTGAGGCTGGATTAGCCGAGATTTCCCACGAGCGGGCTGATTGGCCCCAGGCACTGGCACATTATGACCGCGCTATCGCCCAAATCCAGAGAGCTCGCCGTCATATCTACACCGAGGAACTGGCCGGCAGCTTCTTCGCCGTCCGACGCTCAGTCTACGATAGAGCTCTGATTTTGGCTGTCCAGTTGGGCCAATTGGAGAGAGCCCTAGAAATAGCAGAGGACAGCAAGGCACAGACCTTTGTCTCCTTGCTTCATAGACAAGGGATAGATTTAGCCGCTCTTGTTGCGAGAGATGAACATACACTAATCGACCACCAAAGAAGAGAACTGCAGCAACAGATTGTTCAGTTGCGCCGCCAAGTCCTGGCGTCCTTTGAAAGCGAGCCCGATAGTCCAAAGGAGACAGAGGTAGCGGATCGAGAGGCAATGCTTTCGTCATTGAAAGAGAAAGTGTTGGCCTATGAGGAGATTACAGCCCAGCTGCAACAGAGCGATTTTGCCCGGATAGAAGAAGAGGCTGTTCCTTTTTCCCTGGAGAGCTTTGTAGAGGAGGCAAAGGCTCATCTTCCGACAGGGTGGTCCTGTCTGGAATATTATCTGGCCGACGATGACCTGATTATCATGCACTTCAATGCGTCGCAAGCAAGGGCCTGGAGGAAGAAGCTGAACCCAATGGATCAGATGACCCTGAGGGCGTGTGCCTCACCCAACAAAGACAGGCGCATCCTCATCTATAAAGGTGAGCTAAGGGGGCAAGCTTGCCTCCCTCACGTGGGGCACACACACCGTAGACGTCTCTACCATTTACTCATCCCCCCGGAGGTACAAAAAGAACTTTCACCAGATAAGCTGCTTTTCATCGTTCCTCATCAAACTCTTCATTTTCTACCCTTCCATGCTTTGGAAAGCGAAGAGGGCTCTCTGGTAGAGCAGGCCATCATCAGTTACTTACCTTCCCTCTACTCTCTGCAGATGTTGCTGCGAAGGTCAGATACAGCAAAACGCAAAAGGGAAAGAGTGGTTAATGAGGGTAGGGCGCTGCTCATAGGAATTTCCTCATTTCAGGAGCGGAAACCTGCACTTCCTCGCGCTGTTGAGGAGATTGAGACGCTACAGCAGTTGTTCGGACGGCGGGCAAGGTGTTTGGTCAACTCAGAGGCGACGGTATCAGCTATCAAAGAGATGAGCACAAACGGTGAGTTAAGACAGTTTGAGATCATTCACTTTGCGACTCATGCCTATCTCGATGATTGGTCTGGCTTACTCTCCGGTATCTCTCTATACGATGATGACCTATTCACGCCCGACATTTGTCAACTCTCTCTGGATGCTCGACTGGTGGTCTTGTCAGCCTGTCAAAGCGCTTTGGGTCAGGTACACCAGGGAGATGAAATGATAGGTCTCTCGCGGGCACTTTTCTCCGTCGGAGCGGAGCGGTTGGTAGCCAGTTTGTGGCACGTGGAGGATGCGTTGGCAAAGGACATGATGGTCGAGTTCTACAGAGAGCTAGGGCAACGCACGGAAGTAGCTGTTGGCTTGAACGCCGTGCAGAGGGCTATGATCAGAGATGGCTATGCTCCCTACTATTGGGCATCATTTGTGGCTTTGGGGAAACCGTAGTGTCTAGTACAAAAGACTGATGGGTGAGAACAGTGTGCTGCTTTCATGTACAAGAGCTTCACCGCTACAAGCTTCATATACTGAAAAGCTGACGGACAGAAGTTGTCCGCCAGCTTCTCTGGATGGCTGATCATGGTCAGGGAGCAGCATGAACCGGGAAAGGCTAGCAGCCCCCTCCATGCCCAGCGGGCACACACTGCGGCTGTACCGGGGGAGGGCCGCCTCCGGCGAAGACCACGGACGCCTTGGGCAGGAAATGCGCGCCTGCGCCCAGAAGCGTTGTGGCAATGACCAGCGCAATGAGCCCCAGCTTCAGTTTCTTCAGCATCTGTTCCACCTCCTTTCTTGCGTCGGCAGTTCCTCCGACTTTTTCACAAGAAAGGATACACAAGGCGCGGAAAATCTTGCACTTTTCTTGGCCATCTGTCCGTGGAACTGCTTGCCAGGGCAGTGTCGGTCTTACTTGAACACCCCGGCAATAATCACCAGTCTACCATAGGGGACGGCCCAAGGGGAGCCGCATCGAGAAATGCACGGCCGCATTGCCGTGGCTGATGGCTTCTGGACTATCGCCTGGCCTACACAAGCTGTTCTTCCACCGTCCATAGAGGCGCTTCGCCGGTAGTCAACGCAGACAGGTTACAGATGCGAACTGTGACTGAGTGCTCTGTGCGAAGTATCCACCCTGTTATATCGCTCAGGATCTGGCTCGACCCCAGCCCCTCGCCCATCTGAAAGCCTGGCAGCCTTTCGGTCAGATAGTACAGATGCCAAGCTCGCCCCCTGCTCTCTGCTTTGGGGACGACCCTATCGATCAGGCCCCGGTCTCGAAGCCGCGGCCTAGTGTCCGCCGCCCAATCTGCCCCTGCAGCTTCACTTTCACCATCGGTAAGTAGGGGAGTCGGTGAGGTGATTGAAGGAACGTCAATCGCAGTTTCGCGAGCTCGAGCCAATTCTTCCCGCAGCTTACCTGACTTTGGCGCTGTGTGGTCGAGCAAGAGCGCGTCCTCGTCGACATCGACATAGGGGGAGATGTACAGCGGGACAGTGCAAAACCAGAGAGCACAGGATCTCTCCTGCGCTCTTTTTAATGCTTATCCCGAAAGCCATGAGGCTGGACTCTCGTTCGGCTCATGAGGTAGATTTGAAAGCACAGCCTGGCGGTGGCATACTGAGAGGTGATATTCAATCATCCATGATTATACTTGCCACCCCTTCCGAGCCATGATATAATCCCTTTACACACAAAAAGGAGCGCCTGAACCCGGACCATCACACAACCGACTTTCGCCTGACGACCAACGCCGCGGCCAGTTAACAAAGCGTTCGTCGTCTTTCTCGCCCGCGTCCTTGTCAGAGGACGGCGGCTGTCTGTTGCACTTTTGAGATCGCCCGTGTCCAGCGCTCGCTTATTGCAGAGGCGGCGGTACGCCCTCGCGTACTACATTATGGCACACAAACAAGATTTTGGTAAATGCCTGAAGAGAGAGCGTTACACGGTTGAGACAAAAAAAGGGGGAGGACTTTCTTATATGCTATGCCCCGCCTCCGAAAAAGCGGAGGGGTAAAATCGCTCTTTCCGCGTCTGTTGGCTTTTGATTCAACCTGTGATATAATAGCCTTATCCGGCATTCGCCATCATCGCTGCTCACACTGCAGTAGATACTCAAGGTTTGGAGGTGAGAGAGCATAGGACTTTTGAAGCCGATCTTTTCGTAGGTAGGAGAGGGTTGGCTTTTGTTGTTTTTGGGCGGCAGACTTCTGGCGAACC
Source organism: Anaerolineae bacterium (assembly GCA_041862415.1). Classification (GTDB taxonomy): domain Bacteria; phylum Chloroflexota; class Anaerolineae; order E26-bin7; family E26-bin7; genus E26-bin7. Next base: position 2,060 of record JBGVTF010000353.1, on the reverse strand, counting down.
CCTACGTCACTGAACAGGTTTGCTGAGCATTTGGCTGTGAGTTCTCTATTTCGACCTGGAAGGAGGTGTATCATGAACAAACGTGTTGTCTGCCAGACATTGTTGGGCGTAGCGATGCTGACCGTGCTCCTACTGACCGTAGGGGTGCTGCTGCGGCCCGCCCTGGCTGCGCCGCGCGCGCAGGAAGGTGCAAAGTTGGAGATTGTCAAGACGGCTGAGGGAGATGGGACCATCTCCCCTGGCAACACTGTGGGCTTTACCCTCATCGTCACCAACACCGGGACCATCACCGCCACCAACGTGGTGGTGTCAGATGACTACGACCAGATGGCGCTGCCGACGATCAAAGTCCTCTCCGATGTCGAGGAAGCTGGCGGCGCCCAGAACGACGGGGACGTCATCACCTGGCAACTGGAAGAACTGGCGCCCGATGCGATGTGGAAGGCCAGGTATGAGGTTACGGCTGCTGAAGCTTTCGACGCCGGGACCGCCGAGGTATCCAACGTCGCTTCCGTGCAGGCGGACAATGTGGAGGAGATTGTAAAGGTAGAAGTGAAACTGGGGGTGCGGGCACCCCAGTTGACGCTGACCCGGCAGTGGAAGCACGTGGACGGTGAGGGCGAGGTTGGACCTGGCGCCACTGTGTGCTACACCATCCGCTACAGCAACAAAGGCACAGCCGATGCGACGAGCGTGGTTCTCGTGGATGAGTTCGACGAGGAAGTCGTGCAGCAAGTGGACAATATCACCGGCGGCGGGCAACGGGACGCCGCGACCATACGTTGGAACTTGGGAAACGTGAGAGCCGGGGCCAGCGGCGGGGTGAGCTACGAGGTGAAACTAAAGTCGGTCCTGGAGCCGGGCACCGAGGTGGACAGCCTGGCGACCATCCTTGCCGGTGGCGTGAAACCCACGTCCGCCTCCGACTCCTTCGTCCCCCTCACACCGCGATTGAGCATCGAGCGGGAACGGAAGGACCTGAACGGTGGCGCTATTGAACCCGGTGACACGATCCGTTTTACCGTCCGCGTCCGCAACTCCGGCGCAGTCGGCGCCGAGAGTGTGACCGTGCGTGACGACTATGAGGATGCGGTCATAGCCGGGGTCAGCAACATCTCCCGGGGCGGGAGCGAGGTTGACGGGGTAGTCGAGTGGAAGCTGACGGCGCTGAAGCCGGACGCAGAAGAGATGGCCTCCTACGAGGTGTTGCTCAAGAGCGACATTAGCGAGTCCACCGACGCGATCAACACGGCCACTAGCTTGATCGGCGACGTGGAAGTGGCTCATCGGCAAACGATGATGACCATCGAGCCTGCGCCGGAAAAGACAACTCCGGTCGAGACCCAGGTTTTCCGTGAGCCCACAACCATCGCCGTGCTGGTGGGCGTGACGACGGTGACTGCGCTGCTGGTAGTGGGCGGCCTGGCGTTAATCGTCCTGGGGAAGGGGGCATGGAAGGATCGGTACTTTCGGTTTGTGATTGAGGGGGTAGCGGTCATTGCCATCATCGAGGCAGTGTTGGTCTTGGCGATGAACAAGAGTATCGAGCCGGACGGCGCCGTCACGATTCTTTCCGGCATCGCGGGATACCTGCTGGGGCGCGGCCTGAGCGAGGGCGGTGGTTCTGGTGACTAACTCTGTCAGGGGGTGAACCTTAGAAAGGTTATGATCATAACAGTATAGAACAGAGAGGGCATCGTTCAAGCTCGAAGAGTTGCTGCAGCGCATCCGCGCCGTGCGGGAAGCGTGGGCGACTGGCGAGAAAAAGAGGAAAACACAGCAGATGCAGTGGCCGACGATGTAGGAGCGAATCGCCGTGGCAGCCGAAAACCGACCCGATTCTATCACGAAATACGGAGGGGTCCATGTTTATCTTATTCCTTGCGCTAACCGGCCTGAGCGTGGTGGCTTTGATAGTCGGCACGGTCTGGAGTGCGGTCGTCTTTGGCCAGACTCGCCAGCGCAGTGGCCCCGAGGTGGGGGCAGAAATAATGGCCGAGCGGATGACCAGAGACTCGGAAGGGCACGTCGGCCCGCAGCACGTTTTCTTCAAGGGTAAA
>JBGVTF010000352.1:0-49288 GCA_041862415.1 Anaerolineae bacterium | reverse complement strand
CCAAATAATCAGGTTGTACAAATAGACAGAAAAGCTACTCAAGGTATTCAAGTAGTGACAAACTAATAACGTGGCACATCTACAATGCCTGCGACCCAACAAGTGCTTGCAGCCGACGCCTGCCGCTGCGCGCGTGTTGAGGTAGCTTCGGTTGGTAGTGGTGTCTGGTCGCGGAGGTGGTTGTGCATATCCGGCGTGGCTGAACCGCGTGCCGTTACAGCAAGCCCTGCCCCACGCCCCCAGCGAGCCCCATCACCGAACCATTCCGCGCCTTCCACCCTTCACTCTCTATCCTCCATTCTCCACTCTCTACCCAGGAGGCAACCATGAAAAGCACGACATGGCTCCTAGCATTCCTAGTACTTCTGCTGCTAATAGCCTTCGCGTCAGCATTGTTACGGTGGGCAGTGTTACGCACCGGCGATTACGAAGGGCTGGCGCTCAACCTCGGCACTGAAATCATCGGTGCAGTACTGACGTACCTCCTGTTTGAGCTACTTATCGGCCGCAGGCAACGGCGCGAAGCTGAGAAGGCCGACCTCATCGCCCAAATGGGCAGCCAGGTACCAGACGTCGCCATAGCCGCCGCTGAAGAACTGCGCCGGCACGGCTGGCTCACCGATGGTTCGCTGCAAGGGGCATACCTGCTTGGGGCCAACCTGCAAGGGGCAATCCTGCACCGGGCCGAGCTGCAAGGGGCATTCCTGGCCGTGGCCAACCTGCAAGGGGCAAGCCTAGCCGGGGCTAACCTGCAAAGGGCACACCTGCGCGGGGCCAACCTGCAAGGGGCAATCCTGCACCGGGCCGAGCTGCAAGGGGCAAACCTGGGTCTGGCCAACCTGCAAGGGGCAAACCTGGGCATGGCCAAACTGCAAGGGGCAGACCTGTACCGGGCCGAGCTGCAAGGGGCATACCTGTCCGGGGCCAAACTGCAAGGGGCATACCTGCGCGATGCCAACCTGCAAGGGGCAGACCTGACCGTGGCCAACCTGCAAGACGCAAAATTCAACGAGGCCACCATACTCCCAGACGGCACAAAATGGACAGACGGCACCGTCATGGACCGCTTCACCGACCCCAACCACCCCGACTTCTGGCACCCTGAGGAATAGCTATGCCCCAAGCCAGTCCGCGACCCGCCCTTCACTCTCCATTCTTCATTCTCCACTCTCCACCCAGGAGGCTACCATGAAAAGCACCCAGTTGCGAAACACAGTACTTCTCACGTTGGTAGTCGTGGCCCTGGCGTCATCACTTCGGGCACTGTGGCCGTGGCCCACTGGCGATTGGAAAGGCCTGGCCCTCAATTCTGGCACCGAGATGGGCGGCGCAGCGGTCACGTACCTCCTGCTCGGGTTATTTATTGGCCGCAGGCAAAGACGCGAAGCCGAAAGGGCCGACCTCATCGCCCAAATGGGCAGCATCGAAAGAAGCTTGGCGATAGGCGCTGTGGAAGAACTGCGCCGACACGGTTGGCTTACCGATGGTTCCCTGCGAGGGGCAGACCTGACCGGGGCCAACCTGCAGGGGGCAGACCTGACCGAGACCAACCTGCAGGGGATAGACCTGCGTCTGGCCGACCTGCGAGGGGCAGACCTGTCCGGGGCCAACCTGCAAGGGGCAGACCTGCGTTTGGCCAAACTGCAAGACGCAATCCTGGCGGATGCCGACCTGCGAGGGGCAGACCTGCGTTGGGCCAAACTGCAAGGGGCAAGCCTGTACCGGGCCGACCTGCAAGGGGCAGCGTTCGATGAGCACACCACAAGCCCCGACGGCACAGCCTGGACACCCGGCACCGACATGGCCCGCTTCACAAACCCCGACCACCCCGACTTCTGGAGCCCCCTCTTTGCTCGATGAACTGATTGCCTCCGGAAGGCTGCTCTGAAGATCGCACTAGCAGACACTGCACAGGGTTGACTTTCGCGCCAGGTTGAGCTATACTCGTGATGGCGTACCAAGAAGTCAGTCCCGAGGACGGGTTTATCCTGACGGCTTATCTGACCAGCCGGCCATCGGCCAGGAGGGTAACGATATGGAAGCGGTAAGAATTCTGGAAAAACCGACGACAATTAACTGGGACTATGACGAGGAGGCGGACGTTCTCTATCTCTCTATTGGGGAACCTCAGCCGGCTGTGGGGATGGACATCGGTGAGGGGGTCATTTTACGCTACGACGAGGTCCGCAAAGAAGTCGTGGGACTTACCTTGATCGGACTGCGGGCAAGGCTGCTGAAGGGCCTGGCTGGCAACCACTGAGCGGACGTTGTCAACGAAATGGCAAAAGCCTTCGCGCGATTCCTAGATTGAAGGACTCGTCTCACATTGCTTTTAGGCTCAGAGGGGCTATTATAACCCCAAATCTGACAAGGAGGTCACCAACGAGCCAGTCTGGAAATCGTGGGCGGCATTGACATTGACGAGCGGAAAGTGGGAGCGGGCCTGACCGTGGCCCAGTTGAGATGACCATCAAGCAATTAGCAACAACGTCAAACGGGGATGGCAGCACTGGCTACCATCCCCGTTCTTCTTCTGGCTATCGGCTCTGTCATCTCTACCTAAATGAGGCTGATCAGCTCGTAAACTGGCTCTGGCTCCATGCGGCCTTTGACTTTCAATGGGGGGAGCGTTTTGACTCTGACATGGTCCTTGACCTGCTCGTAGGTACTGTGGCTGAGCAGAATGCGACCGCCGCTCACGTTCTCTTGCAGGCGCTTGGCCAGGTTGACGGCATCGCCGATGGCCGTGTAATCCATGCGAGACGTCGTGCCGATGTTGCCGACGACGACCTCGCCCACGTTGATGCCCACCCCAAAACTCAGTCCTCTTTCATCGCCCAACTGCTGATGATAGTCAGCGATGGCCCGCTGCATGGCGACTGCCGCCTTCACTGCCCGCAGGGCGTGATCCTCCTGGGGTAATGGCGCGTTAAAGATGGCCATGACCGCATCACCCATGAACTTGTCCAGGGTGCCCTCGTAGGCCAAAATCGCCTCGGCGGCCATGGAAAGATAGCGATTCAAAGTGTCCATCACCTGCTCAGGCGGCAGCTTCTCGCTGAAAGAGGTGAAGTGTCGGATGTCGGCAAAGAGGATGGAGATCTCCCGACGACGCCCGCCCAGCTTTAATTCGGCTGGATCGGGGGGGAGGCGGTCCACGACGGCCGGCGAGAGGTAGCGCCGGAACATGTCATGTACGGCCCGGAGACGTTTTGTCTCCGTCAAGTCATCTACGACGATGGCCACACCCTGGGTCTTGTCCTCAGCGTCTTTGAGCGGGGACAGATTCATGCTCAGACTAACCGTACCCCGCTCTGGTAGATAGGATTCAACCTCGAAACCCCTGTACCTTTCCTCCTTTTCCTTTACCTTCTCTACCAAGACGGGGAACGCCGTCCTATTCAGGAGGCTCAGGACTTGGTAATAAGGCTGCCCAAGACACTGTTCGGTAGAGACACAGAGGATGGATTCGGCGGCGCGGTTGAACAAAGTGATCTGACCCAGCACATCGGTGGTGATGACCCCACTGGCGATGCTGGCAAAGACGTTGTCCATCAAATTCTTCATACTGGTTATCTCTTCGAGATTGCAATGGACCCGATGGAAGAGACGGGCGTTCTCCAAAGCCACAGCCGTCTGATCGGCCAGAGTGCGAAGAAGGTCCAAATCTCGCCCGGAATAAGGCCGCCCTGACTTGTGAGGTCCCAGGGCTATGAGACCAACCAGGTTCTCCTTTCTGCGGATGGGCACAAACAGCTCGAAGCCCAGCTCCTTGAGCTGACGCCGCTCCTCGACGGCCACGCTTTTGAAGCGCGAAGTTACGTCAATGGCGTACTGCGTCAACGGCTGCCCGTGCTCGATCAGGTGCTCGGTGATCGGTGTATCCTTCGTCAGATTCAAATAGACGTCGTTGCTGGGGACACCGATGCCAGGTAACATCCGCAGACGGATTTGCTTTTCTTCTTCTCCCTCCACCAGCAGCAACGCTCCTTTCCTGACACCCAGGGTTTCACTGATGCGACCAATGGCTATGGCAGTCAAGTCATCCAGGTACAGAACGTTGCTGATCGCCTGACTGTATTCACGCACCACCTGCTGAGGGTCGTAACGCCGTCCGAAGAGAACCCTATCCACGACTCTTTGGATCATTCTTTGCAGAGGGGAGTAGATAACACCTAAGAACACAGCCGCGATGGCGGCTCCTATCAGAATGCTTGAGCCCAGCATAGGCGCGAAGATGGCTTGCGCCGCGTAGATGCTGAGCAGGTACACAGCGATGGTGAAAAAGGTGATGACGAGGTAGTTGAGGGCCTGGCGCACGTGAGTAGAGATGTCGAGCAGGTGCTCGCTGACGACGGCGTATATGGCTATCACCGCCCCCAACCAATGAGTGCCCAGTCCCAGATACTGATATGATTCCACCTGGGTTAGATGAAAACCATAACCGGCCACTACCAGGACGATAGACGCCATCAGATACTTGATGCGGTTGCGATGGAGGGGGCTCTCGTTGCGGTGATGCTCGTACCAGGTGGTCAGAACAGTCTGGGCACTGAAGCAGGCCCACGCGGCAGCGCTCAACAGGAATGGGACGTCCTCAGAAGTGAACCAGCCCCTGGTCCGGGCGCGGACATCAAACGGCAGGGAAATCAGGCCCCAATCCAGGACCGCCATGAGGACCAAAACAGTCAGGCCTACCAGCCAACCGGCGGGCATCCAATCCTCTTTTTGCAGGAAGCTTCTGGCAAAAGCCCAGAAAGCCACAGAGAGGACCACCAACCCGTAGACAACGATTTGTTCCCAGCGGAAAGCAGGCAGGGGCTCAGGGATGTCACTGTAGACCAGGACCTGACCTGAACCCCAAATGATGACCAGCAGCAGATACAAGGTCAAAAGGCGGTCCATATTCTCGCGCAGCCCTCTCTTCACGAGAAAGTAGATGGCCAAAGCCGAGTAGGCCAGGGTCACAGTGAAGGGCATAACGATTTGTGGAGCAAGATACATGGCTGATTCCCTTTTCAGACAATTGGCTTTCGGAAACGTCTCACCTTTTTATTATATAACATGAATCTCTCTTTTGTCTATCCCCCATAAGTACCATTGCTTGAATGAATGTCGCAAAGTGACAGACAGAATCGGCTGGTCGGAGCCAAGCCGATTGTCTTGGAAGAGTATATTGATGTCGACTCCTTCTTCGGACGCCAGTGAGAGACCTTTACTTTTCTGGCACCTTGAGCTCATCCCCAGGGTAAAGGGTATAGGGCGCTTTGATGCCGTTGAGCTCAGCGATCTCATCCCAATACTGGGGATCACCGTTGAAAAGCTTTCTGGAAATCTCCATCAAAGTGTCGCCTGATTGAACCTGGTACGTTTTCGCGGCAGGAACCGCTTCAGTTGGGGCCTTGGCCTGATCTGTCTCCTTTCCATCGTCGGTCACGGTCAGGGTCACCTGGTAGCTGCCTTCCTCGCCGTAGCTGTGAGTCACGTTGACCCCGCTGCCGGTGGTCCCATCGCCAAAGTCCCAGTCGTAGCTCACGATGCGACCATCTTCGTCGGTGGAATCGGCCGCGTTGAAGCGCAGTGTCTCTCCTACCGCCCCGCTTGCGGGGCCCTTGATGACCGCTTTCGGCCGCTTGTTCTCGCTGACCGGCTCTTTGACCTGGACCTTTTGCGTTGCACTGTCGCTCAAACCGCCTTCGTCGGTCACGGTCGGGGTCCCTTGTTCCTTCTCCTCTGGCTTCGGCAGCTTGAGCTCCTGTCCGGGGTAGATGGTGTAGTCGGGCGCTTTGATATCGTTGAGGTCAGCGATCTCATCCCAATACTGAGGATCACCGTTGAAAAGCTTCCTGGAAATCCCCATCAAAGTGTCACCTGATTGGACCTCGTACGTCTCTGAAGTGGTGGGCGATTTGGATTGGCCCGATTCTTCCTCCGCTATGGCCGCTGCTTTCGCTGTTGTCCCACAACCAACGGACCCGAGCAAGACCACGACCAACAGCACCATGAGCCATTCTCGTCTCATCTCGCACCTCCCCTAACACGTTGGCCTCCTCTTCACCCCTGGAGAGTCATCCGCCTGACAGACGAAAGTGTCTATTACTATTTTACCACATAATGGCCCGAAAATCCACCCCCAAATCGCCCAAAACTCGATCTTGACACGACAGCGATTTTGTGATATAATAGCATCACTTTCATACCCCCCCAGGGTATGAAACACTGAACGACATTCCTACGCGGAGTGCCTTGGGGAGGATTGTCATCGTTAGAAGGGAGAGCACATGATCCATCAAGTAAGCCAGTTTGTACGCCAGAATGCGCTGCTGCTGATTGTGCTGGCGCTGATAGCGGGCGGCTATTTCTTCTTGCGCACCAGACCCAGCGACATTGCCTCCATGGAGGCTCTGGAAGCCAGCCTGCGCCGTGGCCAGCCCACCCTCATCGAATTCTACTCAAACGTCTGAAGCGCGTGCCTTTTGGCCAAGCCCATGGTCGATGGGCTGGAGAGGGAGCTGGGAGACCGCGTGCAGGTTCTTCGGCTAAACGTCCTATCGCCGGTAGGCAGAGCGGCCGCCAGCGCCTACGCTGTGCGAGCAGTGCCTACCTTTGTACTCTTCGATGCGGACGGAGAGAGGGTTTACTATCAAGTGGGCTTCCCTGGCAAAGCCGTGATCAAAGAAGAGATTGACAACCTGGATTGGAGAGATTGAGATTATGAGCATAAGTCTGGAAGATTTGTACCCCATATTGTTCATTCTCGTATGGTTTGTGGCTATGCGCTACGTCCTGCCGCGCTTCGGAGTACGGACCTGAATGTCGGATGCCTGCCGTGAGCAGGTCTCATCCGAAGAAGATCAGCCACGACCTCCCAGCACGTGAGCAAGCCAGGGGTAGAGCAGATTTCCCAACCACGGGACCGACGGTTACCATGAATGGATAACCGTCGGTCCTTGTTCTTGTTCCGATGAGTTCCGACCACAACCATATGACAAATTTGGAAAGCCATGTTGACAGGAATGAAGCAACGTGGTATAATAGGCGCGATATTGAGAAAACTTTCTCAATCGCCATCGTCGGACAGATAGTCCACAAGTCGCGGGGACAAGGGGAATTATGCTTGATGACACCAGGCCTCTGTACAGCATCGGTACGGCAGCAGAACTCCTGAATGTACACCCACGCACCCTGCGTCTGTACGAACAGGGGGGGTTGCTGAGACCATCCCGACGCAACAACCGCCGTGTGTATTCTAACAACGACCTCAAATGGATCAAGTCCATCCGTTATCTGATCCACGAGAGAGGGCTGAATCAAGAGGGACTGCGACGTCTGCTGGCCCTGATTCCCTGCTGGGAAATCACCAATTGTCCACCAGATAGTCGGGAACCGTGTCCGGGCTATCTGAACAAGAGCGATCCCTGTTGGCAGATCGCTGGTGAAAGCTGTGACCAGAGCCAGGAATGTTCCCAGTGTGATGTCTATCTATCAGCCAGGGAGCAAATTTGTCAAAAGGAAGAACTGGAAGCGATGGCGGCTTTTAAGATTTGATTTGACAAAGCCAAACGGTTGTGATATATTTTTAATATGTTGACCTTGAAGGAATGAGGGACGAGGGGAACAAGGTCTCAGGACTCAATGACGAGCCGATCCGTTCTCCGGTGCTAACCGGTGAAAAGGGATCGGTTTTTACTTGGGTCTGGCTAAGATGGCTTGGGGAGGGGAGCCTTCAGGCGGAAAGAGCCGACTAAAGCCGTTCGGCCGAGCTCACGAAGCCTCGACTCCAAGTTGTTTTAGTCACACGGTTCTTATCTGGTGCAGCTCGTTTAGTAGTGGGGCAAGTTTTTCTGAAGCCCCTTGACCAAAGAAAGGAGGTGTTGAATTAATCCATATCGCTTTTCAACCGAGAAATCGAAGGTAGGAGAACCGTTTTACTCTCATCAAGGAGGTAAGTCAGACTGATGAAACTAAGCCGAAGAGATTTCTTAAAACTCTCGGGGGCGACAACGGGGTCTCTCCTTTTGCCCACCGGAGCAGTGCTGGCTGCCAGGGGAAAGACTTTCCCCTTGCACAAGCCCATCGGTGAGACGCCCACCATCTGCTGTTTCTGCGCTGTGGGTTGTGGGGCTATCGTGGCCTCCGCCCCTGACTCAGATGGTAAGCTCAGGGTGGTCAACATCGAGGGCGATCCCGATCATCCCGTCAACCAGGGGACCCTGTGCAGTAAAGGACAGGCTCTGGCCCAGATCAATCTGGATGTGGGCAAAAAACGCCTTACGAAGCCCTTGTACCGCGCTCCTGGATCCCTGGAGTGGGAGGAGAAGTCCTGGGAATGGACCATCGAGGAAATCGCCAAGCGGATCAAAGCCACACGAGACACATACTTCATGGTCCAGGACGACGAGGGCCGTACGGTCAACCGGCTGGAAGCCATCGCCTCTCTGGGCGGGGCGGCCCTTGACAACGAAGAGTGCTCCCTGATCGTCAAGGCCATGCGCGCCCTGGGTCTGGTCTACATCGAGCACCAGGCGCGTATATGACACTCCTCTACTGTTGCGGCTCTGGCAGAGTCGTTCGGTAGAGGAGCGATGACCAATCACTGGTGCGACATCCAGAACAGCGATTGCATCATCATCGTCGGGAGCAACGCAGCCGAGAACCACCCCGTCTCCTTCAAGTGGGTGACCAAGGCGCGGGAGGAAAACGGGGCCACCCTCATCAGCATTGACCCCCGCTTTACTCGCTCGTCGGCCTCGGCCGACATCTATGCCCAGATGCGATCCGGCACCGACATCGCTTTCTTCGGTGGCATGGTCAAGTGGGTACTCGACGACATGGAAGCCCACCCAGAGAACTATAACATGACCTACGTCACCGAGTACACCAACATGTCCTTCCTGGTCAACTCCGAGTTCAAGACGGCTGCCGAGAACGACGGCAAGTTCTCTGGTTTTGTGCCGGGGTCTGGTGATCCCAACTTTGGCAAGTACGACAAGGCCACCTGGACCTTCCAGAAGGACGAGAACGGGATCGTCAAGAAGGACAAAACACTGCAGGACCCTAACTGCGTCTTCCAACTGTTGAGGAAGCAGTATGAGCGCTACGATGCCGACACGGTGTGCAGCATCACCGGCACGGACAAGGGCACCTTCCTGCAAATCTGCGAGGAGTACGCCAAGACTGGTGCGGTGGGCAAGTCCGGCACCATCATGTACGCCATGGGCACCACCCAGCACACCCACGGCACCCAGAACATCCGCACCTACGCCATCCTGCAACTACTGTTGGGTAACGTTGGGGCGGCCGGTGGGGGCATCAACGCCCTGCGCGGGGAGTCCAATGTGCAGGGTTCCACTGACCACTGTCTGCTGTGGCACATCCTGCCTGGCTATCTGGCAGTGCCCGTCGCCACCGACGTCACCTTGCAGGATCACCTGGACGGCAGAGCCCAGGTCTTCTCCACGGCCGACCCTAAGAGTGCCAACTGGTGGCAGAACTACCCCAAGTACATGGTCAGCCTGCTCAAGTCGTGGTACGGCGACAACGCCACTGCGGAAAATGACTTTGGCTTCGGCTGGCTGCCCAAGTGCAACCCGGGCACCAACTACTCTCACATCGCCCTCTTCGAGGCCATGGAGAAAGGCGACATCAAGGGCCTCATCTGCTGGGGGCAGAACCCGGCCGTGGGCGGGGCCAATGCCGCCCGGGAGCGGGGAGCCATGCGCAAGTTGGAGTGGCTGGTGACGGTGGACCTTTGGCAGACAGAGACCTGCAACCTTTGGCAGGAGCCTGGGGTGGACACCGCTAGCATCCAGACCGAGTTCTTCGCCCTGCCGGCAGCGGCTTCCTACGAGAAGGAAGGCAGCATCGTCAACAGCGGCCGCTGGAGCCAGTGGCGCTGGAAGGGCGCCGACCCGCCCGGCGAGGCCAAGCCCGACCTGGAAATCGTCGTCGAGTTGATGCTCAAGCTCATCGAGCTGTACGAAGCCGACGGCGGGCCCAACGCCGAGGCCATCACCAAGCTGCGCTGGAAAGGCTGGTACGACAGCCCGGCCGGCAATTACGGAGCGGCCGATCTGACCGACCTGGTGTCCCGAGAGATCAACGGCTTCGCCGAGACCGACATCCTGGATGACGAGGGCAAGGTGGTTTACAAGAAGGGCGACCTTATGGCCACCTTCGGCCACCTCAAAGCTGACGGCACCACCTCGTCCTCCAACTGGCTCTACACCCAGAGCTATAACGAGACGGACGGCAACCGGCAGAAGTGGCGCGACAATACCGACTACCATCCGGCCGGCATCGGCCTCTACTCCAAGTGGGCTTGGTGCTGGCCAGTCAACCGGCGCATCATCTACAACCGCGCCTCGGTGGACCTGGACGGCAATCCGTGGGATAAGGAAGACTTTGTCATCCGCTGGACAGGTGAGAAGTGGGAAGGCGACGTGCCCGATGGCGGCTGGGCGCCAATGAACATGGAGGGCACCCGCTATGCCTTCATCATGAAGCCCGAAGGGCACGCCCACATCTTTGGGCCAGGCCTGGCCGATGGGCCTTTCCCCGAGCACTATGAACCCTTGGAAAGCCCCATCGTCAACCCGCTTTCCGGCACGCAGAACGACCCGGCTATCACGGTCTGGCGGCCGGAAGAGATCGCCGACCCCAACGAGTATCCGATCGTGTGCACCACCTACCGGGTGACGGAGCACTGGCAGGCTGGCCAGATGACCCGCAACCTGCCCTGGCTGGTGGAGCTGATGCCCCAGGTCTTCATCGAGATGAGCGAGGAACTGGCCAGCGAGTTGGGGATTGAGAGCGCTGAGCTGGTCACTGTGGAGTCCATCCGTGGGTCCATCCAGGGTGTGGCCATCGTCACCAAACGCTTCAAGCCGTTCACCATCATGGGCAAGACGGTGCACCATATTGGCATCCCCTGGCACTGGGGCTTCTCCGGTCTCTGCACCGGGGACAGCGCCAACATCCTGACGCCCCACGTCGGTGATGCCAATACCATGATCCCCGAGTTCAAGGCCTTCCTGGTTCGGGTCAAGAAGGGAGGTGCATAATGGCTAAAGGAATGCTGATTGATGTCACCAAGTGCATGGGCTGCCGCGGTTGCCAGGTAGCCTGCAAGGAGTGGAACGACCTGCCCGCTGAGACGACAGCCTGCTTGGGTTGCTACGATAACCCCGAGGACCTGTCGCCCATCACCTGGAACCGGGTCGAGTTCTACGAGTATGAGCAAAACGGCCAGGTGAACTGGTTCTTCCGCCCGGTGCGCTGCATGCACTGCCTAGATGCCCCCTGCGTGAGGGTTTGCCCCACAGGCGCTCTCTACAAACACGAACTGGGCTTCACTGCCTACGACGAGAGCCTGTGCAACGGCTGCGGCTACTGCACCCAGTTCTGTCCCTTCGACGTCCCGCGCCTGAAGGAGACCGATTTCCTGGGCAAAGGCAAGTCCTCCAAGTGCACCTTTTGCCAGGACCGGGTGCCGGCTGGCCAGGTACCAGCCTGTGCCAAGACCTGCCCGCCAGGGGCTATCCAGTTTGGTGAGCGCCAGGAGTTGCTGGAAAAGGCCGAAGCGAGATTGGCTTATCTGCGCAACGGTGCTCCCAGGCCATTCCCCGATGCTGTGCTCTACAATCCGTCTGGCGTCGGTGGCACGGCCATGATGTACATCTTGCCAGAAAATAACGCGGGCCGCTTCAACCTGCCCGAGGCCCCTTCGGGTGCCATGGCCAACGTCTGGCAGAAAATCGTCCAGCCGCTGGGTGGAGTTGCCCTCGGCGCAAGCGTTCTGGGCGTGATAGCGGCCTTCTTCGTCACTCGGCGCAATATCAGGATGGAGGAAGTAGAATGACAGTCAGACTCAAGGGAACAGAACGAGATGTTGTAACCATCCGCTGGATACCCAAGTACACCCTCATCGAGCGGCTTGGGCACTGGCTCCACACGGCCACCTTTGTCCCTCTGGCCATCACGGGGCTCATCCTCTACGTGCCCCTGTTTCAATCGCTGGCTCAGGGACAAGCCGGCTACCTCGTCCGGCTGGTGCATCGCGTCACGGCCATCCTCTTCGGCCTGCTGCCCATCCTCTACTTCATCATCGAGCCACGGCGGTTCATCATGAGCATCCGGGAGTTCCTGTTTGACAGGGACGACATCGGGTGGGTGCTGAACGCTTTCAGCTACTACCTGCTGGGTCGTCACACCGCCATGCCGCCCCAGGGTCGTTTCAACACCGGTGAGAAGATGAACGGCCTGATCATGTGCGTGACCTGGGTTGTACTGGGTGTCACCGGACTGGTAATGTGGTTTGGCAAAGGCGCTGTGCCCGCAGAACTCTTCCAATGGATGGTGCTCATCCACGATGTGGCGATGATCGTCGCCGTCTGCATGTTCCTGGTGCATCTCTACCTGGCGGTGGCTCATCCGTTGATGTGGGCTGGTTTGGTGAGTATGCGCTTCGGCGTGACCTCGGCTGCCTATGCCGCCGAGCACCATGCCAAGTGGTACTACGGACCGAAGCGGGCCAGGCAGCTCTACGAAGAAGCCAAGAGGAAAGCCGCTTCCGAAGCAGGCCAATAAACGAGGTTCGGGTTAGGGGAAGCGCGGGCTTGCTCGTCTTCTCTACGCAAACTCGAAACTCGAAAAGGAGTGAGACTATGGCAAAGATCCTTGTGGTTGACGACGACCCTGACTTTGTGAACCTCACCCGGACGATCTTGCAGTCCCGGGACTACGAAGTCGTTACCGCCGCCAATGGCGAACAGGCCCTGGCGGCCATGCGCAAAGAAAAGCCCGACCTGGTGCTATTGGACATCATGATGTCCTACATCCTCGATGGGCTGGACGTGGGCCGGGAAATGGCTGAGGACGTCGCCCTGAAGGACATCCCGGTCATCATGGTCACCTCGCTGACCGGAGCGCGGGCGCAGGCGGAGCAGCTCTCGGACGAGTATGTCCCCGTCGCAGACTGGATTCACAAGCCCATTGACCCCGACACGCTGCTGGAGCGGATCGAGGCGGCGCTGGGCTAACGGGGTCGCCGTCAGATAGGGTACACCGCAAAAATGTGGGTGGGACGTAGGGCAAGATGGCATCTTGCTCTACCATCCACAGTTCTGCGCTATACCTCATCAGATAGCCAGATAACCAAAAAAGAGGGGATGGCGAAGCTATCCCCTCTTTCTGGTTGACACCTTCCTCCAGCATGGTCAGGATGATGAGCCGGATTGGCCTGGACCCTTGCCCATGACTTCAGTGGCTACGGGCAACCGGAAGACAAAACGGCTACCCTGCCCTAATGCCGACTCGACCTCAATCGTCCCCCCATGTCCCTCCACGATCCGTTTGACCAGGGGCAGACCCAGCCCTGTCCCCCGGCGCTCCATCTTTTTGGCCTGAGGCGTGCGGTAGAATTCTTCAAAGATGCGGGGCTGGTCCTCCGAGGTGATGCCGATTCCGGTATCTTCCACCGTGCCCACGGCCCACCTGTCCTTCTCCTCCAGGGTGACCGTCACCCGTCCGCCCGCCAGAGTGTATTTGATGGCGTTGGAGATCAGGTTGGTCCACAACTGCCCCATTTGATCGGGGTTGGCCTCCACCTGCGGACGCTGGCGCACCCCCACTGTGAAGGTCATCTCCTTCTCCTCGGCCTGGGCCTGCAGCAGGGGAACCACCTTCTCCAGCGCGTCCGCCAGCGAGAGGACTTTGCGCTTCGGCGGTGCCAGTTCCTCCTTGGCGGTGGCCAGATTCAGAAGATCGTCTACCAAGTCTAGCAACTCCTGGGCCCGCTCGATGGCCCGCTGGAGAATTGTCTGCTGTTGATCGGCAGGGATGTATCCTTTGAGCAGGGAGAGCAGGAAGCTTTGCAGGGCCGTGAGAGGGGCCCGCAATTCATGGGCCACCGTCAACGTGAAAGTCGTTTTGAACCGGTCCAGCCGTTCCAGTTCCTCTTTGGCGCGGGCCAGTTCGGCCGCCTCCCGCTCGATGGCCTGGAGCCGCTTGGCCTCCAGCGACAGCCACCGCTTCTCCAACCCCTGATTGACCGTCATCACCAGCAGGTCGGAGGTGAACGGCTTGGAGATAAAGTCGTAAGCCCCCTGTTTGATGGCTTCCACCGCCAGCTCCACCGTGGCGTAGCCGGTGATGATCACGGACACGGTGTCGGGGTCCTTCTCATGGATGGGAGCCAGCAGGTCAATGCCCCGCCCGTCAGGCATCATCACGTCCAGCAGCACCAGGTCGAAATGGCCTTCTTGGATTTTGCGCAGCCCTTCTTGGATAGTGGCCGCCGTCTCCACTGTGAATCCCTGCGGCTCCAGAGCCCGCCGGCAGCCCTCGCGAATGCCCACTTCGTCGTCAATGACTAGGATGTTGCCTTTAGTTTCTTCCATGGTTCCTCGTTAGGCTTGCGGAGCGATTTGCTGCAAGCTCCAAGACATGGGGGGAAAGAAGACGAGGGGACACCGCTCGGCTGAGCCCTTCGTCCCGCTCAGGGCGGGGCTCTCGACGAAACCCCTCGTGCTCTCCGGGGATTCGCTGCGCTATCCCTCGTTGCTGTCAGGCGATCACGTCGTCCGGGGCGCTGGTCGGGGCCAACTGCCCCTTAGGCAACTGCACCGGCAGGGTCACGATGAAGGTCGTCCCCTGGCCGACCTGACTCTGGACGGCAATCTGCCCCCGGTGCATCTTGATAATGCCGTAGACGATAGACAATCCCAAACCCGTTCCTCTGCCCAGGGCCTTGGTAGTAAAGAAGGGGGTGAACAGCTTGCCCAGGTTCTCCTCCGGGATGCCGCGGCCCGTGTCGGAGACCTTGATCTCAACCCACTGGCTGTTCATCGGCCGAGTGGCGAGGGTGATGGTACCGCTGCCCTCCATCGCTTCGGCGGCGTTGTTGAGCAGATTGACGAACACCTGCTGCAACTGGGCCGGATCGGCCTGGATGGTGGGTAGGTCGGGGCTGAATTGGCGCATGATCTCCACCCCTTCAAAGGCTGGCTGGCGGCTGACCCCCTCGACCGCCTGTTCCAGCAGGGTGTGGACATCAGTATCCTGGGCCAGCACCTCCTGCTGCCGGGCAAAGTTCAAAAGGTCGGCTACGATGTTCTTGCAGCGGGTGGTCTCGTTGATGACCATCTTCAGATCATCGCGCCGGGGGTCGTCCTCTGGTGCTTCCTTGTACATCACGTCGGAGAAAAGGAGGATAGTGCCCAGGGGGTTATTGATCTCGTGGGCCACACCGGCCGCCAGTTGCCCCATCGAGGCCAGCTTCTCTTTGTGCAACAGCTCCTGCTGGGTCTGGTGCAGGGTTTCGACCATGCTGTTGAAGGATCGTCCCAGCATAGCCAGTTCGCCAGAGCCATGGGCTTGTACGCGGACTGTCATGTCGCCCTGGGCCAGACGGCGGTTGGCCTCCACCAGTTCGGTGATAGGCCGGGTGACGACTCTTGCAATGGGCACGGCGATGACCCCGGCCAGTACAATGCAGACTAGAGCAATGAGGGCCACCCGGAAGTAGAAGGTACGAAGCAGTCCCAGGAAGGCTGACAGGCGGGCGCCCACGTACAGGCTGCCCACCACCTGGCCCCCGTGATCGTGTAACGGCTCGTAGCGGGTGATGAACCACTCGTTGACCACAAAGGCCTTGCCTGGGTAAAAGCGGCCCTGCTCCAGCACGACGTCATACACCTCCTGGGAGACCCGGGTGCCGACGGCCCGCTTGCCTTTCTCCATGACGTTGGTCGAGACCCGCAGGTCGCCAAAAAAGATGGTCACGGTGTCAACACCGGCCACCTCCTTGACGCGATCTACCAGGGTAAAGTCGTTGTTGAACAGGTGTGCAGCCAGCACTGCCCCAGTCACCTGGCCGTCCTCGCCCCGGATCGGGTAGACCCCGGTCAGTGCCAGACCGGCTGTGCCCTCGCGGGGGTCGAAGGGCTCTGGCGCGGCCTTGGGGGTATCTTTCAACGGGATGCGGGCCTGTTCGTCCAACCCGACCTGGTCCAGGAATTCGGCCGGGATGATCTCGGTACCCGCCTGTTCCTCCCCCGACGACAACATGTCTTTGACGATCGGCAAGTCCCCCCAATTGCCCTGAGAGATAATCGGCGACAGAGCGCCTTCCAGTGACATAACCCGGCCTACCACGATATTGCCGGTGGCGTCGAGCACGGCGATAAGGTGAGTGCCGCCCAGGGTCGGCACGGTGATCTTGCGGCTGATCTCCTGGTCAATGACCTGGATGGCCTCGGCCTGACCCTGAAAGGCGGCTGGCAGGTTTTGAATCACCCGGGGGTCCCGTACCATCCGCTGGCCGACGGCCTCGATTTCGTCCAGCTTGAGCTGGTAGAAGGCCTCGGCCAGGTCCATATCGCGGGCCACCCGGTTGTCTTGAGCAGTCTCCAGATAGTCCCGGATCACCTGCGAAACGACCAGCGCGTTCAAGCCCACTGTCAACGCGGCCACCAGCGAAAAGGAGGCAATCAGCACGATCTGCAACCGCCCACCCAACAACCCGGAAATGAAACGCTTCATGTCATGACCCTCCCTGCTGGGCCAGGGGCAGGGTGAAGCGGAAAGTGCTGCCCTGACCCACAACCGATTCCACCTCGATGGTGCCGCCGTACATCTCCACCACCTGCTGGATGATGGGCAGCCCCAGACCGGTACCGGTTTCCTGCATGGCTTTGGCTTCCTCGGTGCGGTAGAATTCCTCAAAGATGCGAGGGATATCCTCGACTGCCACTCCGATGCCTGTATCCGACACAGCCCCGATCCCCTGGCCTTGCTCTCGATCCGTCCGCAGCGAGACAGTCACCCCCCCCCCTGCCGGGGTGTAGCGGATGGCGTTGCTCAACAGATGTGTCCACAGCGCCTCGACGTGATCCGGATTGGCCGTGACCTGAGGCCGGTCGGCCACATCCAGTGACATAGTGACGCCTTGCTGGTCAGCCTGGCTCTTTAGCGTGGCCAGCATCTCCTCCAGCACGTCGGCCACAGAGACCGTTTCGGTCTTGGTCAGGCCCACACCTTCTTTTAAGTAGGCCAGGAGCAGCAGGTCATCCAGGATGGTCAGCAATTCGCCGGCCCGCAGGTCGGCCCGTTCCAGCAGAACTGGCTGCTCCTCTGGCGGCACGTAGCCTTTGCGGATAAGCTGGATGGAATTCTGCAACACAGCCACGGGTGCCCGCAGGATATGGACCATGGTCAGCATGAAGCGGCTTTCGATAGTCTCCAGCTTCTCCAGTTCGGCCTTGGCCCGGGCCAGTTCACGGGCTTCCTCTTCCAACCTGTGGAGCCGCTCGGTCTCGCGCCGTAGTTGCCGCCGCTCCAGTTCCCTGTTGATCACCTGGAGCAGCAGTTCCGAGGTGAAGGGTTTGGTGATAAAGTCGTGAGCGCCCTCGCGGATGGCCTGCACCGCCAGTTCCACCGTGGCATAACCGGTGATAATAATGCAAATGAGATCAGGGTCGAGTTTCCGCGCTTGCCGCAACACTTCCAGCCCGCTCATACCGGGCATCATGACGTCCAGCAGCAGCACGTCGAACTGTCCCTCGCGCAGTTCGCGCAGCCCCGTAGGGCCGTTCTCGGCCACCTCCACCTCGAAGCCGTAGGGTGTCAGCGCCCGCCGGCAGCCCTCGCGGATGCCCAGTTCGTCGTCCACGACCAGGATACGCACGGATGTGTCCATCGTCTCACCTGTCTGATACTAAACCGCACCTATAGCGGGGGGCATTATGAGAATAAAAGTTGCTGGCAGACCTGCTCCGCAACAGCGGTAGCGGCTGCGCCATGCTGAAAAACACCGAGGGCGCACCGGCGCGACCAAGCCAGACGACTCTCCGTGGAGCCTACTGACGGCTTGCAGCCGAATGCGCCCTCAGCGCCAAAGTCTCTCTGGAAAGTCAGGCCAGGAAACGCTGGATTGTTCTCAAGAGATGATCTGGATCCACCGGTTTGCTGATCCAGGCATCAGTTGGTATGTGCAGATCATCTGGAAGCAGAGCCGCGTGCCGGCTGCTGTCAATGCTGGAAATCATGATGATTGGGACAGCCTTGAGGTCGGCATCTGCTGCCATCTTGCGGGCCACACTGACACCCTCCAGTGGGGTAGCCATCATCACGTCAAGCAAAACCAGGTCGGGCCGTTCCTCCTCCATCGTCTGAAGGGCCTGTTCCCCATCGGCTGCAGAGACAACCTCGTAGCCCTCTTTTGTGAGAATCATGCTGGTGAGGTCAACAAAATCGCGATCATCGTCTACGACCAGAATCCTGAGCGCAACGCCTGGCTTCACTTCCACTACTTTTTCAGGTCTCAAGTAGATAAACCAGTAAGCCAGCCCCACAAATCCGGCCCCGCCGATGATGTTGCCGGTCGTCACCGGCAGCAAGTTCCTGATGAAGAACGCACCCCACGTCAGGTTGCCAAAGTCGGCCGCCGTCTTGCCAATGGCCTCCCAGAAGCCGCTCCCCGCAAAGCCCTTGATGAACAGGCCGATGGGGATGAAGTACATGTTGGCGATGCTGTGCTCGAACCCGGCGGCCACAAAGGCGGTGATGGGAAAGATGATCGCCATAATCTTGTCGGTAGTAGACCGAGCCGAGGTGCAGAGCCATACGGCCAGGCACACCAGCGCGTTACACATGATACCCAGAGCGATGGCCTGGATGAAACCCAGACCACACTTGGCATTGGCGATCCCTAGGGCGTTGGCACCGAGGGCTCCCCCTGAGGACATGTACTGCTTGGTCAGGAACATGACGAAAGCAGTCAGGATCGAGCCCACAAAGTTGCCCACGTACACGATCACCCAGTTGCGTAGAAGCTGGGTTATGCCGATCCTCTTGCTAGCAAAGGCCATGACGATCAGGTTGTTGCCGGTAAACAGCTCAGAACCGGCCACAACGACGGCAATAAGGCCCAGGCAGAAGACCAGGCCTCCCAACAGCTTGATGATCCCATAGCCCACGCCGGCCGCTCCCAAGCCGGTCGTTACGACGGTGCAAAAAATCGCCCCGCAGCCGATGAAGGCTCCCGCCAGCATAGCCAGGGCAAACATGGTCCCTGTGTTGAGGGTTGCCTTCTTGATACCTACTTCCTCCATCCGGCTGGCCATCTTGGCCGGTGGAAAGGCGTCGATCTGAATCTCGTTAGCCATTTTAGTTTACCTCCTCATTGAGATTGTAAGCATCTTTGCTGGTGGAAAGGCGTCAATCTGAAGCCATTAAGCCATCTTGGTTACCTCCTCTTTGAGATTGTGAGCCTATTTGCTCCTGGTGTACCCCGTGACCCGGGGCCATGTGATATTTTTCACACGCTATTATACAGCAGATAGCCGGGACAGTCAAGTGTGGGTCCCAGAACCTTTCATCTCGCAGTGGAAATCCTCGCTTTTTCTTTGACAAATCAGGCGTCTCGGATGATGATCCCCAGAGTGTTCGGCAATTCTCTCACGGTTGACTATACGGGTGCGTCGACCGTCACTGTGGTTCCCTTGCCCGGTTCGGAGCGCACCGTCAAGGTGCCATCCAGGAGACGGGCTCGCTCGTGCATGCCGATGAGGCCTAGCTTGCCCGTACTAGCCAGGTCACCCGTCGTGCCTGGCAACTCGACCCCCTGGCCATTGTCCTTCACGGTTATTCTGACCCTGCCCTCGCCAAACTCCACCACAGTCACAACCCGCGAGGCCTGGGAATGTCTCCTGACGTTGCTGAGTGCTTCCTGAACGATACGGAACAGTGCCAGTTCTGCTTCGGGTGGCAGGCGTCGCCGGTCACCGTACACCTTCAACTCTGTCTCTATCCCGTCCTCTTCCATCAGGTTAGCCGTCAGCCATTCCAGCGCGGGCAGCAGGCCCAAATCATCCAGCACAGACGGCCGTAGGTCCCGGCTGAAGCGGCGTACGCCTTGTAGGATGCTGTCAATCAGTTCCTGGAACTCTTCCAGTCGCCATATCACAGTTTCAGACAATTGTTCACGGGAAATAGCCAGGTTGTCGAGGCGACGTGAGAGATCTATCAGGGCCTGAGCTGTGTCGTCGTGCAGTTCGCGGGCGATGCGCTTGCGCTCGTCCTCCTGAGCCCTGGTAATCTGTCTGACGTAGAAGCGCATGTTTTCATAAAGGCGCGCGTTCTCGATCGCAATGCCAGCTTGATGTCCTATGCCGGCGAGGATCGTTACATCTCTGTCAGAAAAACTCTTCGCCTTATTGAGACTGACGAGGCTCAGCGCGCCAAACGGCTGGTCGCCGCTCACGATAGGTACGGCCACGATGCTGGTGACGCCGACCTCGACAAAGTCAGGCAGAGCACCGGTATAGGCTGGGTAGTCCTCGATAACTACGGAGCGGCCGGTGGTCATCACCTCCCCAGCCAGCCCCTTTCCCTTGGGCACAGTCACATCTGCCAATTTCCGGGGCAGGTTGTGAAGGTACGGATAACCGATGAGATTGCTCTCTCGGTCAAGTAATGCAATGACCCCTCCGTCAGCGCCTATCAACTCCTCGGCGATTTGAAGCACCTTGGGTAGGATCCGATCCAACTCCAACTCCGAACTGAGTTTCTCTGCTACTTCATTTAACCGGTGTTCGATTCGTAGTTGCCGCGCAACATCCTGGTGTAGCTGGGCGTTCTCAATGGCTACGCCGATCTGGCTGCCGATGGCGGTGAGCAATTGCACGTCTTGGGCCGTAAACAGGTGATGCTGAGAATCGGCGAGGCTCATGACCCCCAATACCTTGTCCCTGGACTTCAAGGGCACTGCTATAAAAGACCTCATGCCCGCCTTGCTGGTCAGGCTTGTGGTCAACCGGGGCTCCTGCAAGAGGTCGTCCACCACGATCGGCTCCCCCGATTGCCCGACCCATCCTGTGAGGCTTTCGCCTAGCTTGAACCTGGCTACCTCGCGGGCAAACTCAGGAGACACCCCCCGATAGACGGCTAAAGTCAGCTCCTGAGTTTCTCTGTCCAACAGGTATATAGAACCCGCCTTTACCTTCGTTACCTCCAGAACCTTGTCCAGAGCGCCGTTCAAGATCTGTTCCAGTTCCAGGGATCCGGTCACGATAGCGGTGACAGCATTGATCGTTTGGAGCTGTGAAACGGCCTTTTGGCGCAGACTCTTCTCCCTCTCCTGAGTCTCGATCATCCAGATCACGAGATAGCCGACAACAGCGACAGCAACCGTCTCCAAAAGGGCGTCCGACGGAGAGGAGGAAATCAGGAAGACGCGTGGGAGCATAATGAGGACAGCAAGAGCCAGGGTGACCAGCCCCCCTGCTTGTCCGAAGGCGAAGGCCGCCCCGGCTACAGGTAATATGAAGATGATGCGCTCTATGGCATGCCGGGTAATAAGAGGCAATGACGTCAGAGGTACGAGACGCACCTGTGGTGTAAAATAGTGGAGAAGTGTACTGGCGGCCAACATAGCCGCCACAATCCAGAAGTGACGGGTCCTTATCATCCCTTTCAATGGACTTTTTCTGGAGAGATCACCCGGCGGCAAGTTCATTATCACTCTCGCTAAAGCGTATCTTCGAGCGTGAGCCAACCCTTTTGCAGAGCCTGCACCACGGCCTCGGTGCGCGAACCGACTTGCATCTTGCTGAAGACGGTGCTCAGGTGAGCCTGAATGGTGCGTATGCTAAGGTTGAGATGATGAGCGATGTCCCTGTTGCTCATCCCTTTGGCTGCCAGCTTCAGAACTTCCAGTTCACGCTCAGTGAGTTGATCCAGCGCGCGCTCCTCAGGGGGCTTGCTTGGGAGACGCGCAAAGCGATCTATCACCTTGCGAGCAATGGCTGGGTGAAGCATTGATTCGCCAGCGTTCACTGCTCGGATGGCCTCGATCAAGTCACGGCCACGCACATTCTTCAGGAGGTAGCCTGCCGCCCCTGCTTCTAAGAGAGCAAAGACGTACGGGTCATCGTCGTAAGCGGTGAGTATGAGCACAGCAGTGGCCGGGCAGAGGGCCTTGATCTGTTGGGTGGCCTCAATGCCGTTCAGCTTGGGCATGGCGATGTCTATGATGGCCACGTCAGGTCGCAACTCGGTCGTCAGCCTGACGGCTTCTTCTCCATCACCGGCTTCCCCAACCACGTGTAAATCCTCTTCACGCTCCAGAAGCCTACAGGTGCCCTCTCGTACCAACACGTGATCATCAGCTAATAAAATTGTGATTTTTTCCATGATATCCTGCCCTTGACCCCAGGCTCACGCCACCCACCTCTGGAGGGTTTGCGCAGTGGGTCCGAGGCTTCGGCCGTGAGACTTTGAGGCCGTTGAACCATCAGTCGAACGCTGAGCCTAACAGGGGGTCCCTTCGAGCAACCTTTTACATTATTATACACCCATGCTGCTGATATTTCAAGAGCTAACAGACGTATGTCAGGAATGTGCGAAATACCTAATTTCGGGGTATCGGTCGTAGGCAAAAGTACCTAGGCAAGAATAGGTGCCACGCCCGATGACATTTTTCACAAAATATGATAGACTGTAATTCGATACGCTTCTCCACTCCGGAGCTACCCTTCGACAGGCTCAGAACGCCGCTCAACCGGCGCTTATCCGGCAATCGGTGGAGGATTTGCGCCGTGGTGTATAGTTCGAATGAGTGGTAATGAGTCATCAGTAGGAGGTGCCACTATGGGAGGGATTGAAGGGATCGTGACGCTGGTTATTGGCATCGCGGTTGTGCTTTTCGTGCCCGCTCTGATCTGGGTCACGTTGATCGCTGGGCTGGTCCAGATCGTACGAGACAAGACACGGGAGACCCGCCCTGCCCAAACCGAGTCGGGGCCGGAAGGGCGGCGGCCGATAGGCTCAAACGGTGTTCCCTGAACCCAGGGCGGAAGTGATCTTGAGGAGGGAGGGGGTAACAACCCGGTACGACTTCCAGTAAGGGGACAAAGATGTCTCCCATTGTTAGAGGGAGTCGTCAATGGCGACGGCTCCCTCAGCTTGTGGATAAGACTGTATCAAGATGTGACCGTGAAAATCAAGCCAAGAGACGAACACAGGCCAGGGGACGGTTCCCCTGGCCTGTGGCTTTGTTGAACGGACATGAATCGGAAGCTGTTGGGCTTCTTGCCAGGATAGGCGAGGTGAAGTATAATGGGGTGAGGCCATCTTATGAAACGAGGTAATAACGTATGGGAACTGTAACCGCCAAGGGCGAAGAAGGACATGCCCGGCAAGTGATGGAAGCCCTGGAAGAAGCCAAGGCCCAGAACCCGGAGCTGGCCGACTTTTACGAGTTTCACCAGAAGGTGTTCCGGTTGCAGCACGAGGCCAAGACCCGAATTGCGGCCACCCTGGAGATGTTAGACCGAGAGGCCCTGCGGGCGCGGGTGCTCCAGGGGTTGCCCCAACTATCCTTTGCCCAGTTGCCCCTCGAGGCAGGGAGCTTCAGCCGGCTGGCAACCGAGATTGCCCAGGCCCTGGCGCAATACGATCCCGAACTGGCCACAGGAACAGACGGGTTAGAGGAGGTTGACTGGCTCTCCCTGGCTGGAAGGCGGTTCGAGCAAGGCATGGCCAGTGAGGGCGAGGAGGAAGCTCCACAAGAGGCTGAAATTGATCTGGTAGAGACGGCTGTTGACCTGGCGTTACAGCCCTATCTGGAGTGGGCCGCTGAGCAAGTGATGCCGCACGTTGAGCAAGAGAGTTGGAAACGGGGGTACTGCCCGGTCTGTGGCGGCCCACCGGATTTCGCGACCCTGGTCGAGGAGACGGGAGCGCGTTACCTCTCGTGCTCCCGGTGCCGCAGCCAATGGCTCTACAGGCGGCTGGGCTGCCCTTTCTGCCACAACACCGACCACACCAGGTTACTCTACTATGCCAGCGAGGACGAAGTCTATCGCCTCTACGTCTGCCAGGCCTGCAAGCATTACCTCAAGGCCATTGACCTGCGCAAGGCAACTCACAGAGTGGTCTTGGCCGTCGAGCCCCTGCTGACCGTGGCCATGGACCTGGCTGCTCAGGAGGAGGGATACAAGCGGGCAATTTGAGTCGTTGATTTTGGGGCATGGTTTCCCTCAATCGCACTACCCAACCGACAAGGGCAAGGCAAGAGTAAACGAACTGCCCATCCCCTCCACGCTATCCACCCAGATGCGGCCCCCGTGCAGCTCGACCATACCTTTGGCAATGGACAGGCCCAGACCCATGCCCTCAAAACGGCGGGTGAGGCTGGGCTCCGTCTGGTAGAAGCGGTCGAAGATACGCTCCTGCTCGCGAGGGGGGATGCCAATGCCTGTATCTCTGACCGAGACCCACACCTCATTCTCCCTTGTTTCGACTTCTACCTGGATGCGGCCCCCTTCGGGGGTGAACTTGATGGCATTGGATAACAGGTTAGCCAGCACGAGATGCAGCTTCTGCCGGTCTGCTTCCACCGTCGGCGGTTGAGAGGCCAGTTTGATGCTGACACTTTGTTTCTTGGCCTCCGCCAGCGAGGCGAATTCCGCCGTGATGGTAGCGACGAGCCTATTTAACGAGAGTTGTTCCAGTTCTAGTTCGAGTTCGGCCTCGCCAGTCTCAATGTGGCGCAGGTTGACCATGTCGTCAATCAACGACCGCAGACGTAGGGCGCTCTGGAGGACAGCGTCCATCTGCTCACTGGCCACCCCGGTCGCCTCCTCCCTCAGGAAAGAGGCGTATCCCAGAATGACGGCCAAAGGGGTCTGCAACTCGTGGGAGGCAATGGCGACAAAGTCGCTCTTGAGCCGGTCCAGCTCGCTCAACTCCTCGTAAGCCTTTTGGGTCTCGGTCACCAGGCGGGCGTTCTCTATGGCTATAGTGGCGTGGGCGGCCAGGGTGGACAGGGTCTGCATATCGTCCTGGGTGAAAATCTCATCGCCAGTTTTGTTGATTGCTTCCAGCACGCCAATGACTTCACCTTTAACCTGCAAGGGAACGCCCAGTATGGAGCGGGTCTCAAAATCGGTTGTTTCATCAACCTGTGAGTAGAAGCGCGGGTCCTGTCGAACCTCGGGAACCAGCAGGGGCTTGCCCTCGCGCGCGATCCAACCGGCGATGCTACCCTCGAGAGGCACAGTAAGAGGCTTCATCTCTTCTCTTTTGGTACCATTGATAGCCTCGAAGCGTAGCTCACCGGTGTCCTTGTCCACCAGCAGGATAGAACTGGCTTCGGTATCCGTCAACTCTGTGGCGGCCTGGGCGATGAGCCGCAGCAAGGGCTCAAGCTGCAACGTCGAAGTGAGGATCTGGCTGATTTTGAGGATACGCTCAAGGACGGCGACGCGTCTTTCCAGGATCCCCACCTTCGCTTCCAATGTCCATTCTTCTCTTTGCATTCCTGAAAGCCTCCTGGGGCAAGGTATCGTGGATCAGGTCAAGGCACCTTGCTGCTCTGATCTCAAACCTCGATCGTCATCTTCTCCGTGCGCACGCGCGCCATTGCCTCCCCTGGAGAAACCTCCTCATCCGAAAAACGCAGGTAGAGGTATTTGAATACGTCGCGGATCACAGCTGTCAGGGGAACAGCCAGGAGCATCCCCCAAAGCCCCAGAGCCTCGTTGCCCACCACCAGGACAACCATCACCAAGGCCGGGTGCAGCTTCACGCTCTCGCCAGCGATTTTGGGAGCCAGGAAAAGGTTTTCGATCTGTTGGATGAAGATAAAGACGACCAGTGTCCAGAGAGCGGTCATCGGCGATTGTAGCGCCGCCACGATGAGGGCCGGGATGGCCCCCAAGATGGGTCCCACGAAGGGAAAGATTTCGAGAGCACCGGCTATCAACCCGAGCAAGAGGGCAAAGTCCACCCCCACTATGAGCAGGCCGGTGGTGGCCAGGACGCCGATGAAAAGGCACAGGATCAACTGACCCCGGATATAGGCACTGAAGATGTCATCGGTGATGCGCAGGATGTTCAGCAAATCGGGTTCGATTCTGTCCGGTATAAGGTCTAAGGCACTTTCTCTGACTTTTGCCGAATCGTTCAAGATATAGAAGAGCCAGAAGGGGATGACCAGGATGCCTAAAAAGAAACTGACGGTGCTGGAGATAACACTGACGGTGCGCGTAACCCCTTCCTGAAGGGCCTGCCCGATGGTGCCAGCCAGTTTCTCTAGATTGCTCTGAATCCTCTGTTGGATGTCCAGAGGAATGACCTCTTGATACTTACCCAGCCACTCTGTGCCCAGGGCCCGTGCTTTAGTCGCCAATTCGGGCATCTGTTTCCAGAGGACTTGCCCCTGTTTGACCACGGGGGGTACCAGGAATGAGAAGATACCGATGATGAACAGGATGATGATCAGGTAAACGATGAGAACGGACAGGGGCCGCGAGAGGTTCCTGTCGCGCAGGCGAGAGGGCATCCTGCGGTCAAGGAAATTGACCAGGGGCAGAACCAAATAGGCAACCACCAGGCCAATGACGTAAGGGAACAGAGCCGATTTGGCTACATAAAGCATCCAGCAGACCAAAAGGAGCAGGAGAACAACCAGGATCAAACGGTTGCGTCGCGCAGGGGAGATGCGAATTTGGGGCAACATGAAAGACCTCCAGGAATCGGTAGAGGAATGACCTATTTCAGGCCAATGACCTCGTATGTCTGCACCGGTTGAACTCTGCCCTTGACCTGGATGGGGGCAAGCTTGTTGACTCTCACGGCGTGGTGCACCAACTGATAGGTAGCCTCGCTGATCAGAATTTGATGGCCTTTGGCCACTCCGCAGAGACGTGAGCCCAGGTTGACGTTGTCGCCGATGACGGTGTAATCGGTAAACTTTGAGCTGCCGATCTGTCCCACGATCATATCGCCGCTGTTGATCCCGATGCCGATAGGCGCCGCTTCCTGCCCGGCTGCCTCCCAGCGGGCCATCAACTCTTTGTGAGCGTGCTGCATCTCAAGAGCCGTGCGCACCGCACGCAGGGCGTGATCCTCAAGGGGCAAAGGGGCTCCGAAAAGAGCCATGACTTCATCGCCCACGAACTTGTCCAATGTGCCTTCATGTTTCATGATAATGGACGTCATGGCCTCAAAGTGCTCGTTCAGGATGGTGACCAGGCTCTCAGCTTCGGTGCGCTCGGCGACGATGGTGAAGCTGCGTATGTCGGAGAAGAGGACGGTGACCTGCGACCTCTCGCCTTTGAGGAAATCCTTGCCGGAGGCCAGGATCGCCTCCATGATCTTTGGGCCCACGGAACGCTCAAAAGCCGCGCGGAGCTTGCGCTTCTCCAGGCTCTCGAAGATGGCGGTGTCCATCTGGCTGGCAATGGCCGTCAGCAAACGTTCGTCTTCTTTATCGAATGCTCTCAGCCTGGGTCCATTGACGGCTCCGAAAATGCCGATGATCTTCTCTCGCAGGATAAGGGGAATACATATGATAGAGCGGATCCTGGGGTCAAGGTCGCGGCGATTGATCAGCCTGGCTTTCCACAAAGCCTCGTTGGCCGTCTCCTGCACCAGACGGTAGTGATCGGTGATGGCAAAGATGTCACTCTCTGTGGAGGCCTTGAGCTCCAGTTGTTGGCCCGTTTCATCAAAGAGCATGATGAAACCGACTTCAGCGGTGATAGCCTGACAAAGCCTATTGAGGACCGCATTTAGCATAGGCTGGAACTCGAGGCCCGAGTCGCGGATCCGGTCAATTTTGTAGATCGTTTCCAGTTCTTTGTTGCGTTGCTGGAGATGGCCATAGGTACGAGCGTGTACCACTGCCGAGTCGGTCTGACTGACGACCGCTTCTAACAGGTCAATGTCAACTTGATCGAAGCCCCGTTGTTTATTCAAAAGAAGCAGCGAGCCGAGCCGCTCCTCACCGATGACCAGGGGGGCAGCCAGGAGGTGATTCACCCCCTGCTGATGGAGACCGAACGTATCATCGGGGATAGAGACCCGTTCAATGGCCATGCCTTGTTCTGCTGCTTTCCGAAGCGCATCACGGCTCAATTGGCCAAAGATCCCCCGGCGATCATCCACCATTTTCAATTCCAGTTTCCCTGATTCTTCACCCACCAAGGTTATCAAACACAGATCGGCATCAAGACAACTGGTCACTATTTCGACGATGGAAGAGAGCAGCACTTGCATGTCCCTCGTACCGTCACGGATGCGGTCAATGGCCAGAATGATCTCCAGTTGCTTCTTTTTCTGGGCTAGTTTCCACTTCAGGGTTTCAATGTCTTCTTTCATGGCCACTCCTCTCCAGGTCGTGGCTGGGGTCTTCCCAGATTCCAGGGCGGTGTGCACCCGACTTTTATTATATCATGGAAAAGCATAGTTTGTCCATGACTTTTAGGTGTAGGTTCATAATTCCTCCAGGCAGTTGTCTACCAGGGTCTCGATGCTCACGCGGCTATCCCCTGGCTCTTGAGGGACAAGATGGACCAGGAACTCAACGTTGCCAGCCGGACCCTTGAGGGGTGAGGCCATCAAGCCGCGCACTGCCAGGCCGTGCTCATCAGCCCAGAGGAGGACCTTGTGCAAGACAGCGCGGTGGACCGCTGGGTCCTTGACCACGCCGCCTTTGCCCACCTGTTTGCGTCCGGCCTCGAATTGCGGCTTGATGAGGGCCACGATGTCGCCGTGAGGCTTCAGGAAACCGATGACCGCCGGTAGCACCAGTTCCAGTGAGATGAAAGAGACATCCACCGTGGCCAGGTCAACGGATTCAGGTAGGCCCTCCAGATGGCGCACGTTCACCCGCTCCATGACGACCACCCGGGGGTCGTTGCGCAAAGGCCAGGCCAGTTGGCCGTAGCCTACGTCAATGGCGTAGACCTTGGAAGCTCCGCGCTGGAGGAGGCAGTCGGTAAAGCCACCAGTAGAAGCTCCCACGTCCACTGCTATCAGCCCGGTCACTTCGATGGCGAAGCGGTCCAGGGCGGCTTCAAGCTTCAGCCCGCCCCGGCTGACGTAGGGCAGGGTTGCTTTCAGTGTGATGCCCGCCTCCTGAGAGACCCGCGTGCCCGGTTTGTCCGCCACTTGACCATCCACCATCACCTGGCCAGCCATGATCAGGCGCTGGGCCTGTTGGCGGCTGTCTACTAACTCTCGCTCCACCAATAGGATGTCCAATCGCTTTCTGGTCACCGATTTCTTCACGGCTATAGCATAGCCGCAACCGAACGAAAAGTCAATTTTGACTATTAGGCCATAATGGGGTATTATCTGAATTCAAAGCCCTCAAAGGAGACAACGAGAATGCTCACAGGTTTGTTGAAAACCATGCGGCCCAAGCAATGGACCAAGAACATCTTTATCTTTGCCGCCTTGGTCTTCGATAAAAAGCTTTTCATCCCGGGGTTGCTGGCCAAGACGGCGGCTGCCTTTGTCCTTTTCTGCCTCATCTCTAGCGCAGTCTATCTCATTAACGACGTGGTGGATATGGAAAAGGACCGTCAGCACCCGACCAAGCGTCACCGCCCTCTGGCCTCGGGGCAACTTGAACCCTCAGTGGCCCTGGTGGCTGCGATACTCATCCCCCTTGTTTGCCTGCCCCTGTCATTTGCGCTAAAACCTGTCTTTGGAGTTGTCGCTCTCTCTTATCTGGCAATGATGATCGCCTATTCCTTCGTGCTCAAGAACCTCGTCATCATTGATGTCCTGACCATTGCTGCTGGCTTTGTCCTGCGGGTCGCTGCCGGTGCCATCGTCATGGAGGCGGAGAGGTTCTCGCCCTGGCTTTACGTTTGCATGACACTTTTGGCCCTGTTTCAGGGCTTTGGCAAGAGACGCCATGAGTTGGTGGTGCTGGCGGGAAACGCCAATGAACATCGCCCCAGCCTGAACGAGTATAACCTTCATCTCCTGGATGAAATGATTGCCGTGGTGACCTCGGCTACTGTGGTGGCCTATTCCCTCTACACTTTTTCAGCAGCTAATCTGCCGGCCAATCATGCCATGATGCTGACCATTCCCTTCGTCCTCTATGGCATCTTCCGCTATCTCTACCTGATGCATTTCAAAAAGGAGGGGGGCAGTCCCGAGGAGATTCTTCTCACGGACAAGCCGTTTATCATCAATTTTGGGCTTTGGGGCCTGACAGTGATCGTGATCATGTATTTCTTATGAGAAAAATGAAATGCGACTTGACTTTTCTCCTGGTCTTGGGTAGAATAGAATTGAGTCGTGCCCCCATCGTCTAGTGGACTAGGACACAGCCCTTTCAAGGCTGCGACAGGGATTCGAATTCCCTTGGGGGCATTTTATGTCGCCAGTTGACAATAGCGATTGTAAAGCAAAAGGCCGACCACTTGGGTGGCACGGCCTTTGTTATTTCCCCTGGGCCAAAAACAAAGCCGCCCTGTGATCAAGACGGCCTTTTTCTCTGCGCTTCCGTACGTTGCAATCCCCTACTCATTGGGTCTGTATAGGGAGCCAGGATTCGATGAGGGTATGGGATTGGTAGGACACTGTGCTCATTCTCTTGTTGTTAATGGCTGACACCTATGAGATGAGAGTTACAGTGGACCAAAGTAGAAAACATTTGTCCCTGGATCAACGGCAAAACGGAGCCGTTCCAGGCAGCCTGTCAAGCCCATGAAGGGAGGCAGATTCCACAGTTCATTGGGCTGAGGATGGGGCACGAACGCGGTGACCTCCAGTTCGAGGCTCTGCCCTTCTTGGGCTAGCAGTGTCAGGGAGACTCGATGGAGGGTTCCACCCACTTCGAATCCCCGAATCTGTAGTTTGTCAGTGCCCAGCCCGCTGCTGGGGTCAAGTTTCAGCAGGTCTACAATCTCTGGATCACAAACCAGGTATACGCCTCCTGTATCCACGGCAGTCTCGGTATAGAGGCCCTCAATCTGCACACCGATCATGATACGAGGTGTAGTATCCTGCTCGGTGGCTGGGCGGTACGAGAACGTGCAGGCCCCCTGCGAGAAGAGGCGGCCGTCTTCGAAGCGCAACATCAGAACACCTTTGTGATCAGAGCATCGTCTGTGCTTTCCAGGCAAGCCTGGAGTTGTCTGGCGGTGGCTGCCGCTGCCAGAAGGATACCATCCCGCAATGCCACCCACTGTCCTCGATACTCATCACCATGAGCACGCAGCCATGCCTGGTTTGCCTGCAGCGATGGGACAGGTGGGATATCAGTTCTCACAACCCGCGGAGGGGCTAGGGTGTGCGCCATTTTGGCAAGTTCTTCGTAATGTGGGTACAAACGATGGCCACAGTCGGCCAGCTTCCGCGCGAGCAGGTGTGCTCCGGCCGCAAGAGCCAGACGCACGGCTCGCGCAAAGTCCGCAGCCGGGCGTTGAGACCAGTCTATCTCACTGGCTGCCTGCACAAAACCGGTTTCATCCCCCGTTTCGGCGCTTATTTCCAATATGGCTATACCATCTCCGCCATCTTCCGTCATATCCAGTACGGAGGGCCAGACACTCGCCTGGGACGGACCTGTGGCTGCCACGGCGTGGAGTAGCCGTTGCTTTCCTTTTTCCACCGCCGGTAGGAGAACCCAGCCAACTGCTGGAACCTCGCTCTCGAAGTCTCGCCAGACCCGGTCTGGCGTGCCCAATTTGGCAGCATCCCTGCATATCGGAGAAGCGGCTACCCTTGCATCCGGTACATAGGGCCAGACACTCACCTCGGAGGGACCTGTAGCTTCCACAGGGTAGAGTAGCTGTTGCTCTCCTTTTTCCGCCACCGGTGGAGGAATCGAGCCAGCTCCTGTAACGTTGGTCTCGAAGTCTCGCCAGACCGGGTCGGGTGCGCCCAACGTAGTAACACCCACCCCTCTCGGCAAGACGGCTACCTCGGCATTACCGCTCAATAGTCTTGCGTCCATGCTATTCCTCCTGGTCAGCAGGAATCGGAGCGAACACTGCCAGTTTCTCCTGTCGAATGCACCAGTGGAAGGCATTATAGATTACATCGTGATAACGCTGGCAAAGGGCGGATAGGTTTTCCAGAGGGATGTTGCCCTCAGAATAGTAGTCTAAATCTAACAGAAGGGCAGGCTCTTCTCCGCCCCTGAAACCGCTTCGTAGTGTCAATCGCTCATTCTCCTCACCAGCAAGCAAGAGCTGATTAAGCATCTCCAGAGGCTCATCCCAGCAATCGCCTCTCAACAGCACGGTGAGTTCAGGGCGAAGGATCTCCCACAACTCTGTGACGCTGCTCGTGCCTGTGTTTTCGAAAGTCAAGCTGTTGATATAGCGCAATCCAACGCGCACCGCATAAGGAAGGTCGTATACCTCACAGGCGGCTCGGTTTACAAGCTGAAGAAGATTAAGAAAATCTTCCCAATGGGTATAAGATGTTGTGGACAGCGCATAGAAGGTCAACGCCAGGGAGACCATCGTATGTCCATCGGACGATTGGAAGCGAAAGGTGTGCGGCGTTGGCTTTGCTGAAGGCGGTTCTGTCCCCAAGCGGGTCATTTGGACAATCATACCCTTTTCGACACCAAACTGTGGGAACGATCCTCTTATTCGTTCTTGGAAGGCGACGGGGTCTTCGTTGACGATTCGCAAGACAGGTGGAAAGCGAACCTGGCAAATGACTTCTGCCAACGGGGCGCGCTGAAGACGAATGTCCTCTTGTTGTGGAAAGTATACCATTTTAACGACTCCATTTTCACGCGTGGGTAGACAGTGTGGTGTGGTTATACCCCTCACTCGTCTGCAAGCAAAATCCGCAGCGCCGCTGGACTCGGAGCGCGTCCGGCCCAGCTTTCAGCATCCCCCTGAGTAGCCTCCGCTGCACTTGCTCTTGATATCAACCTTACAGTTCGTCAATCCCATTTTACACCCTTATGCTCATTTTGTCAATAGACTTTCGTCGCTTGGTGATGACCCATAACGCAAAGGACCCGATAGGGTCCCTTACGACTGAGCACAGAGGGAGCAGCTTATGCTGCAATTTCAGTCAAACGGATGTGCGCAGCAGGTCGGGGGGTGTGGGGGCTCCCCCAAGCTTTGCTGCGCAAGCCCCAAGCCAGCTCGTTCTTGACAGGAAGCCAACAACGTGATAGAATAAATCCGACCATTTTACTAGGAATTCTGGGAGGATCACGGTCCCAGGGTGCGGTGAGCGAAAAAATGAAACTTTCGACCAGAGAGCAATATGGAGTGCGGGCCATGGTGGAACTGGCCCGCTTCTACGGTCAGGGGCCCCTGCCGCTGACCGAGGTCTCCCGCTTGCAAAACATCTCCCTGGCTTACCTGGAGCAGATCGTGGCCTCGCTGCGTGAGGCTGAATTGGTGGTGAGTACCCGGGGTGCGCACGGTGGCTACCACCTGGCCCGCGCACCCCAGGCCATCACGGTAGGAGACATCCTACGCGCTTTGGAAGGCCCTATCGCCCCTGTGCAGTGCGTCTCCGAAGTTCGCCAGGCGGATCGTTGCGAGCGAGAGGCAGTGTGTCTCACCCGCTCCGTGTGGGAGAAGGTACGCGATAGTATTGTCAACGCTTTGGACTCGACGACTTTGGCCAATTTGATAGAACAACCCCCTGAATAGGAGTGGAGGTTGTGCTGATAAATTTCGAAAACGTGACGCAACGAATGCGTCAATTTGAAAGACTGTACGAAAGGAGAATTGACCTCGTGGAAGAACGCACAAGAACCGTGTACCTGGATCACGCCGCCACGACTGCTGTTGACCCCAAGGTGGTGGAGGCCATAGTACCCTATTTTACTGAGCACTATGGCAACGCTTCCAGCATCTATAGCCTGGGGCGTGAGGCCCACAAGGCTATAGATGAAGCCCGCCGCACGGTGGCCGACATCCTGGGCTGCAAACCCGAGGAGATCATCTTCACCAGTTGCGGCTCGGAGAGCGACAACCTGGCTCTCAGAGGAGTGAGCCTGGCCCAACGGGAGGCAGGCAAGGGCAATCATATCATCACCAGCCCCATTGAGCACCACGCCGTCGGCTACACCTGCGAGCAACTGGAGAAAGATTTCGGCTTCGAGGTGACCTACGTGCCGGTGGACGAGCACGGCGTGGTTGATCCCGACCAGGTAGGCCAGGCCATCCGTGACGATACCGTGCTCATCAGTATCATGTACGCCAACAACGAGGTGGGCACCATCGAGCCCATCGCTGAGATCGGGAAGATCGCCAGGGAGAAGGGCATCCCCTTCCACACGGACGCAGTGCAGGCTGGCGGCACTCTCGATCTCAACGTGGACAAACTGAACATTGACCTCCTCTCCCTTTCGGCTCACAAGTTTTACGGTCCCAAGGGTGTGGGAGTGCTGTACATGCGCAACGGTACACCGCTCCTGCCCATTCAGACAGGAGGCGGCCACGAGCGCAACCGGCGGGCCGGTACCGAGAACGTGCCCTATATCGTCGGCCTGGCCACGGCCCTGCGACTGGCCTACGATCACGTGGAAAGCAACAATCAGCGCATCGCTGCTTTGCGCGACCGGCTCATTGACGAGATCACAGCCGAGATACCTGACGTGCAACTGACCGGTCATCCCACCAACCGTTTGCCCAACAACGCCAGTTTCGTTTTCAAGTACATTGAGGGCGAGGCCATACTTCTCAATCTGGACCTGGCCGGTATCTGCGCCTCCAGCGGTTCAGCCTGTACCACCGGCGAGTCGGAGCCTTCCTTCGTGTTGACGGCTATGGGCATCCCAGCGGAGATCGCCCATGGCAGCCTGCGCCTGACTCTGGGGCGGGAGAACACCGACGCTGACCTTGACTACGTGATGGGCGTCCTGCCGGGCGTCGTGGAGAAGCTGCGGATGATGAGCCCGTTGTACGCGGCCCGGTAACACCAGGACCAGGAGGTTTCATGTCTCTTTCGGGTTTGGATCACACCGACAAGCGCGTACTCATGTTCGGGGGCAAAGGAGGTGTGGGCAAGACGACCTGCTCGGCCACCACAGCCCTTCACTATGCCTCGCTGGGCAGGAAAACCTTGATTATCTCCAGCGATCTCACCCCCTCCCTCTCCGACATATTTGAAATGGAGGTAGGGCCTGCAGAGAAGCCGGTGAAGGGCATAGAGAACCTTTATGCCCTGGAAATAAGCCCCGACGAAGTGATGAAGAGGTGGAAGGAAAAGTTTGGCCCAGAGATATACGAGGCGGCTTCCACCCTGATTGACATGGGATACGATGAGGTCATAGATTACGTGGCCATAGCGCCCGGCATCCAGGAAGAGTTCATGCTGGACTACATCCTGGAGCGGGTCAAAGATGGGCGATACGACCTGATCGTCTGGGATACAGCCCCTGCCGGCGACACCCTGCGCCTTCTCGACCTGCCATACAAATTCATCGAACATCTGCGCATGGCTCCCCGGTTCTATTTCGAGGTCCGTGATGCCTTCAAGCTAAAGAAAGTTCCCTTTCTTGACCTGATAGAAAGCTGGAAAGCTCTGGCCAAGGAGGTCACGGATTTCATGAGAGACCCGGCTAATACCGAGTTCGTCCTGGTGACCATCCCCGAGGCTTTGGGGGTCTACCAGGCTAAGAGGCTGGTAGGAGAGTTCGAGAGGCACGGGCTCAGAATCCGCCATCTGATCATCAACAACGTCATACAGGACCCTGACTGTGAGTTCCACAGAGCGAGGAGGGCCATGCAAATACCTTACATCAATATGCTAGCCGATGAGTACGGAGACGGGCGGATGAAAATTATCCAACTGCCCCTCTTCGCCTACGAAATGAAGGGGGTACAGAGGCTGAAAGAGTTGGAGAAGGTATTATTCCGTACTGTGGCTGAATGAAGATAGACGAGGCAAGGAGATGGAATATTCGGAACTGGTCATCGAACACTTTCAGAACCCCCGTAACGTAGGGGCCATCGAGGATGCCGACGGGGTGGGCAAGGTGGGTAGCCCCGTCTGCGGTGATCTGATGGAAATCTACATCAAGGTTGACAACAACCACATCGCAGACATCAAGTTTCGTACCTTTGGCTGTGGGGCGGCCATCGCTTCGGGCTCCATGGCCAGCGAGATAATCAAGGGCAAGACCTTGGCCGAAGCTGAGGCCCTGACCGACGAAGATGTGGCCAAAGCCCTGGGTGGCCTGCCGGAGAAGAAAATGCACTGCTCCAATCTGGCTGCCAGCACCCTGCACAAGGCTATTGAGGATTATCGCATCAAGCATGAGGGTAAGGGATAAGGGACAAGGGATAAGGGGCAAGGGGCGGGTCGTGGTGGCCATGAGCGGTGGGGTAGACAGTTCTACGGCGGCTGCCCTGCTGGTCGAGGCAGGCTATGAGGTCATTGGCGTGATGATGCGCCTCTGGGCAGAAGGAGGCGAAGGGGGCGCGACCAACCGCTGTTGCTCCCCGGAGGCAGTGGAGGACGCGCGCCGCGTCTGCCAGATCTTGGACATTCCTTTCTATCTCATGGACTACGAAAGGGATTTCAAGCACCACGTCGTTGATTACTTCATCCACGAATACGCCAGCGGCCGCACTCCCAACCCCTGTCTGGCCTGCAACCGTCACATCAAGTTTGGTCTTTTGCTCCGCCGTGCCCTCTCGCTGGACGCCCAGTACCTGGCCACCGGCCATTACGCTCGCATCAGGCGGGCCAACGGCCGCTACCAACTGCTGAAAGGCGTGGACAGGCGGAAAGACCAATCGTATGCCTTGTACATGCTGGGCCAGCGGGAATTGGCTCACCTTCTCTTCCCTCTGGGCGGCTACACCAAGGACGAGGTGCGGGCCATAGCTCTCGAGCGGGGGCTGCCAGTCGCAGAGAAGGCCGAAAGCCAGGAACTCTGCTTCGTCCACGACAACGACTACCGCCGCTTCTTGCGCACCCACGCAGCGGAAGCCATCAAGCCAGGCCCCATCGTAGACACGGCTGGACGGGTAATGGGCCAGCACAAGGGATTGCCTTTCTACACCATTGGCCAGCGGGAGGGAATGGGCATAGCCGCCCCGGAGGCCCTCTACGTCCTGGAGATGGACGCCGCGCGCAACACCATCGTCGCCGGCACCAAGGCAGAACTGGGACGACGGGAGTTGATAGCTCACCAGGTCCGTTTCGTCTCAGGGGAAGCACCGGACAGTCTCACGACGGTCACTGCCAAGATCCGCTACAAAGCAGTGGAGGCGAAAGCCACCCTCACCCCCGTTGGTGAAAACACAGTCGCTCTGACCTTTGTCGAGCCTCAGCGAGACATCACGCCAGGCCAGGGGGTGGTCTTCTACCAGGGTGAGGTCGTCCTCGGTGGGGGCATCATCGCCTAGGCCCGCCTTTGGCGGGTCTACCCCTCCTTGCCCGGGAAAATCAGGAGAGCGTAAAGTTGTCACTTTCTTCCCCGGCCCTGGTTCTGTCTATTATCATAGCCAGTGCCTATGGAGCTTTGTTCCACGTGTGGAAAGGCAAGACTGCCCAAGACCTCTTGATCTACCTGGCAGCGGGGCTGGTCGGTTTTGGGCTGGGCCAACTGGTGGGTAATACCCTGGGCCTGGGAATCTTCATGATCGGCCAGGTTCACGTTGTCGAAGCCAGTTTGATGTGCTGGCTCGTTTTGTTTATTGCCAAGTGGCTGAAAATGTGATATAATTCTGCTGTACCGCAACAGCGGCAAATGACAGCCTCTGACCTTTTGCGCAGGCCCTATGGTAAAGGAGAGGAACGGTGAATGAACAGCCCAAAAGCGGGGTAAAAAGCCCGCAGGCCAGGACCCCAATGGACCCACGGGCCAAAGCAATGATCATCATAGTCTTCATTGCCGTCGTGCTCACAGTGGTCCTTTTAGTGGCAGCAGGATTCTTCCTCTACCCAAGGCGCCAGGCGACCGTTTTCCTTCGTGATATTGCCGTCATCGTCCTGGCTTTCGAGACACTGGTGGTGATATTTTTCCTGGGAGTGGTGACCGTTCTACTGATTTATGTGATCCTGACCTTGGAGAGGGAGATAAAACCGGTGCTCAATGCCACCAGTGAGACCGTTTACACGGTGCGGGGTACGACCACCTTCGTCAGTGATACTGTGGTCTCGCCCATAATGAGAGTGGCCAGCATAGTTGGGGCGGTCAAGGGGGTAGCCCGGTCCATTGCTGGCCTGCGTCCAAAAGGCCGGG
Source organism: Anaerolineae bacterium (assembly GCA_041862415.1). Taxonomy (GTDB): domain Bacteria; phylum Chloroflexota; class Anaerolineae; order E26-bin7; family E26-bin7; genus E26-bin7. The sequence goes on along the minus strand of JBGVTF010000352.1, from coordinate 11,295 downwards.
GCAAGCGGGGATCAGATTGACCCTGATTAGAGTTGACAATTTGGCTTTTCAAGCCAGGGCTTGCGTCAGCAAAGCCTGGGGAGCTTGAGGGGTACCCCCTCAACCTCACTCTTCCCTCCCGAGGGCAAAACTGGTGGGCTTCGTCCTGAGGCCTGTCCTGAGTTCATCCTGAGCGAAGCCGAAGGGCAAAGTCGAAGGGCCGGTAGCCTGCACTGGGAAAAGCAAGGAGAGACGCTGGAGGGACACCCCCCACACCCCCCGACCTGCTGCGCAGGCCCATCCATGAACAGAGTATAAAGCAAGAAGGAGGGAATGACAATGGCTGAAAGAGACAGTGGGCTGGAGTTCTTTGCCGGATTCGTTATCGGCGGATTGGTGGGAGCGGCCGTCGCCCTGATCCTGGCTCCTCAATCTGGTGAGGAGACCAGAGCTCAAATCAGAGAAAAGGGCATCGAGCTCAAAGCCAGAGCCGGAGAGTTGGCTGTTGAAGCTCGCCAGAGGGCCGAGGAGCTGTCCGAAGAGGCCCGCAAGAAGGCCGAGGAGCTTTCTGTGGAAACCAGAAAGAAAGTCGAGGAGATTATCGCCGACGCCAGGGTACGCCTCGAAGAGGCCATTGAGGAGGGCAGGAAGGCAGCCGTCAAGAAGAAAGAGGAACTCCTGGCCAAAGCCAAGAGGCCGGCTGAGGTCGAGGCTGAGGCGAAGGCCTAGAGCAAAAGGGTTAGGCTTTCCGACGCTCCATCGAGTCGCACCACCTTTACCTTGAGAACCTTCACGATTCCCGGCTTAGAGCCAAAAAGGCAGGGACGTTTTTCCCTGCCTTTTTGTTTGCCCTGGCTAAAATGGCTTGGGGGTAGGGCCTTCAGGTGGAAAAACCGGCTGAAACTTCGCCCCCAGGTTGTTTGAGCCACACCCTTTTTGCTTGGCGAGCGAAATGACTATTGTGAGACCAGCGCGATGGCTTGGGGTAGCATGGGCAGAAGGTCACCGGCTACCATCCCCGCATCGCCTGTTACCTCTCGTACCAGGTCGCCTGCCAGGCCGTGTATGTAGGCTCCGGCCACTGCCGCAGCAAAGGGCGGCAACCCCTGGGCCAGGAAACCCACGATAGCTCCCGCCAGCACATCGCCGCTGCCAGCAGTGGCCAGTCCTGGGTTGGCGAATGGGATGACGACCGTTTGCCTGTCAGGCGCGGCGACGACGGTATGGGCCCCTTTGAGGGTCACAACTTGTTTCCACCGCTCGGCCATCTCCCGCGCTGCCCCTATCCTGTCGGCCTCAACCTCATCCACTCCGCAGCCCACCAATCTGGACATCTCGCCAGGGTGAGGGGTAAGCACACTGGGCCCTCCAAGATACTTCCACCAGTTGGGTCTATCCGCCAAGGCGTTCAGGCCATCGGCATCAATGACCGATAAGGGCAAGGCCTTCTCCCCCTCCCCCTCTTCCTCACCAGTAACCAGGAAACCGACACGAGGTCTCTTGCTGTGCCACTCCCTGGCCAGAAACCGTTGCACAAACTCAATCGTCTTCTCGTCGCGTCCCAGGCCGGGACCCAGGAGAAGAGCGTTGTAATCAAACACCCTCTCGCTGAGGATTTTCGTGGCCTCCGGTACAATAGCGCCCATGTCGTGAGGCAGCAGAAGGAAGGTGACCTCACTGAGTTTGGAAGCCAGGATTGCATGAAGGTTTTCGGCCAGCGCCAAAGTGACCAGACCGGTGCCCACCCGCGTGGCTGCGGCGCTGGCCAAATAGGCTGCTCCCGTGTAGTTGACGGAACCAGCCACCACCAGAGCTTTGCCAAAGGTGCCCTTATGGGCTCCCAGGGGACGTTTGGGCAGTAGCTCGCTGACCATTTGTGGGGTTGCCACGTCGAGGGACACATCGTCGGCCAGCGAAGGCGGGATGTCAATGTCGGCCACGAGAAGCTCGCCCAGATATTCCGCGCCGGGGAAGAGAAACTGGCCTACCTTGGGAAAGCCAAAAGTCACCGTCAGGTCGGCAGGGACGGTGGTCGGGTCAACAGTTCCGTCATCGCAATTCAGCCCGCTGGGCACATCTACGGCAACTATGAGGGGAGAGGACGGAAGCGCTGGCGAGGACGGAGAGGAAGGGGAGACCAGCGGTTCTTTGCCTTTCTCCTCTCTTCTCCTTTTCTCGACTTCCTCCTTAGCAATCTCCAACACATCCTTCAGCGGGCCCTCTATCGGCCTGGAAACCCCCGTGCCCAGAAGGGCATCAATGATCACATCGGCCTCGCGCAGCAACTTTCTCAGTGACTTCAGGTTGGGGTCATCTTCGGCTCTGGTTGTGGCCATGCCTCGCTCTTGAGTGAGCGCGTAATGATCGTCGTCCTCCAGTCCTCGTTGCCCGATGTACAGCTTTACCTGGGCGCCGGCATCATGGAGGTGGCGAGCCGCTACCAACCCATCGCCGCCGTTGTTCCCCGGGCCAACTAATACCAGAATCCGCCTGTCTCCTGGTCCCATCCGTCGGTCTCGCTGACAGGCCTCGGCTACGGCTCGACCGGCGTTTTCCATCATAGTGGCAAAGGACAGCCCTCCGGCGTCGGCTGCCTTTTCGATGCGGCGCATTTCATCTGTGGTCACTACTTTCATGAGGATCTCTCAGCCTATACCTCTCTCTTTTCCCCCAGATCCTCTACAGCCCCTTCCTGGCGATATAGTCTATCACATCAGCCACCCGACAAGAGTAGCCCCACTCGTTGTCGTACCAGGCGACGACCTTGATCATGTCCCCTTGCAAGACCTGGGTGAACTGGGCATCCACGATGCTGGAGCGGGCGTCCCCCTTATAGTCCATGGAGACCAGTGGCTCCTCGCTGTAGCCCAGGATGCCTTTCATAGGGCCCTCGGCTGCAGCCTTGAAAGCGGCCCGCAGTTCCTCGGTCGTCGTCTGCTTCTCCACCGTAGCGACAAAGTCTACCACAGAGACCGTCGGAGTGGGTATGCGCAGGGCGTAGCCGTCGAATTTGCCAGCCAGTCCCGGGATGACCAGAGCCAAGGCTTTGGCCGCTCCGGTCGTGGTGGGGATGATGTTCAACGCCGCCGCCCGCGCCCGCCGCAGGTCCTTGTGGGGCAAATCCAGGATGCGCTGGTCGTTGGTGTAGGAGTGGATGGTGGTCATCAGCCCTTTGACAATGCCGAACGCATCGTTGACTACCTTGGCCGCTGGGGCCAGACAGTTGGTGGTGCAGGAGGCATTGGAGATGATGTGATGCTTCTGGGGATCGTACTTCTCCTCATTTACGCCCAGGACGATGGTAATGTCCTCGTTTTTGGCTGGAGCGCTGATGATGACTTTCTTCGCCCCGGCCTCGATGTGCCAGGCTGCCTGAGATGCCTCGCGAAACACCCCGGTGGATTCCACCACGATGCTTACCCCCAGCTCGCCCCAGGGCAGTTTGACCGGGTCACGCTGGGCAAACACTTTGATTTCCTGGCCGTTGACGATCAGATTGCTTCCTTTGACCTCCACCTGGCCGGGAAAATGGCCGTAGTTCGAGTCGTATTTCAGCAAGTGAGCATTGGTCTCCGCATCGAAGAGGTCGTTGACGGCGACCACCTCGATGGTTTCTGGGTAGTACTCTCCTATGGCCCTGAGGACCTGACGTCCAATACGACCGAATCCGTTGATACCGACTTTGACAGTCATCTTTGTATTCCTCCTAACTCGATAGGTGGTTCAGGGGCTCAGTAAGGAAACCATCAATGATCAGTGAGTCTCCGTGGCCTGGGTCACCTCTTCTTTTTCATGCCCCCTTTGTTGGTGATAGAACTCTATCACCTTGCGGGCCAATTTCTTTGAATCGTGACGCCAGGCGTTCTCCAGATTAATCAGGTCTGCTGCTATCACCTGGTACTCCCCTGTCGTTTCATAGGTCACAGGCACGAACTCAATGTTGGCTTGAAGTGGGAGTTGGGCGTCAAAGTTGTCGTTGGCCAAGACGTAGTGAAAGACATCCTTCCCCACATGATCTTGCAGGGCCTGCACGTGATCGCCTACGGTGAAATGATCTGTCTCGCCTACCTGGGTGGCCACGTTGCAGATGTACAACTTGACTGCTTGAGAGACGCGGATGGCCTGAGTGATGTCCTCCACGAGGAGGTTAGGCAAGATGCTGGTGTACAGGCTGCCCGGCCCGGCTAAGATGAGGTCGGCGCTGAGGATAGCGCGCAGGGCACCGGGATAGGCCCGCACCCGCTCCGGCCGCAGGAAAACCCGTTCAATGGGGAGACCGGCCTTGGGTATCCGCGACTCACCTTCAACGCGGCTGAGTTTCCCCAGGGCCTCGTCCTCCCCACGTAGGTCAGCGCAGAGAGTCACATTTTGTAGGGTCGAAGGCACGATCCGCCCCCGCACGGCCAGCACCCGGCTGGACTCGAGGATTGCCCGTTCGAAATCACCCGTCACACCAGCCATAGCAGCGATGAAGAGATTGCCGAAACTGTGCCCATTCAGTTCTACCCCTCCCCCGAAACGGTATTGAAAAAGTTGGGTGGTTAGCGGTTCGGCATCGGCCAGGGCTGCGATGCAATTGCGAAAGTCGCCTGGGGGCAGCAGTCCCAACTCCTGCCGCAAGCGTCCTGAACTGCCACCATCGTCCGCCACGGTCACGATGGCTGTGATGTCCGAAGTATATTCCTTCAGCCCCCTCAACAAAGTAGAAAGGCCCGTGCCCCCACCGATGGCTACCACCTTAGGGTCCTGGCTGGACTGGTGATGGGCATAGGCAGTACCTACTGTGCTCTCCTGGCTCGATTGCAGAAAAGCCCCCAACGGCGACTGGGTGAGTTGCACGATAGCAACCACTATCGCACTCAGGCCCGCCGCCCCAAGGAGCAGAGCGCGTACCGAATAGGGGATGAACTGCAGCGTGAGGTAGTGGAAAACGAGAGGAAAAGCCCAGGTCCCGTAGAGGTCGCGGAGCAGATAGCCCAGGCCGACGCCGATGACGATGACCCCCACACCTAGAAGGAGCAGCCAGCGCTTGACACCCATACCTCGGTAAAGCCATTTCAGTTTGAAACCGTTCCTGGAGAAGCCCATTTGCTCTGCCTTCTCACCCACGAGTTCATTGGGTTCGAGAGTGTTATGGACAACTGCGAGTATTCAAAGACTGACTAGCTCAGTGAAAGCCCTTTCCTCTTAAGAAGCAAGGCCCCGGATCCGATCAGGCCGAGGGGAAGGAGTCCCGCTGGGCAGCAGGGCAAACAAGCCTTCTTTTCCTCAGGGGCAGGGGGCTGAAGACCTGGCCCACCAGCACCGGGCGTCACGACAGGCTGGGATGGTGGCTGGGGTTGGGGTGGTGGTGCGCCGGGTGTGGCCTCAGCCGGAGGCGCCGGTGGGGCACCACCAGCTTCCCATTGAACCATCAGGGCTACAGACTCCTCCTCTGTTTCCAGGAGCGCCTGGCTCAGGTCCCATGATATCTTGTTTCCCTCCAGGGTGGCGCTGTCTTTGGGATCGTAGTCGCCAATTACGCCAGGCACAATCACAGAATAGGTGAATTCCAAGTTCATCATTTGCAGCATCTGTTGCTCCATGGCCTTCTCCTCCGGGCTTGGCGTGGCTTCTTCCTCACCAACCTCTCCGGCCGACTCTGATACCTCCTCACCGACATCGCTAGTGGATACGGTGATGTTCATGATCGTGCTGCCGTCGGTCTGCTGGACACTGATGGCATCCACATCGCCGAACAATTGGGTCGAGCTAAGAGCGACGAGCTCATCGAGGTTGGCGAAAGGCGCAGTTACCTTAATCCCCTCACGGCCGGTGACCGGGTCCTTGTATTCCTCCACGGTGGCTCCAGGAACGGTAGCGGCTTGCTGCTCCAATTCCTCGAAACTGTCTTCCAGGGGGTTCTCCTCCTCTTCTTCTGCGCCTGGTTCTGGGGTCACGCCCATGGATTGCGCGAAGCCCTCTATCGCTTCCATATCCACAGCGATGATCTGCGACTTCATCCCACTCCCATCGGGCCTGATGTCGTTCTCGATCTTCAACGTGATACAGCCAGCCAGGAACAGGGCAGCGACCAACATGGTAACTAGAAACAATCTCCTTTTCATTTTCGGGCTCCTTTCTGTTTTTGAATTGAAATTGCCAGTTATCTCCAGCAGCACCTGGGCCGGTGACCACTACGGCGTTGAAGTGATGGCCCTGATGCGTCTTGATGAGGGTAAATACTAGTATAACACTGCTGGCAGTTTCTGTCAATCCGGGTGAATCTTGACAAATCTCCGGACCTTTATTATAATGGGCAAAGTGTAGGCTGGATGATGCAGTCTCCAATGCGTTCCCCACATTGTGACGCAGAAAGAGAGAGATAGCGACCACGTATCCTGTCAATCTGTCTGTCGAAGTGGAGATGTTGGGTGTGCCGACGCTTTCGTCTCTCTGCCACGATGGGGGATTCCGTTTGTTAGAATCCTGGAAAGTGCTTCATCCAGTACAAGCCGGAATAGGGCTCCAACGAAAATGCGAGACGTCCCAAAAGGATGCCTGGCAAATTCTATCATGAGAAAAAGTAAGGAGGATTTTTGGCCACCGTTGAAAAAGCCACCAGACCTCGACCGAAGCTGATCCCCGGGTTGCAGAAACTGGAAACCTGGCCTTGGTGGGTGTTGCTTCTACTTCTCGCCGGATTCCTTCTGTTTTATGCTGTTTCCACCTCAGAAATCTACAAGGATGCCTTCCAGTTCATCGGTGAGGGCCTGACCATCACTATACGGATCACTCTGATCTCCTTTGGTGCGTCCACAGTACTGGGTTTGCTGACCAGCCTGGGGCGAGTATCCAAGAACCCGGTGGCCTATAACCTTGCCACTTTGTACGTCGAGGTGGTCAGAGGGGTGCCCATCCTGGTGACCCTCCTCTATACCGCTTTTATCATCATGCCCTTTGTCGTCCTTCCTCTCCTCAATCGCCTCGGTGGACTCATGCTGCAGCAGGTCACCTATGATCCCCTCGTCCAACTGGCGCGTTCCCTTGTCCAACTGGATATCAAACAGGTGGACATGACGTACAGGGCCATGCTCGGCCTGACCGTCGCTTACGGTGCTTTCGAGGCCGAGATCTTTCGCGCGGGCATCGAGTCCATTGAGAAAGGGCAGATGGAAGCGGCCCGTTCCGTGGGAATGAGCTACTTCCAGGCCATGCGCTACGTCATCCTCCCCCAGGCTATCAGAGTCATGTTGCCTTCCTTGGGGAATGATTTCATCGCCATGCTGAAGGACTCGTCTCTCGTATCGTCTCTGGCAGTGAGGGACCTGACCCAGATGGGCAAGCTGTACCGGGCCCGGACCTTCCGCAGCATTCCCGCCTACAACACCGTGGCGGCTCTTTATCTGGTAATGACCCTTCTGCTCTCCCAAATGGTCGGCTTCCTGGCTCGGAAGATGTCCGTCGAGGGTGTAGAGCGGAGAGGGGAAAAGGCCGCTTTCGATACCCGCCTGGCGGCAGATTTTCTGGATGCACTTTTCATCGGTGCGGCCAGCCTGGTGTGTCTGTGGATGGCTGAACGGGTCGGCGCCGCCCTTGGGGGCCAACTGGCGTCTGGGCAGGCACCGTTCGTTCTGGCCCTTGCCACGATTGGTCTCGTCTATTTTCTGGCCTTTTGGTCCACGTCTGGTCAGACCCCGGGGAAGCAGATCATGGGCATCAAGATCGTGCCCGCTGAAGGCTCCTCGATGGGCCTCGGCAGGGCCATTCTGCGTTTGGCGGCGCTCATCGTCTCCGTGCCTGTGGGTGCCGTTATCGGCCTGGTTTTCCCGGCCCTGTCTATGCTGCTGGCCCTCGCAATCCCTTATGTCAGCCGCCTTGTTTTTGCCCTTGATGGGGCTACGGGTCACTTTCTCAGCGGTCGCCTTCTCACTCTGGTGCTCATCGTCCTTGGCATCCGCCTGCTTCTGGCCATCGTTGGTGCCTTTGGTCTGTCCAAGGTTTCGGGATGGCATGTCGTGGTGTGGATCGCCAACATCGTTTTGATTCTGGCGCTCATCCTGGGATTCTTCCTGATCGGGTCCCTGGTGACTTTCATCAGCGGCTTTATCCTCTACGTCGGCCGGTTCGCGCCCATCGCTGCCGCTGGTCTGGGATTCTGGTGGCTGGCCTGGGACGCTGAGCGACAAGGTTGGCACGACAAACTGGCTCGCACCTATGTGGTAAGGACCTAGGCCTGGATCTGGGGCGGAGGAAAGCACCCGGTGACGAAGAGTGTCTCCATCAGAGCGTTGAAAGACAGAGTTCCATAGGCCCTATCAGTAGAGGGGGACAAATGTCGGTCAAGAGGATTGCTGTCATCGGAGCAGGCAACGGCGGGCACGCTATGGCCGCCCACAAGACCCTCGACGGATTTGAGGTCAGCCTGTTCGAACTGCCGCGTTTTGTAGACAACGTTCGCCAGGTTCTCGACACGGGACAGATCACCGTCGAGTGGCCAGAGCGGAAGGAAACCGTTCAGATTCGCCAGGTGACGACCGACATCGCCGCCGCGCTCAAGGGCGCTGAGATCGTCTTTGTCGTCACTCCTGCCTTCGGCCACAGGACAATGGCCAAAGTCTGTGCCCCCCACGTGGAAGGGGGGCAGATCATCAGCCTGACGCCCGGCTCGGGGGGCAGCCTGGAGTTCGCCCGGATATTCAAGGCCCAAGGCGTGGATAAGGACGTGTTGCTGTGCGAGTGCTGTACTCTCCCTTATGGGGCGCGCCTGGCTGGACCGGGTCACGTCCTCATCCACACCGAAGCGGTGACCCTCCCCATGGGCGTGTTCCCGTCCAATCGGACCGAGGAAGCGATTGGCAAGCTGCAAGAGGTCTATCCTACCATCACCCCGGCGGCCAACGTGCTTGAAGCGGCGATCAACAACCCCAACCCCATCGTCCACCCTGCCGCGACGCTGCTCAGCGTCACTCGCATGGAATATTCCGGCGGCGAATTCTATCTCTACCGAGAGGGGATGACACCCGCTGTCGCTCGGGTGTACGAGGCATTGGAGCGGGAACGGCTGGCGATGCTCGACCGGCTGGGCCTCAAGCTCCACCACTACGCAGGTCTCGACGCGCGAGACTACAATCTGGGTGAGACGTTGGAGGAGTGCCACGATCGCATCCTGAACACATCAATGGACGCGGCCTTTGGTGCCGGGAGCATCGAGGCAGGTATCCAGATGAAAGGTCCGGCGTCAATGCGAGACCGTTATGTCACCGAGGACACGCCGTATGGGCTGGTGCTCCTGGCCACCCTGGGACGGCTCCTGAATATTCCCACGCCGATCACTGAGGCCGTTATCAACCTCTGCGGAGCTATCAACCGCGCCGACTACTGGGCGCAAGGCCGCGGGGTGGACGAACTGGGCCTGGGAGGGATGAGCGTCGAGCAAATCAAAGCGTTCTTGGAAACCGGGGCCTGACAGGCGAAACGAAGAGGGTTATCATGGTCAGCCTGTCGAACCATTGCCCTCTGAGGGCACGATGAGCAAACAGTCAGGTAAAAAGATCGCGCTGGCTCTGAGCGACATCCTGATGGCGCGGCGCAACCTGGCTTACCTGCTCAGGAAGACACCTCTGGAATACTCCTTCCTCCTGAGTCGGGAAGTAGCCAACGACGTCTATCTCAAACTGGAGAACTGGCAGAAGACGGGCTCCTTCAAAGTGCGCGGGGCCGTCAACAAGATGGCTAACTTATCGCCTGCGGAGAAGGACAGAGGGGTGGTAGCCGTTTCGTCGGGTAACTTTGCCGTAGGGGTGGCCTACGCTGCGCGGGCCCTGGGCGGAGTGCCGGTGACCATCTTCATGCCCACTAATACCCCCGCCTCCAAGGTAGACAAGCTGGCCGAGTTCGACGTCGAGATCATCCTGGAGGGCGCTACCTTCGATGAGGCCCACGACATCTCCAAAGAGTTCCAGCGGGAGCGCGGTCTGACTTTTGTTCATACCTACGATGACCCCCTGGTGGTGGCTGGTCAGGGCACTGTGGGCCTGGAGATCATGGAGCAGTGGCCCGAGGTGGAGGCCATCCTGGTGCCCATTGGCGGGGGAGGGCTCGTCGCCGGGACAGCGGTGGCCGCCAAGGCCATCAATCCCCAGGTACGAGTTATTGGCGTCCAGACCGAGGCCTCGCCCTCAGCTTATCTCTCCCTGAAAGAGGGTCACTGCTACGAGAAATATGACGCAGCCCCCACCATCGCCGAGGGTCTGGCCGGCGGCTTTGGCATCGTGCCCTTCACCATCGCCAGGGACCTGATTGACGAGGTGATTCTGGTCAGTGAGGAAGAGATCCATGAAGCGGTGTTCTTTCTCTTACAGGCGGCTCAACTGGTGGTAGAGGGCTCCGGGGCCGTGGGCGTGGCCGCTTTGCTCTCCGGCAAAGTGGATTTGAAGGGGAAGAAGGTGGCAGTGATATTATCAGGTGGCAATATTGACATGGAAGTCCTGATCCAAACCTTCCCGAAAGCTTAGAGACGCCTTGGATGGACTGGAAACTCGCTGAAAAGCGCCCAGGCACATCTGGTTGGTTTATCTTTGAAGCTTTCGGGAAGGTAGGGGCTGAACACTTTTACTATGGGCAAAGGGACGGGCCGCCGAAAAGGCTATTTTAGGGGAAGGAAGAGCCAATGACAGATCGTGATGACGTCATTATTGAGATCCACGACGTTTACAAGACTTTTCGTCGTGGCCACGTTGAAGCCGTGCAGGGTGTAAGCCTCAACGTCGAGAGAGGTGAGGTGGTGGTCATCATCGGCCCCAGCGGTTCGGGTAAGAGCACTCTTCTGCGTTGTATCAACCACCTGGAGACCATTGACAGGGGCCACATCACCGTGGATGGCATCGCCCTGACCGATGCCAAGACCAACATCAACAAGGTACGCGAAGAGGTGGGCATGGTTTTCCAGTTGTTCAACCTTTTCCCTCATCTCACCGCGCTGGAAAACATCACCCTGGCCCAGTGTGTCGTGCGCAAGCGCTCGCGGGAGGAGGCGGAGAGAATAGCCCGCGAGCAACTGGCCAAGGTAGGCATTCCTGAGAAAGCGGATTCGTATCCCTCCCAACTCTCCGGCGGACAACAGCAGCGTGTGGCTATCGCCAGAGCCCTGGCCATGCAGCCCAAGATCATGATGTTCGATGAGCCTACCTCGGCTCTTGACCCGGAGATGATCAAAGAGGTGCTGGATGTGATGTTGGACCTGGCCAGGGAAGGGATGACCATGCTGGTGGTCTCCCACGAGATGGGCTTCGTTAAAGAGGCCGCCGACCGCATCGTCTTTATGGACGCGGGCAA
>JBGVTF010000351.1:0-6447 GCA_041862415.1 Anaerolineae bacterium | reverse complement strand
CGACCCCCATGGGCCTGGATCAACGACCTGGCAACGGTCAGTCCCACCCCTCCCCCACTAGCTTCCACTTCTAACGGGTTCTCAGCACGATAGAAGGGCTCGAAAATCTTCTCTTGCTCCTCCATGGCAATCCCCACGCCGGTATCAGCGATGGAAACGAGCAGAACGCCCGCTGAATCCGCTTGCCCATCGCCCTCAGGGAGCTGGGCCCCGATTTTGATCTGCCCACCAGGGTAAGTAAACTTGCAGGCATTGGATAGCAGGTTATCCAGGACTTGCCGTAGGTAAGTGGGATCGGCCCTGACGTGAGGCAGGTCATCAGCTACCTCCAACGAGAGAGCCAGGTCTCTGACCTCAAGCTGTTCACGAATCGCAGCCACCGCCTCGTTGATCTGCTTAGCCACATCAGTGGGCTTCACATTGAGCTGCAAAGGAGTCCTATCCAAATCTGAAACGTAGATCATGTTGTTGATGACGTTGATCATGCGGTCAGCGTTGACTTTGATAGTGCTCAGGAACCTCTCCTGAGTAGCGTTGATTTCACCAGCCATACCTCCGATCAACAGGTCCAGGTAACCTTTGACGGAGGTCATAGGCGTACGTAGCTCATGAGAGACGGTGCCAATGAATCTGCTTTTGGCCCGCTCGGCCGCAGCCTCCTTGGTGACGTCGCGGAAGACAGCTACAACGCCCAGCAGCTCGCCCTCAGGCAGGTAGACAGGAGCGACGCTGGCCCTGATGGTCTTCTCCCTCAAACTGAAGGTAGATTGCACAAAGCCGGTCCTGGAGGGCGGTGTCACACCTGGCAAGAGACCCGCCTCCTGAGACAATCCCTTGTAGACTTGGCTAATGCCACGTCCGATGAGCTCAGTCCGAGGGGTCTCGAAAATGCGCTCGGCTGCGGCATTGGCCATGATCACCCGCCCCGTAGCATCGGCTACCACCACCCCGTCAGCGATGGACTCCAGGATGGCCTGTCGTTGGCTGGCCTCCTCCTGGCGAGTGCGTAAAAGCTCTGTCACGTGCTGGTAGAGACGGGCATTGGCTATAGCGGCCGTTACCTGAGAAGCCAAGGCCTCGCAAAGGCGGCCATCATCCTGGGTGAAACGCCGCTTGGTGCGAGAGTTGCTGAGGATGATGACCCCCAGGCTTTCGTTCTTGTGCACCAGCGGCTGGACGATGAGGGGACCCATCTCCACGCTGCCCAGCAAGGCGTGCAGGGCCAGCAATTGCGCGCTCTCTTCCATTTCCTGAAAGATGATCTGCCGCCGTCGTCGGATAGCGTGCTCAATGAGATGATGACGGCTCAGGGAGAAACGGATGTTGCTGGCTTCCCAATCTGGACGACCCAGAGGATCGTAGCCGGCGAGGACACGCATCCGGTCGCTTGACGATGGTTCCAACAAGGCAATGACCCCATAATCGGCATTAGCCCCTGGAGCAATGCGGTCAACGACCCGCTGTAGCACCTCAGCCAGATCGAGGGAAGCATTGACCATCCGACCGGTCTCCAAGAGAGTGCTAAACTCCTCCCTTTGACGCAGTGACTGTTTGCTGATGGTCTGCAAGTCTTGCACATAAGAGCTTAACTCGGAGCGCAACTCCTCCCTGCTGGTATCCCATTCGGCGTAGACAGCACGGTAGACGACCACAGTCAGAAGCGGATAAGCCACCAAGGTGGCCAGGCGCTCCCAGCCAGCGATGTGGGGAAACCCTAAAGGATAGAGCAGTTGTAGCAGATGGCCACCCAGCAGGCAACCGAAAGCGCCAAGGAGCATATCCAGCTTCTCGCTCTCGCGCCGTACAAGGACCGAACAGGCCAAACCCAGGAGGAGAATCTGCCAACATTCCCACAATATCACCTGCCAGTGACGGCTATAATCGAGGGTGGAATCGAGACTGAAGGCCGCCCACCACAGAGGGGTCAAAACCAGGCCCATAGCCGTGGCCACTGAGAGGCTGGCGAGGAGGAAAATGGGGGAGACCCTGGCACCCAGGCGGAGGGTGGGCAAGACAAAAGCCCAACAAAGGAGGAGCACAGAGGCGGTGTCAAAAAAGCGTTCCAGGGGAGGCGCTAGAGCGGCGAAAGTGAGGAACCCCATCTGAGCCAGCAAGGCCAGGGCCATCAATACCCCTCTGGTCAGAAGCAGGCCCCCGAAGGCAACGATGAAGCGGCCGAGCCTCTGGCTGGGAACACGTCGCCACTGGCCCAAAGCCATGCCCAGGTTGGCCTCGATGATAAAGAGGGTGATCAGATGATAAACCAGCCCGCCAGGAGGACGGCTCAACTGAGCAATGAGATCAAGAATGACAGACATTGCTACCCACCTTCACCACTGTTGCAGCACCCCTGCAGCGCAACAGTGGTCATTGCGGTACACGCGGCACAGGGCAACCCTCAATCGGGCCTTGGCAAGCGATCCCTCAAGGCCGTGGCCTCGGCAATGATTTCCTCCAGAAGCTTCCTGATTCCCCAGCCCCGCCGGGGCTCGAGGGTGTCCAAATACTCGGCTTCCATCTGCCGAAGTTGATCCCGTATCGCCCGCAGGATAGGGCGCGGGTCCAGGAGCTTCTCAGCCGGGCCAGCGGCCCGCCGGGCCACAGCAGGGGCTGGCTCAACCGCGGCAGCGGGAGCGGAGACGGGCAGTTCGACTGCGCCTGTCCTGAGCGGAGCCGCAAGGCTCACTACAGGCGGCGCTAGCAGAGAAGCGACGGCCCCTTCGACATCCTGCCCCTTCTCGACAGCCTGCACAACCTCCACTACCTGAGCTGTAGTCAATTCCCTGGCCAGGACCTTTGCCACCAACTGCTGCCTGTCTCTCTCCTCAGGCAACCGGGCGATGAAGCGCGCCTGCCGGATGGAATCGGGGCGCTCCCTGACCATGGCCTTCACTTCCTCCGGAGCCTTGAAGAGAGCCAGGACATCCTGCACCCAGCTTTTGGGCTTGCCTGTCCGCTTGGCGATTTCTCGCACGCTCCAGCCCAGATTCTGGTGCATCTGGCCGAGGCTGGACGCCTCCTGAAGGGGCGTCAGATCCTCGCGCTGGACGTTCTCCACCAGAGCAATGACCAGCATCTGCTGATCATCCCAGTCGTCGTGCAGGTAGATGGGCAGGCGCTCTATGCCCGCCTCTTTGGCCGCTAGCAGGCGGCGGGACCCATAACCCAACTGCACCCGTCCCTCCAACAGCCGGCCATCAAGGGCTCCGATGAAACCATGCTCCCTCATCGAGGCCACCAGGTCCTCCACCGCAAAGTCCTGGCGGGGGTTGAAGGGATTGGGATCAATGTCTTCAATCCGAACGTCATGCAGAGTAGCCCTCTCCCGGGCCCCAATCAATCTCTCCAGGGCCTCACTCTCCTCGAGGATTTCGCCGGTGATGATCGGTTTCCTAGGCATTTGTCAACTCCTCAGCCAGCTTGCGATAGGCGAGGGCACCACGGCTACGAGGGGCGTAGAGGAGCACGCTCGTGCCAGCCGCAGCAGCATCAGCCAGGTCAACGTTCTGCGGAATCTCGATTTCGAAAACAGGGATTTTTCGGCTGATGGTACTTCGCGCCACGTCCACCACCTGCTGGCTGTGAACGGTGCGGCGGTCAACCATGGTCAAAAGCACCCCTCCGACCCGCAGTCCGTAGTTCAGGTCGCGCTGCACCAGGGCAATGGTGCGAAAGAGGGTGTTGACTCCCTTCATAGCCAGGTAGGCCGCCTGGAGGGGCACGAGGGCATAGTCGGCCGTGGCCAGAGCGTTAATGGTCAAGAGTCCTAAATAGGGCGGACAGTCTATCAAAATAAAGTCGTAGCGGTCTCTGATGGGCTCCAGCAGCCGATGCAGGCGACGCTCCCGGTTGATAGCCAACATCAGGTCTGCGTCGGCCTGGCTGAGCTCCAGATTGGAGGGCACGAGATCGAAGCCATCCTCTCCCGCTGATAGGATACATTCTTCCAGAGAGGGTCTGCTTTCGCCGCCTGGTTCCAGGTCTATATCAAATTCAATGAGGTCAGCATCCTCCCTGCTTGTCGTCCCCACCCCGTTCATCCGCAGAGAGGCAGAGAGCGCAGACCAGACCGTCTTGCTCTGCCTGTCGGGATTGAGGCCGCAGTGCAAGGTGGCATTCCCCTGGGGGTCCAGGTCCACCACCAGCACTTGTCTGCCGATTTCTCTCAAAGCAGCCCCCAGATTGACAGCGGTAGTCGTCTTGCCCACTCCGCCTTTCTGATTCACGATGGCATAGACGGTCATCTTCCCGGTTCCTAATTTCCGATTTTATAATTTCAAGACTTTATGAAATCAGAAAATCTTCTCTTGAAAGCCCACACGTCGGTCACTGACTCATCGAGCAGGGTAGAGCTGTCTTCATGAATCAGGCCGGCCAAGACCTCTATAGCCAGCCCCACCAACTCGCTCCTGTTCACACTAAAGTGACGCTTGAGCAAGAGGTGGAGTTCACCCAGGGTCTGGTTCTCTTCCGCAGTGAGATGGACGGTAGTTGGTTTCCGCTTGACTCTTTTACGTGGCCGCCCCAGGCGGGGTTTTTCCCTTTGCCGGAGTTCTTCTTGCAAGTCATAAAGCCGAGCAAAAGTGGCGGCTCTTTCATTCTTCTCTTCGGCCACTTCAGATTAACTCCTCTATAGCCCTTCTGACCAGGCCCTGACCGATGATACTGACTCCATCCATCAGGGCCAGGGGCAACACGTTCAGGCCAACGACGCAGACATCGCGGGGCATACCTTTGCTAAAATCGTATATGGCCTCCAGCGCCCCATCGGTAAACAGGGGGTCCCGGCGGCCGGCGACCATAACCCTGAAGTTGATCATGTTGGTCGTGTCCAGGGGGTCCAGGGGCTCGATGGCCGAGCGGGTGGCAATGCGTGAGTCCAGGGCCCGCTTCAGGCGAAGCTTGTTGCGCAATTCGTTCTGGCCCAGGATGACAATCTGGATCAACTTCTGGGTATTCGTTTCAAAGTTCAACAGTTGCCTGACCAGCTCAAACTGGGGGCCCACAAGCCCCTGAGCCTCATCTATGATGAGCAGGCAATTCTTACCCTCCTCGAACACCCTGAGGAGGAAATCTTCCAGAGTATCAAGTTGGGCAAACTTCGAGCGCTTTGGAGACAGGCCAAATTCAGCACAGAGCCCTTTTAGAAACTGAAACTCGGTGGGGTAAATGGGAGTGGGAATGTAAGCCGATACAAAGTCCTCACGGTCTCGATAGATCTGGAAGAGCCGTCGGGCCAGGGTGGTCTTGCCCACCCCGACATCGCCGAAGATAACCGAGATCCCCTGGCGCTGTTCGATCACATAGGTGATCTTGCCCAGGGTGGCTTTGTGTTGAAGCGAGATATAAAAATAGCGCGGGTCAGGAGAAAGAGAAAACGGAGGCTCCACAAGGCCCAAAGGACTAAGGTCAAACATACCATCTCTCCCATCAGATTCTGTCTAATTATACCACTATAGTCTTAAAATTGCAAGTGGTTTCTTGACCTGGGAGCTAATTTGTGGTATACTTACAGAGGAAAAGGGTACCGGAGCGGCCACTCCGATACCCCTGTGGGGAGCCCCTGGGTAGAGTAGGAACTCGGCACCCATCGTCAGAGCATCCCCTTTGTTATCTATCTTACCATAAAATGTATTCATTGTCAACAGAGCGGCAGAGGGGCTTACGCAGCAGGCTTCGTCGTGAGCGCTCAGATGACAATACCTCTCTTCGCCCTCTTAACCCTCACCAACGCTGTAAAGGGTGATTACCAGCCGAGAGTTTGCAAGCGATGACAGCCGACCAGATCTGGCAAGCAGCCCTGAGAGAACTCCAACTCCAGATGACGAAGGCCACCTTCGACACCTGGGTCAAGAATACGCGGGCCATCTCCCATGAAGACAGGGTTTTCGTCATCGGAGTCCATGATGCCTTAGCCAGGGACTGGTTGGAGAACCGCCTCTTGACCACCGTAGAGCGGACGCTGGTGGGCATCATCGGCCACCCCGTACAGGTCGAATTCGCCGTGCTGGAGGAGAGCACACCGGCCGAACCACAGGGATGGCAGCCGACAGCCCCCCTCTCTGTCCCCCCCACGCGTGGGGGGGAGGACGGGGAGGAGCAACTAGCCCTCGAACCGGTCTACGCCACAGCCGCTTCGGCTATCATCCGCCCCGAACTCAACGTGGCCACCTCCCTCTACTCCGTCCAGAAGTGGCTGCCCCTCCTGGGCGTGCAACGCTGGACCCTAGTCCAGGTTCTCCGCTGCCTGTGCGTCCATTCCCCCCGCCGCCCGGATGGCACCAAGTGGCTCACCATCACCTGGAAAGAGCTGGCCGATCTCCTCGATGTGGACCGGCGTACCATCGGCCAGTGGCTGGCCCACGAGCCCATCCCTGACCAAAGGCCCTGGCACTGCCTCGTTCCTTCCTCCGGTGAAGAAATAGCCTATCTGGGTTACTTTATCCC
>JBGVTF010000350.1:0-6371 GCA_041862415.1 Anaerolineae bacterium | reverse complement strand
TTCTGGGCCTCAATCCTATCATGGGCATTGATGTTATCTTTGGCCAGAACGATTCCTTCGTGTTGTTCTGGATTGTGTTGGCTCTCTGGTTGCTGCAACCATCCAGGGAGAAAGGTGAGGACAAAGGTTGGGGCGTCGTCCTGTCCGTCATCTGTTTCGGGCTGGCCTGCGCCAGCAAGCCCACTGCCTGGTTCCTGGCCCCTTTCTACTTTCTCTATCTGTTGCGAGGGGAAGACATCTCACTGGGGAATCTCCGAGAGCTGGCTGTTCCCCTGCTGCGAAGAGTTATCCCCTTCCTCGTCGTTTTCGCTGTGCTGGTATTGCCCTTCGCCGTGTGGGATTGGGATGCTCTGGTGGATGACGTCTGGGGTTGGGCCAGCGGCCTGGCCGAGGTCCCCTATCAGATCAGGGGTTGGGGCTTTGCCAACTTGGTCCTGGCCCTGGGGCTAGTGGAGTCCAAGCTAGATTATTTCCCTTTCTGGGTCCCCGAACTCTTCACCTGCCTGCCGCTCTTGCTCTTCCTTCTTTGGAAACAGGTCAAGGCGAATACGATGGGGGCTATGCTCTACGGTTACAGTGCTCTGATGTTGGTCTTTTTCTACTTCTCGCGCTTCCTTAACGAGAACTATTTGGGGTTCATATTAGCCTTTGTAGCCTTGGCCTATTGTGGCGATGAGGGGGAGGAGGAAGTGGGGGCCACCCCCACACCCCCGCCCTGACGGGTGGGTTTCATCGCTCTGGCCTATTGTGTCAGTGAAGGGGGAGAGGGAGTGGGGGCCACCCCCACGCCCCCGCCCTGACGGGTGGGTTTCATCGCTCTGGCCTATTGTGTCGGTGAAGGGCGAGAGGGAGTGGGGGCCACCCCCACGCCCCCGCCCTGACGGGTTGGCCTTTGTAGCTCTGGCCTACTGTGGCGATGAGGGGGGAGAGAAAGTGGGGGCCACCCCCACACCCCCGCCTTGACAGGTGGCTTCATTGCCAAAGGGCCGGAAAGTTGGTATAATGTGAGCGAGAGGGAACAGAAGCAACCTGGAGAATCTCGTGGGAGCGCTTTGCCCACGGCGCAGCCAAAGGGGGTACAGTCATGACCAAGAGACAGACCGTTTTCATCATCGTTGTGAACGCCGCTATCTCCCTCGTCATCAGCCTGTCCGTCTCGCTCATCATGCTCTATTTCTTCCTACTTTCGCTGGAGGCTGTCGAGGTGCCGGTGGGCCCTGGTGCGCCCGCCCAGGCCAGTAGTACGGCCTTGCCGCCACAAGCGGTCGCCGTCGCCCCTAGCCCGACGCCGACCACGACCACCTACATCGTCCAGGCGGGCGATAGCCTCACCGGCATCGCTTTCCAGTTCGACGTTCCCGTGGAAGACATCATGCGGGCCAATGACCTCACCGACGCAGACCTGCTGTATGCGGGCCAGGAGTTGATCATCCCCATCGGGGGCCTGCCCGAAACGCCCGCTTTCACTCCCGTCCCCACGCCAACCGAGACTCCCATCCCCTTCGAGCCGCCGACGCCCTTATCTACAGCTACGCCCCTTGCCACGCAACCAACGCCCAGCGGAACGCCTCTGCCGTCACCCGAGACGCCTGCCGTGAGCGAGGCCGAAGGGCCTACCCTGAGCCCGACGAAGGGGCCCACCCCAACGGTCTTTGCCAAGCCAGTGGACCTGGAAATCACTGAGATAGTGGGCTCTGGCAACATCGCTGAGGAGATGGTCATCATCACCAACCGGGGACAGCCGGTCAACCTGGAAGGTTGGACTTTGAGCGATCTTCATAACAACGTCTACACCTTCCCTGGTATCCTTCTATGGAGCAATTATGCCAGCGTGAGGGTCCACACCAGTCTTGGCGAGAACACGGCTACCGACCTCTACTGGAAGCTGAGCAGGGCCATCTGGGAACCAGGGGACAAAGCAACCCTGGCCGACAAGAATGAGAAAATCATCGCCGTCTATGACCTTGGTGACTAGCATGGACGTATGCAAATATTGAGGGAGCGAGCGCCGGTTGAGTAGCAGAGCATATCGAGACCAGGCGAGCGGCTCTGCAGACAAGCCGTCTGGCTTCGCCGTGAACTCAGCCGAACGGTCTGATACGTTGCTTCGCTTACTTCGACAAGCTCAGTGCAGGCCTACTCGACCGGCGCTGGACTCGTCCTTTCCAATGTTCCCTCAACTTCTATATGCGACCGGTTAGAAACCGAGGTGGCAGGTATCGTTGATGAGAATGGCGGTGAAGACGCCTTCCTTGTAGTCAAAGATATTGAGACAGCCGTTGTCCTGCCTGATGCGCCAGAAGTGAGAGTTATCCAGCCCCAGCATGGCGCAGACCAGCACCTTGTTGACCACCTGATGGGCGGCTACGAGAATGGTCTGATCCTGGTGTCGGGCCATGACCTGGTGGAGGGCAGCCATCGCCCGGTCGCGCACCTCCGCCAGGCTCTCACCCCCTGGAGGCTGGACCAGATGGGGTTCTTGCAGCCACTGGCGGTACAGAGCGGGATAGAGCCGGGCCACTTCGGAGTGAGGGTGCTCTTGCCAGTCTCCATAGTTGATGTCCATGATGCCTTCCAAAGGTTGGACGGTCAGGCCAAGCCGCCGGGCCGTTGGCCCTGCGGTCTCTATGGCGCGCTGCAAGGGACTGGCATAGATGGCGGCGATGGGTTCGTCGGCCAGCCGCTCGGTCAGGGCCTGGGCCTGAGCGTGCCCCCTCTCGTTCAGCGGCAGGTCAATGCGGCCTCGGAACCGTTCGCCCTCAGCGGAAGAAGCGCCGACGTTCCACACCGTCTGACCATGACGGACCAGGATGACGCGTGTCACGATAGACCTCCATTGTGAGATGGTGGACTCATTCTACCCTGTCCGTTGTGCTCTGTCAAAAAATGAACAAAGGAAATCTCTCGGAAAGTCAAGCGGGGGGCTCTTTGACGGGTAGCAGGCCAATCGTATTAGCCGTCTTGAGGCAGATGACGCCCAACGCGGCTGGGCTGCTGCCCCTTTCCGGGAAAACCAAAAGAAGCAGAGAGGAAAGTAAACAAGCCTGATGAACTGGAGCGCGATAGTTGAGCGTCAGATTGTAGAAGCGCAGGAGCGGGGCGAGTTCGACGACCTGCCCGGCAAGGGAAAGCCTCTGGATCTGGCGGAGAACCCCTTTGCTGACCCCGAGTGGCGTGTGGCCTACAAGATACTCCAGGATAACGGCTTCACCCTGGATTGGATCGAGTTGGACAAAGAGATCCGGGCCGAACTCGAAGCCTGCCGGGAGCAGTTGCTCCAGAGCAAACGCTGGCATGAGCAATCCATGGCCCAGTTAGAGCATTGGGAAAGCCACCAGGCCAAGGAAGAGAGAACCAGAGTGCAATACACCTGGGAGCGAGCTATGGAGACCTTTGCCGACCAGGTGGCCCAGATCAACAAGAAGATACAGCTTCTCAACCTGAAAGTCCCCCTGGCCAATCTGCAGCGTCCGAAAATCTCCGTGGATGAGGAGAAACTCAGGTTGGACGTCGAGCACTGAATGGAAAGGATAGCAATTTGGACCCAGGACGGTTGCACAGGGAGAGCATCGTTTTCGACGCCCATTGCGATACGCTGCAAGAGGTGCTGGCCGGAAAGCGGCGGTTGGGTGAGCGTTCGGAGGAAGGGCACCTGGACCTGCCTCGCCTGCGCGAGGGCGGCATCACGGCCCAGATTTTCGCCCTCTTCGTCAGCCCCAACCACTTTCCCAGAGGAGCTGCCAGGCAGGC
This sequence comes from Anaerolineae bacterium, assembly GCA_041862415.1. GTDB lineage: Bacteria > Chloroflexota > Anaerolineae > E26-bin7 > E26-bin7 > E26-bin7. The sequence goes on along the minus strand of JBGVTF010000350.1, from coordinate 2,621 downwards.
CCTGCGCCTGTTGGACGTCTTCTATCAGGAACTGGGAGAGAATGCCAACCAACTGACCCTGGCTACCAAGGCCAACGACATCGAAAGGGCCAAGGTAGAGGGCAAGGTAGCGGGTATCCTGAGCCTGGAAGGGGCCGAGGCTCTGGAGGGCGATCTGGGAGTCCTCAGAGCCTTTTACAAGCTGGGAGTGAGGAACATCGGCCTGACCTGGAACCTGCGCAATGCGGCTGCCGACGGGGTGGACGAGACGCGCTCCAGCAGCGGCCTGACCAACTTTGGGGTGGAATTGGTGCAGGAGATGAACCGCCTGGGTATCATGGTGGACATCTCTCATCTCTCTCCCACTGGCGTCCGGGACGTACTTCACGTTAGTGAAGCTCCGGTCATCGCTTCTCACTCCAACGCTTATGCCCTGTGCTCCCATCGCCGTAACCTGACCGACGAGCAACTGGAAATCATTGCCTCCAAAGGAGGAGTGGTAGGGATCACTTTTGTGCCCAATTTCGTAACCGAAGACGGGAACCAGGCCACCCTGAAGAGAGTGCTGGACCAGACTGACTACATGGTCAAGACGATGGGCGTTGACCACGTCGGGTTGGGCTCTGACTTTGATGGTTTCTTCAACGCAAAGGTGCAGGGCCTGGAGGACGTCACCCGCCTGCCCAGGTTGACGGTGGGACTGGTGGAGCGGGGCTACAGCCAGGAGGATGTCAAGAAGATCCTGGGAGGGAACTTTTTAAGGATCTTCAGGGAGGTGGTGGGCTGAGGATGGTGATATGAAACTCCTATGTTCGGGCAGGCGCCACCCTTGCGAAGGTTGCGAATAGCCCTGGCAACAGGAAGGTTCTCAGTGGGCGAAGACGCTTCTGGCCTGAAGGCCGCTCCCCAACCTTCGCAAGGGTTCCCCCCAGAGGTGGTGGGCTGAGGATGTGATTATGAAACTCCTCATGTTTCAGGCCAGGCGTTTCTGGTACCGGCCTTTCTCCAAGACTCTGGAGCAGGCAAAGGATGCCAGTGGAGAAGAGGAGGTGCCCGAGGCAGCGGTGATCTTTGTCCACGCCGAGGCGGAGGACGAGCAGCGACGGAGCAAGGTCCTGACCAAAGCCCTCAAGAACATCAAGTGGCTGGCCAACAAAAGAGACCTGAAGAATATCGTCCTTCATTCCTTCACCCACCTCGCAGACAGCAAGGCCTCGCCAGAGTTCGCCCACGGCTTCCTGGAGGAAGTGGCCGGGCGCCTGCAGCAGACGGGCTACAACGTCTGGCTGACCCCCTTTGGCTACGTCTGCGAGTGGGAGTTGGCGGTGTATGGAGAGTCGTTGGCCAAAGTGTTCAAAGAAATTTGAAGGGACACAGATCACAGATCGCTCCCGCTGGATTTGCAATCCAGCGGCCAGACGGCGGATTACAAATCCGCCGCGAGCAAAAATGTGATCTACTGTGACTAAAGAGGTGGTGGCCCGCCTTCGGCGGGCTGCTGGCGTTTTCGCAGCCTGGCTCATAGGTTGGAAGTGAGGAGATGGAGGGTAAAGCGCCAACACGAAAACAATCGAAAGCTAAAAGGTGGTTGGTCGCTGCCAGCTTGCTGGTAGCGGTTTTCCTGGCCTTGCACTTGGCCTTGCGATTCCCTCAGGTACAAGCTCTGTACAACGTCGCCGAGTACAAGTTCATCACCCAATGGGAGAGTTGTTTCGGCTACCGGGAGCCCGATGCTGGCAGGGTGGGCAGCTTTGAGGGCATGGTGCGGGATGCGGAGGGCCAGCCGTTGCCAGGAGCCACGGTGCTGGTGGCCACCAGGCGAGGCGTGACCTACGCGACCAGCACGGACGCTCAGGGACACTACCGGATAGACGAGGTGCCCGAGGGTAAATACGTCCCCATAGCCGCCCGCTGGGGCTACGATGAGACGACGTTAAAGCCGGTCAAGATCGAGTCGGGGCAGCACCGTCCAAGGGTGGATTTCGCCATGTCCCCTGCTCCCGCTCTATCCATCGCTACGGACGACTCCCTGCAAATCGGGGAGCCAGAGCGGGTCTGGGCCTCCTTCCCGGAGAGCGCCTACGCCACCCGCCGGGAGTTCTCTTTTGAGAACGATGGCCACGTCATCACTGGCTGCATGGTGTATGAGCCCGTCGAGATGCAAGGCCCCTTTCCCACCTTGGTCATGCTTTACCCTGGCCCGGCCCTTAAGTGGGAAGGAGCTTCTGTCCCTTTTGTCGCCCAGGGCTACGTGGTCATGGCCACTGGGCCCTTGGAAGAAAGAGGGAAGGACGTTGGGGGGCACGTACGTGACGCCCTCAAGGCCTTGGCCTTCCTGAAGGAAGGTCGGCTGTCGAGGCAGGCGGATACCACGCGCATGGGTGTGCTGGGGGGAAGTTACTCTTCGCTAATCCTTTTCCGTTTCCTGCGCCACACCGATGACTTTGCCGCCGCTGTCAGTGTGGGCGGCGTGAGCGACGTTTTCCTGGCGCGCTACGATACCTATTACCGGGGCTATCAACTCCGGCCGGACTTTGATCGGATCCTCATGAGCCTGGGACGGCCCAACCGCCACCCGGAGAACTATTTGCCCAACTCGCCTGTCTTCTACGCTGCCAACCTGCCTCCCCTCTGCCTCATCC
>JBGVTF010000349.1:0-3382 GCA_041862415.1 Anaerolineae bacterium | reverse complement strand
ACGATGGGACTGACTTCAACGCGGAGGCGGTGAAATACTCTATCGACCGGACCATGGACATGGCCATGGGCGCTTCCTACATCTGGGATCCAGTGGAGGAGGTCGAGGTCGTCGATGACTACACAGTGCGCGTCAAACTGTCATATGCCGCGCCTGTGGATCTGATCGCCTCGTCTGGCTACGGTTCTTGGATGATGAGCCCTAGCTGCACGGAGGCCCATGACAGCGATTGGCTTAACGAGGGGCACGATTGTGGAAGTGGTCCCTACATGATCGAGAGCCGCGAGAAGGGCACACGGCTGATTATGACCTACTTCGACGACTACTGGGGCCGCTGGAAGGAAGGCCAGTTCGGCAAAGTCGTCTTCGAGATCAATCCCGATCCCGTCGTCCAGCAGCAGATGCTCGAGGCCGGTGAGGCGGACGCCGCCTACGACCTACCACGGGAGAACTTTGCTGCTCTGGACGCCCGCGATGACGTGACCGTCTACGTCAACCCCAGTTTCATGAACCTGCTGGGCCTTTACAACATGAAGAAGGAGCCCACGAATAACACACTGGTTCGGCAGGCCCTTTCCTATGCCTTCCCTTACCAGCAGTTCATCGAGAGCGCGATGCTGGGCCAGGCCACGCAGGCCTACGGCCCCGTTCCCGTCGGGATGTGGGGCTTCAGTGAAGACCTGTTCCAGTACTCCTACGATCTGGACAAGGCCAGGGAACTCCTGACTGAGGCCGGCTACCCGGAAGGCGGCCTTGACCTGGTCATGACCTATGCTACCGGCGACCTGGACGAGCAGCAGGTGGGTGAACTGTGGAAGGCGGATCTAGCCAAGCTGGGGATCAACCTGGAGGTGCGGGCCATGGAATGGGAGCCCCAGTGGGACCTGGCCATGTCAGATCCCATGGTGGCTCAGGACATTCTCGTCTTCTACTGGTGGCCTGACTACATCACTCCCTATACGTATCTCTTTAACATGTTCCACTGCGAAGAGGAGATCCTCTTCAACCTGGGTTACTACTGCAACCCCGAGTTCGATGACCTGATAGACAGGGGTAACGAACTGGCGGGAAGCGACCGGGCAGAGGCCGAGCGGCTCTTCATTGAGGCCCAGGAGATACTGATAGAGGACGCCGCAGCCGCGTTCTTCTACGACCGTGCCAACAACCACGAGCTTCGGTCTGACATCAAGGGCTACGTGGACAACCCGGCCTATCCCCACATCATCTTCGTCTACAAGCTGTCGCGGTAGTAGAGAGGCGCTGCCATCGGCCCTCACCTACCCCCGCCCTTCGGGCACCCCCTCTCTCTCCCAACCCTTCGGCTTCGCTCAGGGCAGGCTTTGGGAGAGGGAGGGGGCAATTGGAGAGGCCAGATGAAAAAAGTGGAATACCTCGCCAGGCGGCTGGCGCTGGCGGTGCTCGTACTGCTGAGTGTGTCCGTCATCACCTTTGTCATCTCCCGTGTTGTGCCCTCCCACCCTGCCGCCCTTTGGGTTGGTCCCCATCCCACCAAGGAGCAAATAGCTGCCGCCCGCATCAAGCTGGGCCTGGACAAACCCCTCTACGCCCAGTACTTCATGTACATGAGCGATCTCTTACGCGGTGACTTTGGCGTCTCTGTGGAATCGCATCAGCCCATCCTGACCGACCTCAAGACCTATTTGCCGGCGACTCTGGAGTTGGTCATCACAGGTATGATCATGGCCGTCCTCATCGGTATCCCTTTGGGCGTCCTCTCTGGGGCCAAGAAGGACAGCCTGCTCGACCATACCAGCCGTTTGCTGGCCGTTGCCGGTGTCTCCGTGCCTACCTTCTGGATGGCACTCTTGCTGCAATTCTTTTTCTTCGGCAAACTGAAGCTCTTGCCCCTGTGCAGCCGGGTGGACAGAGAAATCTCTCTGTACAATCCGGTTCAGCAGATCACCGGGTTTTATGTGATTGACAGTCTGGTCAGCGGCAACTGGCCGGCCCTGCGCAGTACCCTCACCCATCTCATCCTGCCGGCTTTCACCCTGGGGACTTATGCCATCGGCCTGACCATCCGCATGACCCGCTCCACGATGATTGAGGTCCTGGAGGAGCAGTACATCACTGCAGCCCGAGCGGCGGGCATCCCGGAGCGCACCATCCTCTTTCGCCTGGCTCTCAAGAACGCTATCGTCCCTACGCTAACAGTTTTGGCCCTCTCTTTCGTCTATTCACTGACGGGGGCCCTCCTGGTGGAGGTCATCTTCGCCTGGCCTGGTTTAGGTAATTACGTTACCCGTGCTGTCCTCAGCCTTGATTTCCCGGTCATCATGGCCGTCACCCTGGTGGTGACTGTTTTCTACGTCTTTATCAATCTATTTTTGGATATCCTTCAGACTTTCCTGGACCCCCGCGTCACGTTGGGTTGATCGCAATCCGCCCCTACGGGGTCTCAATAGATTACAGATTGCTCCTGCCGGATTTGTAATCCAGCAGCCGGGCGGCGGATTGCAAATCCGCCGCGAGCAAAACTGGGATCATGGAGTCTGCTGTCGTGAAGATCCGAGTCATTGTTCCCGTTACGACCACAGAGTTCGTGGCCGCCACGGGGCCTCAGTATGCGGCGGCTGCCAGATCGGACGCCGAAATCAGCGTCGTCGGCCTTGATAGAGGCCCGGCCTCCCTGGAGTCTGATTACGAGGATGCTCTGGCGGTGCCGGACATCCTGACCAAGGTGCGCGCCGCGGAAGCAGAGGGGATGGACGCGGTCATCATTGATTGCATGGCCGATCCGGGCCTGTCTCCGGCCCGCGAACTGGCTTCCATTCCCATCGTCGGCCCGGCGCAAACAGCGATGCACCTGGCCGCCACCCTGGCCCATCGCTTCTCGGTGCTGACGGTGCTCGAACGGGATATCCCTCTCATTGATCGCCTGGCCCGGCTGTATGGCCTGGAGAGCAACCTGGCCTCGGTGCGACCGGTCAACATTCCCGTCCTGGAACTGGATCGGGACCGAGAACGGTTGATGGAGGCTCTGGTGGAGCAATCGGCCAGGGCCGTGCTGGAGGATGGAGCTCACATCATCTTCTTCGGTTGCACCGGGATGAGGGGTTTGGCCCAACAGGTGGAACAGGCTCTCTCAAATCCCAAATCCCAAACAGTGCCGGTCATTGATCCCGGCCTGGCTGCCTTAAAACTGGCCGAAGGCCTGGTAGACATGGGCCTTTCTCACAGCAAGCGCACCTATCCTCCTCCACCGCCCAAGGAAGTCGTCGGCTATCCTCAGGAGGCCGGAGGCGGGTATGGCAACCCGCCCTACTCGTGCCCTGGTGAACTGCAGAGTAGGGCGGCTTTCCATAGCCGCCGAAGGGCAAGGATCCGCGTCATCATCCCTGTGGTGGGAGAACATTGGATA
>JBGVTF010000348.1:0-4704 GCA_041862415.1 Anaerolineae bacterium | reverse complement strand
AACTCCTCCAGTTTCTCCCGGCTTGGCTTGCCCGTTTGCGGGTCCCAGCTCCTGGCCCCGTAGTACTCACTGAGCATAAGTTCCAAGTCAGGCACGTGGCCCTGAGTCCCGCCTTCAGAGAGAGGCTGCAAGAGCAGTTGGGGCAGCCTGTCGTCGGCACGGGTCAGCCCCAGACGATGGTTGAAAGCCCGCTTCAGGTTCCAGATGCGCTCACCGATGTGCAACAAGCTATCCAGGGTCTCCTGGCGTCCGGTGGCTGCATTGAACAGGTCCGCGTGGTACTGGGCCGGAGCATTGTTGAAGATACACATAATCAAAGCATTGGTCACACTACGCCAGTCTTGATGGCGAGCCACCAGGGGCCCTTTGCCTGCGTCCTCCAGCCGGTCGGTGAAGGGGATGTCCAACTCTTCCAGCGAGCGCCCAACTTCGACCCAATACATGTCGCTGTGGTTGTGACTGGCGCCGATGGGTGACGTACTGTAGACTAGAGCCATGGCTGAGAGAGCGCGGGGATCGTGATAGGCCACCTCCATCCCTTTGACCTGTACGGCTAACTCTTCAACGCCAAAGCGCCGACCCAGCGGCCGGGAACCCTCGCTCAGCAGTGCCCCGAAACCCTCCTGGTGGGCCATCTGCCCCAAGAGCTCGACCACCATATCCGGGTCACCCCACTGCAAGGTCAGCCCGCCAGTGTCCTGGGGGCCAATGACGCCCTCCTGGAAGAGATAGAGGGCAAAGCCGATGGTCGAGCCAGCGCTCATGGTATCCATCCCGTAGCCGTCGCACAGGTGGCCCAGCCAGGAGACAGCAGCCAGGTCGTCAATGAGCAAGGTAGTGCCTAGGCCACAAATAGTCTCGTACTCGGGACCGTCTATCTCGGGGAAAGTGTACCTGCCCTCGCTGACGGCTACTTTGCGACCGCAGCCTACCACGCAGCCGTAGCAGGCCGAGGTGCCGGTCAGGATGGTATCGGCCATGAACCCTCCGTTGAGGGTCTCCACACCATCGAAGACTCCCTGGGTGTAGTAGCGGGAGGGGAGGCTGCCCAGGTAATTCAGTTGGTCCATGGCGCAGGCCGTGCCCGTCTCGTGCAGCATGTCACTCAGGAAGTCGTCTTTGAGGATCTCTATCACCTGGCGGGCCAGCTCCTTGAGGCGCTCCTCGTCAGCCACGGGGACCCGGCCATGACCCCGCACGGCCACGGCCTTGAGGTTCTTGGAACCCATCACCGCCCCCATGCCTCCACGCCCGGCCGCCCGGGCGTGGTCGTGGATGATGTTGGCCAGTAGCACCTGGTTCTCCCCGGCTGGACCGATGCAGGCCACTCGCACCCTGGGGTCGCCCAATTCCTCTTTGATGGTAGTCTGGGTCTCGAAGGTGTCCTCGCCCCACAGATGTCCGGCATCCCGCAACTCAGCCTGCCCGTCCTGAATCCAGAGGTACACCGGCTTTGGCGAGCGCCCTCTGACAATGATCCCATCGTAGCCAGCGAAGCGCAACTCGGCCCCCACGAACCCGCCCACGTTGGACTCGTTCCAGATGCCCGTCAGGGGCGATCTGGCGCAGACCACGTGTCGTCCGCACAGGGGGGCGCGGGTGCCCGTCAAGGGCCCGGTCATGAATAACAGCGGATTGGCAGGATTTAACGGCTCAAGGCCAGGGTCCAGCAGGTCATAAAGATAACGAGCAGCCAGGCCACTCCCACCGATGAATTGGTGGGCGTATTCCATATTTAAGAGTTCATCTTTGATTTCACCGCTGCTCAAGTCTACAGTGAGCAGCTTACCCGTGTAACCGCCCAATCTGGCCCTCCCTGGTATTCCTTCTCCAAGCTAATGGTCAGCCCTCACCCCACCCTGGACTATCGTAGTGCAGGGAGAGGCGAGGGCCAGGAGACTATTTCTTGAGCGTCAGGACCAAACCCACGACGGTCAAAATGGCTCCCACGATGGTGCCTCCTATCTGATAGTACCCAAAACCGGGCGAGCCTCCAATCCTGATAGGATCGGCTACCAGCGACAGGACCAAAAGGACTATCCCGACCACAAGCAAAACGATGCCTGCCGTCTTCTTGCCTCCCATTTGTGTCACCTCCTCTCTTGTTATCAAAAGTCTATACTTTTGCCCTCGTAGGCGTAGCGGAAGAGACGGGCAAGCTCCTCCCGATCTGGAATGCGGGCACTGGTCACGGTGTCGTTCTCACCATCCTCGATCATCTTCTGCAAGGCAGCCTCAAAGTCCTCCCGTGAGATGCCGACCTCTTTGACCGATGTAGGCTGCTTGATGCGCCGTGCCAGGTCTCGCACGGCCTCGGCCAGCCTGGCCGCTCCTTCTGCTTCCGATCCCACCTCCCATCCCAGAAAGCGAACGATGTCCGCGTAGCGCGTCCCCCCTCCATTGACCGTGAACTCGATGGTATAGGGCAGGAAGAGGCCCACAGCGCGGCCATGGGGCACACCAAAGAGCGGGCTCAGGGGATGTCCCATAGCGTGAGCCAGCCCGGCCATGGAATTGCCGAAGCCCAGGCCAGCGATGGTGGCCGCATTGTGCATCTTCTGGCGGGCTTCATTATCGTCGCCATCACCATAGGCCCGAGGCAGATAGTCAAAGATTATCTGGATGGCCTTCAAACACAATCCGTCAGAGAAGTCGTTGTGCCAGGCGCTGGTGTAGCCCTCGATGGCATGAGACAGGGCATCCATCCCTGTATCGGCGGTGATCTGGGGAGGCAACCTGGTCACGAGGGCGGGGTCAACGATAGCAATGTCGGCCACATTCTCGCGAGAACCCAACACGAGTTTCCGCCTGTCCTCGGTATCGGTCAGGACCACGACCCAGGTGACTTCGGCTCCGGTGCCGCTGGTGGTGGGGATGGCAATGAGTCTGGCCTTCTGGCGCAGCCCCAGAGGGATCATGGGATTGATCTCCTCTGGCTCCATGTCGGGACACTCGTAGAGGACCCACATAGCCTTGGCTGCATCCATGGCGGAACCGCCCCCCAGGCCGATGACCCAGTCGGGGCCGTACTGGCTCATGGCCGCCGCACCCCTCCTCACCATGCCCATAGAAGGGTTGGGCTCAATCTCGGCAAAGACCTGAGATTCTATGCCAGCCTCTCTCAATTGCTCAGCGACCAAGTCAACGAAGCCCAACTCGACCATGGTCTGATCGGTGACGATAAAGGCCCGCTGGCCCTCGATCTCGCTCAGATAGCCCAAAGCGCCTTCGCCGTGCACAATCTCCGGGCTTTTGAAGAACCACATGGGTCACCTCCCAAGTAGAAATGGGCCGCCCACACCTTCAAGGTGGCCTGGGCTTGGTTCAAGCAGAAAGAACTATTTGAACAGACTGGGCTCTATGTGCACCACGGCATGAATCTCGTCGGTGGACATGATGTGCTCCACCTGAACCAAGATTCTCCGAATGGTCTCTGCGTCGGGCGCTTCCCACTCGCAGAACACCTTGTTGGCGTCCCCGGCCGACCAAGTGTTGAGCCACTGTAGGCCGGGGTCCAGAGCGGTCCATATCTTGCGGGCTCCCTCGAACAGTTGATCCTGAGTGATCTCCGGGTTCGGTGTGTGAACAACGATGAATCTTGCCATTTGACCTACCTCCTTCCTGCTGACACAACCGGGGCCAAGCCCGGTCTACTCTGGAAACTCTGTCTCGATGCGGGTGCAGCACTCTACTATTTCCTGGGCAGCCTTGACGTTACGCATGATCATGGCCATATTGCCCTTGAGTTTGACCTGGCGTGTCAGGAGCCCCTGGATAACATCCAGTTTCTTTGTGATCACTTTCCTCCAGACATCCAGTGGTGCGCTCATTTTAAAGACCGGATCCTTGGCCGACTCATCAGTGACCAGAAAGGCGTCCCGACACTTGCCGTGCCACAGGTCCATATAGAAGATGCCTTGCTCTTTGAGAGAGCCGCCTGGCGTAACGCAGAAGTAGAAATCGCCCTCCCAGTTCCGCGCCGCCTGATGATAGGCCTCGCTTTCGTTCAACTCCTCCTGGAGAGCCTTGATCCATTCATCCGAGATAAATTTGATAGCCATAGTGTCTCCCTCCTTGAATTCATGACCAGGAAGAAGTCATTCTACCCTTCCCCGGGCCAATCATAACTCTAACTGTTTCCCTTGAGATTGTCAAACAAGTTCTAGGCGTTCTGCTCCAGATAGCGACGGGCCACCTCAGCCAGGACCGCAGCGCCAACCGGGAGGGCATCTTCATGAACGTCAAAGTAGGGGTTGTGAGCGGGCCGGGGTTCCTGGCCCGGAAAGCCCACCCCCAACCGGAAGAAGCAACCCGGCGCACAGGCCGTCAGCAAACTGAAATCCTCAGCTCCCATCTCGGCCTTGGCTTCACCCACTTTGTCAGGTCCCAGGAGATCAATGCCCACCTGGCGGACGAACTCGGTCAGGGCCTCGTCGTTGGCCGTGGCCGCATAGCCAGGCGTAATTTTGAGCTCGTAGTCACCACCCAGGGCGCGGGCCACGCCGCAGGCCCTCTCCAGTTCATCGAAGAGTTGCTGCCGTATCTCCGGCTTAAAGCTGCGGATAGTGCCCGCCAACTCTACTCTGTCAGCCACGATGTTGGTCTTGGTCCCGCCTTGGATAGTGCCCACGGTGATGACTCCGCTGTCGAGGGGACGGATGCGCCGGGAGACAATGGTCTGGATGGTCATAATCACCTGGGCAG
>JBGVTF010000347.1:0-9010 GCA_041862415.1 Anaerolineae bacterium | reverse complement strand
GCCGTTTTGAAACCGTCTATGCGGCCGCCGGCTCTCCCCATGCCGTTTTCCCCATTGCCTACGATATGCTCCTACAAATAATCGCAGGCCAGGTGGCAGACGTGACTGAGGATTAGGGTTTGGAGGTTGGAGATTGGAGGTTAGAACATGAGACGCATTGGCGTGTTGACCAGCGGCGGCGACGGGCCAGGTCTGAACCCTTGCATTCGCGCTGTGACCAGGACGGCTCTGGGATACGAATTGGAGGTCATGGGCATTGAGCGGGGCTACGCTGGGCTGATAGACGGCGAAATTATTCAACTGGATGCCCGCGCGGTGGGTGGGATCATCGGCAAGGGGGGTACTTTCCTGGGCACGGCCCGCGCGCCCGAATTTGAGACGGTTCAGGGCCAGCGAGAGGCCCTACGCAATCTCAACAGACACAGCATCGAGGGGCTGGTGGTCATTGGCGGCAGCGGTTCCTTGGCCGGGGCCTTGGCTCTTCACCAACACGGCTTCCCGGTGGTTGGGGTGCCCGCCACCATTGATAATGACGTGCCAGGGACTGATATGGCCATCGGCGTTGACACTGCCCTGAATACCATTCTGGGAGCCATAGACCGCATCAAGGACACCGCCTCGTCCCATCAACGGGCTTTCCTCATCGAAGTCATGGGCCGCGATTGTGGCTATCTGGCCTTGATGAGCGGGGTGGCCGGTGGGGCGGAGATGGTTCTCGTCCCCGAGGCTGAGACCACCCTGGAAGAGGTAGCGCAGGGTCTTCTGGATGCCTACGTCCGTGGAAAGGCTCACTGCATTGTCGTGGTGGCCGAGGGGTACAAACCGGGTACTCAGGCTTTGGCTGATTATCTGAACGAGCGCAGAGGGGAGCTCGGTTTCGAGGTGAGGGTGACCGTGCTTGGGCACATCCAGCGGGGAGGCTCGCCCTCGGCCTTCGACCGGCTGCTGGCCACGCGCCTCGGAGCGGCTGCCGTCACCGAACTGTATAATGGCAACTATGGCCAGATGGTTGGCATCAGAGGCCAGGAAGTCGTGACCGCCCCTTTGGAAGAGGTGAAGAACAGTTGTGTCGAGTTTGACCTGGATTTCTTAGAACTGGCTAAACAAATGGAAAAGTGATCCCTTGACAGGCCGTGGCACCTATGATAAACTTGAATAGGAGAGACTCGGACAATGCCAGGCCAATTGAGTGTTACCCAACAGCAAATGAAGCCAGACCTCTGGACAAGGGGCGTGAAGGTGCTTCTCATTTTGACCCTCACCCTGGCCATCGTCGTCAACCTCATCGCTCCCTGGCTGGCCTGGCGTTGGACCCGCGCACCTTTCATGGGCGTGCTTTTGGAACGCACCATGGTGGCCAGCGACATGTATGGTCAGCGATGGAGCGGTCGGCTGGCTGGTCTGGCCAGCCCTGATCGCATCCTGGAAGTCAATGGTCAGGCGGTGCCCGACGCTGCCGAGCTGGGGCGGGCCCTCGAGGCGGCAGTGCCTGGCGATCAGATCACTTTGACCGTAGAAGGCCAGGATGGAGAAGGCTGGAGCCAGCGCCAGGTCAATGTAATGCTGACGGGTTTCTCATCGCGCGATTTCATTTCTTTCTTCTGGCTCCCGTATTTTGTTGGCCTTGTCTACCTGGCCCTTGGCCTGTGGGTTTACTACCTTAGAGGAAACACGCGGGGGGGACAGTCCTTCGGCTTCTTCTGTGCCTGTTCGGCTATATTCACCGCCTCTTTCTTCGATCTGGTTACCACCCACTACCTGGTGCCCCTGTGGACGTTTTCCCTGCCCTTGATCGCTGCCAGCATAGCCCACCTGGGCTTGGTCTTTCCGGCCGAGATGACTTTGATCAGACGCTATCCCCCGCTCCGTCTTTTTCCCTATCTGCCAGCCCTGGCTCTGGCAGCCTGGGCCGAGTATGCGCTGTTCGACTCCCGCGATCCGCGAGCCTACTTTGCTCCCTGGCGTTGGAACTTTGCTTACGTCGGACTGGGCCTCCTGATTTTCTTTGCCTTGTTGCTGTACACCCGGCTGCGCACGCCGCCTGGGGTCGTCAGATACCAGGCTCGGTTTATCCTCCTGGGCAGCATCATCACTTTCGCCCCTCTGGTGTTCTGGATCGTCTCGGCCACCCTACAACTGAGCATTCCCTTCCAACCTTTTCTCTACTTTCCCCCCTTAATCGTTTTCCCCATCTGTGTGGCCTATGCTCTCTTGCGCTATCGTCTGCTTGACGTGGACCTGGTAATCAGCCGGGGTCTGGCCTATTCCATCTTGATAGTTGGGGTCACGGCGGCCTATTTCTTGCTGATCGGCCTGGTCAGCCAACTATTTGCCATCGCTTCTCCTGCCAGCAACCCGTTCATCCTGGCCATCTTTGTCCTGATTCTGGTAGTCTTCATAAACCCGCTCAGAGATAGAGTGCAATTGCTGGTTGACAGCATCTTCTATAAAATAGACCGCAAAGACTACCGCTCGACCCTGCAAGATTTCACTCGCGCTTTGACCAACATTCTGGACCTGCCGCACCTTCTGGATATGTTGGTCGAGCGCGTGCAAGATGTGCTGCACGCGGAGCGTGCAGCCATTATCTTGCTTGACCAGCGCACGGTTCTGTACATCTCTCACAAAGCCAGGGGGATATCCGAACAGGTCACGCAGATGATCCGCTTCAGCAAAGAGAATCAGGTTGTACGCTGGCTGGCCGAAAAGGGTCCCCTTTACCTGCATGGGGAAGAAGGCGACTGGTATCCTGATGGATTCTCGGTTGAGGAAAAAGCGCGTTTGGAAGCTTTAGGGGTGGTACTCTGTATCCCCCTGCATACCGAGGAGCAATTGATCGGCTGGTTGGCCCTGGGCCCCAAGCTATCCAGGGATGCCTACAGCCGAGATGATTTTGCTTTTCTGGCGGCCCTGGCTGACCAGACCAGTCTTGTCATTCAGAGCGCCCGTTTCCATGCGGAAACGCAACAAAAGGTGCGCGAGCTTTCCCTCCTTTTCCGAGCCAGCACGGCCATCTCCTCCAGTTTGGAGATAGACGAAGTGTGGGACACTCTGGCCCAGCGGATGGCCCAGATCGTTGATGCTACCAGCGTCTGTGTCTACGAGTGTGACGTGGATGAGCAAACATCGTCTGCCATTGCTGAGTATGCCGGGCACCGGGCTTCAGAGAAGGAACGTGTCTCCCATCTCGGTGAGACGTTTCCGCTAGGAGAGTCCCCTATTACCAGAGGCGCTCTACGCGCTCGTCGGCCTTTGAGCATCGGCCTTAACGACCCCACCACGGGGGAAGGTGACCGAGCGCGCCTGCTGCGACTCGGAGGGCGAATAGCGTTGATCATACCTCTGATGGCAAGGGGTAGAGTGATTGGCTTTGTTGACCTCTTGGAGAGCCGCCGTGACCGGCAGTTCACCGAAGGAGAAACCAGGCTCTGCCAGACCATGGCTAACCAGGCAATCATTGCCGTCGAGAACGCCGGACTCTTCCAGGGAGAGCGCAGGAGAGCCCTCCAACTGGAGACCGTCAGGGAAGTCAGCCAAAAGATCGTCTCCATTCTCAAGCTGGATGAGTTACTTGTCCAGGTGGTGGAGCTCATCCAGCAACGCTTTGGCTACTACCGCGTGCAGGTGTTTCTGAACAAGCCCGAAGATCAATGGACGGTTTTCCAGGCGGGCACCGGTCGTGCAGGAGAGGTCATTGTCAAAGAGGGCCATCAGCTCAAAATCGGAAAAGAGGGGATTGTTGGTTGGGTAGCCAACAGCGGCGAGTTTCTGCTGGCCAACGATGTGAGCAAAGAACCCCGCTTCCTCCCCCACCGGGCGTTACCCGATACCAAAGCCGAGTTGGCCATTCCTCTGTCCCGTGGCAAGCAGATACTGGGTGTCTTGGATGTCCAGAGCGAGCGGGTCAATGCCTTCACAGAGAGTGATCTCTTCGTTCTGCAATCCCTGGCAGACCAGGTGGCCATTGCCATCGAAAATGCCCGCCTGTATACCATGACTGACCAGGCTCTGGCCAGACGGCTTGAGGAACTGGCCATCATGCAGGAAATTGACCGCCAGCTTAACGCCACTCTCGATTATGATAGGGTCATGGACCTTACTCTGGACTGTGCCATACAGATGACGGGAGCAGATGGGGGGCTGATCGGCATGGTCGCTCAAGAGCAAGAGGGGATGCGGCTTCTGGCCACCCGTGGTTATCCACGGGAGTACCGATCATCGGCCGGGCAGCTTTGGCCTGTTGACCACGGGATCGTGGGACGCGTCGTGCGGACGGGGCAGCCTGTCCTGGCGTCTGATGTGACTCAGGACCCTGACTACATCAGTGCTAGCTCGGAGACCTGCTCTCAGCTTACAGTGCCCATCCGGCGTGAGAAACGG
This sequence comes from Anaerolineae bacterium, assembly GCA_041862415.1. Lineage (GTDB taxonomy): Bacteria > Chloroflexota > Anaerolineae > E26-bin7 > E26-bin7 > E26-bin7. Next base: position 4,630 of record JBGVTF010000347.1, on the reverse strand, counting down.
ATAGTGGGTGTGATCAGCGTAGAAAGCTCAGAGTCAGCCGTCTTCGATGAAGATGATCTGGCCTTTATGACGCGCTTGGCGGATCACGCCGCCATCGCCATTGAGAACGCCCGCCTCTATTCCGATCTCAAACGGGCCAACGAAGCGAAATCCGAGTTCGTCTCCATCGTCTCTCATGAGCTAAAGACGCCTATGACTTCCATCAAAGGCTATGCTGATCTCTTGTTCAAAGGCACTGCAGGCGAGATCAGCGGGATGCAGCAGAAATTCCTGCGGGTGATAAGATCCAACGTAGACCGGATGAACGGCCTGGTCAGCGATCTCCTGGACATCTCACGCATCGAAAGTGGGCGGTTGAAACTGCACATCCAGTCCGTACCTCTCAAGGCCGTTGTAGACGAAGTGGTGCAAACCATGCAGGAAAGCATCAAAGCCAAGGAGTTAGCTCTGACAGTTGAAATGCCTGAAGACCTGCCCCCGGTGCGGGCCGACGAAGACCGTCTCATCCAGGTGCTGACCAATTTAATAAGCAACGCTTATCGGTACACGCTGCCTGGCGGAAGGATCAGCGTGAAGGCAACTGTGTGGTCCGACGGTTCACCGCCTGGCGAAGCCAAACCTGTTCCTTCAGGCGAGCAACGCCTTCGGTATCTGTGCCTGAGTGTCAGCGATACAGGCATTGGCATATCACCTAAAGACCAGACGCGGATCTTTGACAAGTTCTTCCGCGGCGATGACCCTGTGGTGCGTGAGAGCACAGGGACCGGTTTAGGCCTCTTCATAGCTAGAAGCATCGTAGAGCTACACGATGGCCAGATGTGGTTCCAAAGCGAGCCAGGCCAGGGTAGCGTCTTCAGCTTCACTGTCCCCATAGCGAGTGACGCCTAGCCGGAGGCTCACCTTGTAAAAGAACACCGCCATGACGGCGGGGATGAAAGTACGCTCATATCAGGATTGGATTGTCAACAAGCGCACCCCTCCTACAGGTGGGGTGTTATTTTCTCCAGCAGTCTTCCCTTGGACATGTAGCCCATCAGCCGCTCCACAGTCTCACCGTCTTTGAAAAGGATCAGTGTGGGGAGGCTCATGACCCCGAACTGGGTCGCTACCTGGGGGTTGTGATCAACATCTAACTTGGCCACTTTGAGCTGACCATCGTACTCCTCAGCGATTTCCTCCAGAATGGGAGCAATCATGCGGCAAGGAGCGCACCACGCCGCCCAGAAATCAACAATAGCAGGTATAGCCGATTGGATGACTTCTGTCTCGAAAGTATCATCAGTAACATGTATCGGTTCAGACACAGATTTTTCCTCCTCGCAATTTTAAGGCTGCCGTCCGGGACCAACAGATGGCAGTGTTGCGCCACGGGCAGTCCCAGTTGCACTATTCCTCTTCAGAGAAAAGCCCTTCCGACTCCAGAAGCGGAGAGTAACGGGACAAAATGAACTGCAAAGGACGAATTGCCCTCTCTTTCGCCTTTGGATCTTCCCCAGGAAGACATTCGTCAATGTAGTTACTGACGATGAGCAGGCCAACTTTGTCAAGGGCCGATCGGGCGGCCATCAGTTGGACGAGGATGGTTTCGCAATCCCGCTCCTGGTCCACCATACGTTGAAGACCCCGCACCTGCCCCTCAACCCTTCTGAGGCGCGCTGTAATCTCCCGTCTGTCCATCACCCTCCACTCCTCCTTCCCTGGATACCCCCATAGGGTAAAATATTATAAGAGGTTCTCCGCTTCTTGTCAAATGCCTGCAGGTGTGTTGTGTTTAGCCCTCGCCTCTGCCTGCTGGTCTACGGGGCAACGAGTTGGCTGCCCACAGCCTGCACGCCGGGTTCCAAACCATCTAACTCGCCTTTGGCATCACGGGTCATCAGGTCTGTCACGGCCTGGCGTGGGTCCTTGCCTTCGAAAAGAACCTGGTACATTTGCTCAGTAATTGGCATTTCTACGGTGTAACGCCGGGCCAACTGGAGAGCGGCCATAGTAGTCGGCACACCTTCGGCTACCATCCTCATAGAGGCTTGGATCTCAGCTAGGCTCCGCCCCTGGGCCAACTGCTCCCCCACGTAGTGATTGCGGCTGTGAGGGCTGGCACAGGTAGCTACCAGGTCGCCAAGGCCAGCCAATCCGGCAAAAGTCAGAGGGTTGGCTCCAGCAGCCACACCCAGACGAGCGATCTCAACCAGGCCTCGCGTCATAAAGGCCGCCTTGGCGTTGTCACCGTATCCCAGGCCATCGGAGATGCCTGCCCCCACAGCGATGATGTTCTTTAGAGCGCCAGCTAGTTCCACACCGACGACGTCGTTATGGGTGTAGACCCGAAACCGGGGGGTGATGATCAGGCCCTGCACGAAGCGCGCTGCCTCATCATTTTCGCTGGCCACGACGGTGATGGCTGGCAGGCCAGCCATTATCTCGCGAGCCAGGTTGGGGCCCGAGAGGGCGGCCAGGTGAGAATGGAACTGTGGGGGCAGTTCCTCTTTCAGGACCTGGGTCATGCGCAGAGTGGTCTCGATTTCGAGCCCTTTGGCTGCGCTGACAACGATTGTCCCCTCCCGAAGGTATTCGCGCACTCGACTGGCATTCTCTCGCATGCGCTGAGCCGGCACCACCAGCAGAAGCAGGTCACAGGCCTCCAAAGCTAGTGAGAGAGAGTGGCTGATAATTAGATTGTCCGGAAACTGAACGCCGGGCAGGAACGCCTCATTAGCACGACGGGTATCCAGTTCACGAGCTTCTTCCTCAGTGCGGGCCCAAAGGGTCACCTCCAGACCGTGGCGGGCCAGGACGATGGCCAAAGTCGTGCCCCAACTCCCTGTACCGATGATGGTTACACACCCAGACAAAGTATCGCTCCCTTCCAACAGAGAGGGATCTCCAGAGCCGCCTTTGGACTAATCCCTCATTCTCTGTCCTCGTCCTCTCTGCTGTGTGTTCGCTGCCAGTCCCGGGGTCGTACATGTTCTCTTCGCCATGCTAACTCCCTGGCATACATCGTGCACTCATTTTCTCGACTTTTGCGATGGGCGCTGGCCTGATTGTACCCTAGAGTCGGTTAGGGGTCAACTCATCACAAAACTCGAGTATGTTATTCTCTTTTCCCTCTCTTTCTCATCTTCCGGGCGTGCTCCTGCAAGTTCTGGAAGTACTCGCTCTCGGTGATCTCCGCCACCTGCCAGGCCTTTCTCACCTCGTCAATCTCGATGCGCAGCTCTTCTACCTGTCTTTTCAGCCGTTCTTCGCGAGTTTGTACCTCGACAGCCATTTGGCTGAAGACTCGGGCCAGTTGGGCCAGCTCGTCCCTGGCCTTGGTCAAGCTGGCGATGCGTTCCGGCTCGAACCGCTCGTCTCGTTCTATGGCCCGAGCCGCGCCAGTCAGTTTGCGGACCGGTTGGGTGATGCTGCGGCTCAGGAGAAAGGAGATGAAGGCGCCCAATACGATCACTGCTACAGAAACAAGAACGCTGCGGATGACGCTCGTTTGGATGGCAGCCCTGACGCTATCGGTCAGCAAATACACCAAGGCCACTACCTGCACTTGACCCTCCTGGTCCAAGAGCGGTACTGCCACGCGTAGGACATCCTCTCGCAAGGCAGAACGTACCCCCTTGGATTTGAAGGCCTCTTCCAGTAGGTCCAGGTCATCACCGCTCAGTCTCTCTCCGATACCCCTGATAGGTTGGGTACTGGCGGCAAGGTCTTGGCGCTTGGCATCCACCATGCGGATGGAAGCCACGTTACCCTGTCCGGTCAGCTCGTCCACCAGCTTCTGGGCATTCATGTCCCGGCTGAGTTCTTCGAGGAAGGTAGCCTCATAGCCCACTTGGACGATGCGTGGCCTGTCTACCCCAGAAACGCCTGCATACTTGAAGACCTTGGGGTCTACTTCTCGCTGTCGAGCGTTTTGTATCACTACCCCGTCCTTTTGACTGAGCAGTGGGTAGAAGATGTGCGCCTGGGGTTGTTCGTCGGGATCGGGGCTGAAGGTGAAGTCAATGTCTGGTTTGTTCCGCAGGTAGGCATGGGCCGTCTCGTCGGTGATCCAGAACTCGTCCAGCGCGGTGTTATCGGTGATGTCCTGGAGGATGGCGTTGATCTCATCGGGAGACATCCCGGCCCGCCCCTCAGCCACGGCCACCAGATGGGCGGCGATGCGCGCCTCTACCACCATCTGGTCGCCTACAATGTCTTCAACCTGCTTGGGCACGTACACGGCGAAGTTGCTGCTGCGGGCCAGGAGTTGGGCGATAGTGATGCCGCCCTCCTCCATCTGGGATATCATGGACTGGGTCGCCCCTCGAGTCGTAACGAAAGCAGTGGCGATAACCGTGAGCACTAATGGCCCGATGATAGATAGAAAGATCTTGGTTTGTAACTTCATTTGTCGCCCCCTGTGACATGGTTACTACGCTCATAATTATAGCGCGAAGTGGCTATTTGAGCAACCAAAAGCCCCCGCTTTACACGGGGGCTTTCTTTACTACAGCTTTCTATGGCCTGCTATTCCGCTTCAGTGATGGCAAACAACCGCCCATCGCTGCGGCCAAAGACCTCCGGGAAGTAGAACTCACTGGCCACAGTGGGAATGACCTGGTACTGGCCCGGCAGGGTGGCGCGGAAGGTG
>JBGVTF010000346.1:0-7239 GCA_041862415.1 Anaerolineae bacterium | reverse complement strand
GCGATCAGCAGACCGACGATCCACCACTTCCGTTTCATCTCGCTCCTCCTTTAGTTGGGCCTCAGTTGCAAAAGATCGCGCCGGGTCGCCGCTAAAAAAGCCAGGACGGCGACGGTGATCAGCCCTTCGCCGATGCCGATCAGGATGTGGATTAGGGTCATGGTTGGCAGAACCACCGCCAGGGCCGAGGTGCCGGAGATAGCCAACTCCAAGGCGCAGGCGATGGCCGCCGCGACCACAGAGGCCCAGGCTGCGCCGAAACCGCTGATCATAGCGCCCCGGGTACCCTCACCCAGCAATCGTTTAAGCCAGGTGAAGGCGTAGTGGCTCACCAGGCAGGCCACGACGCTCATGTTGAAGACGTTGGCCCCCAGGGCGACCAGGCCGCCGTCCTGGAAGATCAGGGCCTGCACTGCCAGCACACTGGTCATGATCAGCATGCCTGCCCAGGGGCCCAGCAGGATGGTGGCCAGCGCCGCCCCGATCAGGTGGCCAGAGGTACCGCCAGCCACGGGGAAGTTGAGCATCTGGGCGGCAAAGATGAAAGCACCCATCACGCCCATCAGTGGCACCTGCTTTTCACCCAATTCCTCGTTGGTGCGGCGCACGGCATAGGCCAGGCTCCCCCCCGAGACCACGTAGGTGGCAGCAGCCACAGGGATGTTGACGAATCCATCTGGAATGTGCATTCTCCTTCCTCCTCACAAAAGCCCGTCAATAGAGGTGATGATCTCTTCCATCCGCTTGCGTACAGGCGTATCCGGCGGCAGTTCGGTCAGGGGTTTGCCCAGGGCATCGAACTCGGCCACCGTAGGATCCTGGGGGATGAGGCCGATGAGTTGCAGGTTGTTGGCGGCGATGATCTGCTGCAAGGGCGGGGCCAGTTGCGGCTCGTCCCCGTTGCTGCTTATCACCCGGTTGACCACCAGCCGCACCTGCCCGGCGTGGGTGTGCAGCTCCTTGATCAACTCGGCCACTCGTGCAGCGGCGATGAGGCCACGCGTGGTGGGATCGGAGACAATGAGCAAGAGGTCAACGTCGCGGGTAGTACGTCGGCTGAGGTGCTCCAGCCCGGCCTCGTTGTCAATGACCACATAGTCGTAGGACTTGGAAAGGTGGTCTACGCAGACGCGCAGCATGTTGTTGGCCGCGCAGTAGCAGCCCGGTCCTTCAGGCCGCCCCATAGCCAGCAGGTCAAACCCCTCCTCTTCCACCAGCGCCTGGTTGACGCGCAGTTCCAGGTAGTCGGGCTTGCTCATCCCGCTCAGGGAGCTACCGCCTTGCACCTCCTGCAACGTCTCCTCGCGGATGTCCCCCACTGTCTCCTCCAGCGGCACACCCAGGGCCAGGTTCAGGTTGGTGCTGGGGTCGGCGTCAATAGCCAAGACGGACCCCTTTTTATTCTCCACCAGGTATCTTATCAGGAGGGCAGCAACGGTCGTCTTGCCCGTCCCGCCTTTACCGGCAACAGCAATAGTCTTGGTCATCGTTTTTCCTCGTAACGCAAAAGTGATCCGCTGAGCATCCCCCCCACCATAGCCAGATCCTCCGTAGGCAGGTACCCACCCGCCGAGGCGTCAAACAGGATTTGGACCGAGGGCGGGAACTCCTCATCTCCCGTCCACAGCAGGGCCGCCAGGGGCACACGGGGCAGCGCATAGAAGCAGAAACTGCTGTCGGCCAGGTCCAGTTTCTCGCCTCCCCGCTCTGTGGCTGCCCTCTCAAAGGCTGGCCGGTTGTGACCGAATTTGCCCTCCAGCGGAAGGAGAGAACGCTGGCGAAAAGCTTGCTGGTAGAACATTCCGTCAGGCAACTCACGGAAGCTCACCCATTCTCCAGCTAAGGGACGGCCATCGGCGGTCAGCAGATAATGCAGGAACAGGGTCTGCAAACCGTAGGACGGCATCTTGCCCGTTTCCTGGGCCCAAACCCTGGCGCTGGGATGCTCGACAAGGTAGGCAGTGCCGTAGAAAGAGACCGTCACCCGGCAGATTGAGGGCTCCACAAGCTCCAGCGGGCAACCGCCGCGCTGAGCCTGCACAGAGGGATCGCTTTCCTGCCACTCCTGGGCAGCCTTGGCGAAGGCATCGCGATATCTGCTCGGCACTTCGTTTGGAGGGGTTTGAGTCATGGATTCTCTCAACGCAAATGATCGGCTGAACTCGGCACTTGGCTCACTTGCGGAGTAGCAGAACTTGTTCTGCGCAAGCCTGGCGCGAAACAAGTTTCGCTACTCCAGAGAAAAATCTAGTATCAAGCTTTCTGCTGGCAACTACGGCAACATCCAAAGACGGCCAGATGATCCAGGTGGGCATCGAAGCCGTACTCCTGTCGCAAGGCGTCTTTGAGGGGAGCCAGCACCTCGTCATCCACCCTCAGCACCTCTCCGCACTGTTGGCAGACAAGGTGGTGATGCCCCCGCTCGCCGGCCAGTTCATAGCAGACGTGCTCCCCGCCCAAATCAAACTCGCAGACGATGTGCAGTTGCTTCAACAGTTCCAACGTGCGGTAGACGGTAGAGATGTGGACGTAGGGGTTGCGGGCCTGTACCCTGGCATAGATTTCTTCAGCGCTGACGTGGCCCTGGCTTTCGTGGATGGCCTCCAACACCATCTCCCGTTGTGGTGTCAGACGGTAGCCCTGCTGGCGCAGGTCCTCGATCAAGTTGAAATGGCCAGACATTTGCGAGCTCTCCTACCTGCAATAATTTGCAAATGCAATTGTACCATAACTAGAGGGCATTTGTCAAGTCTCCAGGCGTAGCCGGTTTAGCGTGCGTTAAAAGGAAGGCGATTTAGCCACCTTTTGGACGGTTGCTATACCCACCTAGGACTCGATAATCCGATCGGCGTATTCCAGGAGCACTTGAGCCCGTTCGGGCGGCGTCTGTTTGACCTGGAGGTAGCGTTCCAGCATCTGGCGGGGCGTCATTTCCTCCACGGCCTGATCCGTTCCCAGGCGCAGGCGCGACTTGCGCTCCACGTCCCTGACCATAGCGCCCACGTGGAAAGCGTCCGCCAGGCGACGGCGGACCTCGTTTTCCCGGAGGAGAGGCTCTTTGTCAGGGGTGATATGGATGATCACCCTGACCACTGCCTCAGCGATGTCGTGTTCGTCAATGGCCGCAAGCACCTCGGCTGTGGGGTCATCCCCCCTGGCCTCGACTTCCACCGTCACAAAGGGGCGGGCCGCCAGCTTTACAAACTCGTAGCTCGTGCGGCCCTTCTCCACCTCAGCCACGACGAAGCCCTTGTCTTCTTTCTCCTCGCCGAAATCAATGCGCTCGATGCTGCCGGCATAGACCACGGGCGGCTCCTCACTGATGACCTGATGTTTATGGATATGCCCCAAAGCCACATAGTCAAAGGCCGGGTTGGTGACCATGGAGCGGGGCAGAATCACCTCCTGGCCCAGCATGACGCTGCGCTCCGAGCCGTAGGTGGCTCCAAAGACGCTGCCGTGAGCGGCCAGCACCGTGGGCACAGCCGGGTCCAACCCTTCGATTTCCCGGGCGATAATGTTCTCTATCTTCTCCAGGATAAGGGCGTTGACCTCTTCCAGGTTCAGGTTTTTGTACTCCTCGCGGGCCAACAGGGTGCTGCGGACGACCCAGGGCAAGGTCACGACCTGGATGGGGCCGCTGTTGGTCTCGAGGCGATGAGTGGCGGGCCGCTTGGCCACGACGATGTTTTCCACTTCCAGCGTGGCAAAGATCTCCACCGCATTGGCCCGGCCCAGGGCGCTGGGAGTGTCATGGTTGCCGACCACCAGCACTGTGGGGATACCTGCCGCCGATAGCCGCTGGATGCGCTTGGCGAACTCTCGCTGATAGGTGGGGCTGGGATCGCGGCTTTTGTAGGCGTCCCCGGCGAAAATGACCAGGTCCATCTCCTGTTCCAATGCGTGGTCAACGATCTGGTCCAACGACCGCAAAAAGTCCGTCAGGCGGCTGAAGAGCCCTGTCTGCGGGTCAATGCGGCCATAGTTTTCCACACCCAAGTGGAGGTCAGCGAAGTGAAGTAGACGGATCATGTGTTCTCTCCTTGAACAGCGAACTGGTGAGCGTTCCGCGTTGGGGACTCGTAGTGACGACTTTAGTCGTTCCGGTGGCGCAAAAGCGACTGAAGTCGCCACTACGCCCCCTTATAATGGCTTTAGCGACAGTTTGGATGTGTCCCCAATCGGGAACACTTCCTCGAACTTGTGGCAAAGGAATCACTTTCGTGGTATAATATTCGAGCAGGCTCTCTACTCTTTTTGGAGGTGACAGCCCCATGAAAAAGCTTTCCGAAGCCTCGTCGGTGTACGTCGCCGGTGAACCGTTACCGGAGGATTCGCTTCTGGTGGCCAAGTTCGATCTCCCGCCCGAGTTCGCCTGGTTCAACGAGCTAAACGTCCAGGAACGTATATACTTCTTCACCGGGCTTCTTGAGGTATTGGCCAAGCCCGAGTTGACCCTGCCTGACGGACGCCAGCGCACCCACATCGAAGCCATCAACGAGTATCTGGAGGGTTGGCGGGCGACGGTGGAGCTGGAGTCGAGCCCAGAACTTGTTGAAGCGGTTCGGCAAGGGATAGATGATATGGAGCAAGGGCGTCTTGCTTCTCGTGAAGAGGTGGAAGAGTTCCTCAATGCCGTATGAACCCGAATACACCAAGCGTTTTCTAAGGGACTTGAAGCGACACGCAAGTCTGCGCAAACAGGTCAAAATGCAAATCTCGCGTATCCTTGAAGATCCCTTCGCCTCTTCCAAGCTTCTGACCAAGAAGCGCACCGACTGGCGTGGCAAGCGCAGTCAACGAGTGACCAGAAACTTCCGCATTTTCTTTGTCGTCTGCGATGAATGTCTGAAGCGTAGCTTCAAGAGAAAAGGCTACAATGCCTGTGCTGGCTGCGAGAAAACGGGAAGCGACAACACGGTTCTCTTTCTCGCCTTTGGCCCACACAGCATCTATGACGAGGAGCCGCCGATTTAAGCTCCCCTCACGCAAAACTGGCAAACCCCGTGGTGTACAAATCGTGTAGCATCCGCAGGGCCTTGAGGGCCGTGCGCGGATAGGCAAAGTCAGCGGCTGGACTTTCCTCTTGACGATGAAATCAAGTGCCAGCAGCGAACCGTCCACGATACCAGGTCAGAAAATCGCCCGGTGTGCCGATAGGAAATGGCCCAGCGTCTTTCACGCTTAGGTTGTCCAGAAAGTGCTTTCGGTCCAATGTAACGAAGTAGTCCACCCTAGCCGCCCAGGCCGCAGCCAGAACCTGTGCATCGCCTGGATGGTCGGTGAGGGCTTGGCTTTCCTGCACTGCCTCCGGTGCTGGCGAGGGTACAACCTCAACACCACTGCGGTCAAGCAGCAAGGTCAGCAGCCCCAGCAGGTCAGGTGCCTTGCGGCGCAAAGCGCCTTCAATCTCCCCGAGCACCTGAGGACTGACCAGCAATCGGATGGCCCCGGCTTCGCCCAGCTTTAGAATCATGCGGGCTCCACCCTCGACCGACCAGATACCGCAAATCCGCGTTTTCCGTCAATCCGCGGTCCTCTCTCCTTGACGAAATGAGACTTTAGAAGTATACTTCATTTGAGCCAGTTCATCAAGTAGCGGCGGGTGGGGGGAAAGTTGGTGTAGCGAACCCCCCAAAACCGACGCTTACCTTTTCTCCGCGCCGTTGACATCTTACCAGGCATAGTGTACAATTGGCAGTGAGGTGATAATGATGAACACAATTACCATAAACGCTATCTATCAGAATGGGATTATCAAACCGCTGGAACCGGTCAATCTAGCTGAAAACGAACGGGTTGTGCTCCAAATTATCCGGGATCAGGGAAAAGGCCCGACCGAGCGTAAAGTCATTTCGCTGGAAGGAATCTGGGCTGGCCTGGGAGACCCCACTTTTGAAGAGATCGAAACGCTGACTGAAAAAGCCCATCAGGAGCGGCGGTAGGTGCAAGAGAAATCATAGAAACAGCCGACGAGCTATTCGCCCAAAGGGACGAAGTGGCACTATACGTGAAGCACGCCCAGCAAATGCTCCAGGTAGCCGATCATAACCTGGCCGACGGCTTTTACGCCTCGGCAATCAACCGGGCCTATTACGCCATCTTTTACGCCGCCAACGCTTTGCTGGCGACTAAAGGGTTATCCCGCAGCAAACATTCCGGTGTGATCGCCGCCTTTCGCCAGCATTTCGTCAAACCCGGACTGATCGAGGACGAGTACAGCGACACCTACGGTCGGGTGATGGCTAATCGGCACGTCGGCGACTATGAGATTCAACTGACAGTAGAACCAAACGTGGCCCAGGACGACTTGCGGGATGCGCGACGCTTCGCTGAACGAGTCAAGCGACACTTGCGGCAGGAGGGCTGGCTTTGAACGAGAAACATCAGCCCCACCAGTTGAAAGTAAAAGAGCATCAGGCCATAGAGACCTTTCTGAACCGGTTGCACCAACGCTATCCAGGACAGATCCTCCAGGCGGTCCTCTTCGGCTCAAAGGCCCGTGGGGATAGCGGCCCCTACTCCGACATAGACATCCTAATCATCGTTGAAGAAGAAAACTGGCCATTGCGCGGAGAAATCAGCACCATCGCCGCCCAGGTGTCGCTGGAGTATGACGTGCTCATTGGCCCCCGCGTCATCGGGCAGGAGCGATGGGAAAGCATGAAACGCCGCCGCTTCAGCCTCTACCGGAACATTGCCGCCGAAGGCATTCCCCTGACACCCGAGCCGGTGTGACTCTACCCCTCCGGCACCAGTGGGATGGCCCCCACACCGCGTAGGTTGATCAGCCAATCATCTCCTGGGCTCTGAACTACCCCACTTTCCCAAAACACGTGTCGCTCGGTGCCTGGGTACAACATCACAGCCGCTTGTGCACCCAGGGCGTCCTTGTAGGCGTGCATTTTGTAGATGTCAGCAGCCTTGGCCAACCGCTGAACATCTCCCTCTCTCAACGCTGTTTCTTCTGGCGTTGGCTTATCCTCCTCGCCTGATCTGCTCAATATCTCCATATCGCTTGCATCAAAGCGAAACTTGGCATCGTATACGATCAGCCTCCTGCTGCCATTGGGCTCCTGCAAGAACAATGAAAAGTCGGGTCGTAAAGACACAGAGTAGCTCTTGCCCCATTGGCGTCCAACCCCCGAGGCTCTGAACGAGCGATTGAAAACCAGTTCGTGAGCTGTACCCTTGAAGCGAGCCACAACCTTGGGTTTGAGTCCGCCTTCCTCTGTGACC
>JBGVTF010000345.1:0-4879 GCA_041862415.1 Anaerolineae bacterium | reverse complement strand
CAGCGTGCTACCTTAAGAACTTTAGTCCTTCCCTCGCCAGAAACTCGGAGGACTGGGTCGGTGGTCGCCACAACTTGATCGCCGCGGCCAGATCCGGGTTGACCGCCGGGAAGGATTTGACGACCATGGGTCCTTTGTAGTTCGCATCCGTCAGTCCCTGGAATACTTGGTCCCAGTTGACCGTGCCGCTGCCAAGCAAGCCGCGATGGTTCTCGCTCATGTGCATGTAGCCCAGCACGTCGGCGCTCTCAACCAGCGGCTTATAGAGACCCTCCTCCTCGTACAGCATGTGGTATGTATCGGCGTGTATCTTGACGTTATCTGCGCCGATGGCGAGAATGGTCTCTCGGGTATCGGCCAGCGTGTTGTAAAGGTTGCTTTCGTAGCGATTGACCACCTCGATACCCAGTGTGATGCCACGCTTTTTGGCCTCCTCTGCCACCTCACCAAGGGCGTCGACCACTACCTGGCGCTCTCCGGTGAACTTGCCCAAGGCGAAGGCGATACACCCACCAAGGTAGGTTCCCCCGACGGCTTCGAGCTTCTCAAGCGCGCTGACGAGGAACTGCTTGGCTTTCTCTGGCTCTTCAGGCATATGCGCCCATTCGGGCAGCACGAGCGAACCTGTCGCCTCTATCCCGGCATCGGTGAGGGCTTTCTTATGCGCCGCCGCATCGAACTCGTCGGGCCTCAACAGGGAGATCTCGATGAAATCAAAGCCAATTTCAGCCGTAGCGGCAATCGCCTTGTTTCCCTTCTCCGTTGTCCACTCATCAATCCACAGGAAGGTATGTGCACCGTACTTTGGCATGGCAATCCTCCTTTTCCTTATGAGCTGGATCAGCGCCAGCAGTCAGTCTCCTCGCTCCCCCAATTGCTCAACTTGGAGAATCAACTCTCTCCGATAGCCTCAAGGTAAAGATCGCAAGTGGCCGAAAGTTCTCAAAAGTGTGCGATTGATGGGGCATCATCGCTCCACCCATTTCCGATAAAAGTCCAAAGTGCTCTCAAAAACGGCATCAGGGCGCAAAAGAGCCTTGTCAGAGAGGAAGCAGGGAGTAAGCGACGATAGAACTAAAAAGGCCTTCAGTCCTGCTCTTTTGGCGCCTAGAACATCAATTTCCAGTTGATCTCCCAACATACCGGTTTGGGCTGATGTGGAACCTAGCAGATTGAGCGCTATTTTGAAGCCAGGTGGCTCAGGCTTCCCGGTAACCCTTGCTCGTACGCCAGTTGCCGCTTCCAAAGCTATCTGGATTGCCCCAGACGCAGGGATCAGGTCTTTGCCATCAGGATAAGCGGGATCTGGATTGGAACTGATGAACTTGGCCCCGTTTCGGATAGCCAGAGCGGCCGCCCTTAGTTTTTCATAGGTGAGTTGACGATCCATCCCGACAACTACGTACTCGACGTTACGATGGTCGGTCTGAGTCACCTCAAAGCCAGCTTGTTCCAGAGCTTCTACTAATCCTAGTTCTCCGATGACCAGGCACCGCGTCCCAGGTTTGGCTTCGCGAGCCAGCGTTTGCGCCGCAACCCGTGCCGCCGTCACAATTGAAGTGGGTGGTACTGGCATACCCAATTTTGCCAGCTTGGCTGCATGACTGCTGAATGCCCGTGTGGTGTTGTTGCTCAATAGTACATATGGCGTGCCCTTTTGGTTGAGATGGGCGACAAGTTCAACAGCTCCTGGCAGTGCACGGTCACCCTCGTATAAAACCCCATCAACGTCCAAAATCAGGGCTTCAACAGTGCCTAGGTCGAACAACAAGCTTGCTCCGAGACTACCATGCTAGCCAGCCACCATCCACGACAATATCCGCGCCGTGAATGTAGTCGCCTGCCTCAGACGCCAACAGAAGACAAGCACCCTGCAAGTCTTCGGGAGTGCCCCACCGCCCCATTGGAATGCGGGCTTCAATGCCAAACTCGGGATTGTCAACCAACGGATCGGTTAGATCGGTATGCATGTAACCGGGCGTAATCGAATTTACGTTGACCCCTTTCATCGCTAATTCGTTGGCCATAGCTTTGGTGAAACCCACCACGCCATGCTTCGATGCCGTATACCCCGGGACAATGATCCCGCCCTGATGGGCTAGCAATGACGCGACATTGATGATCTTTCCATAACCTTGCTTCACCATCTGTCGAGCAGCCTCTTGAGCCAGGAACCAGGGAGCATTCAAGTTCACCTGTATCGTTTCGTTCCAATATTTCACCGGGTAGTCTAGCAGTTTTTCTCTAGGGGAAATACCTGCATTATTTACCAGGATATCCACACTTCCCCATTCGGCGACTACCTCTTCAATCAGCCTGGTGAAATCCTCAGGTGTGGCGGTGAGCATATCCACCTGTTTCCACATATGCTTGCGTCCTAAGGCTTCAACCTTTGTACGGGTCTCTACGGGGTCGTTGCGGTCAAAGCTGACGATATCGGCACCTGCTTCAGCCAACCCGATAGCCATACCCTGCCCAAGCCCTCGTCGGCTGCCCGTGACAATGGCTACCTTGTCATCAAGGTTGAACCGATCGAGAATCATAGCGGACTCCATTTCCACGGTGAGATAGGGATTATGTTTGAATAGTGATCAGTGTGTTCACACTTCGGGGCTAACGTTTGTTCCGCTAGTGGCGCGCTCTTGCTTCTACGCTTGGTTGGTCAGCGCGTGCCCGGTCTCCGCGTCAAACAGCAACGTACGGGCGGGGTCGAACGCTAGCCACAAGGTCTGCTTGGGCTGCGCACGAAAGTCCGGGGCGGTCACGATCTGTAAGCGCGTCTCGAGCACGTTCGCGCTGACAACCGTCATGTCGCCCAGGGGCAGAACCACAAAGACCTCAGCCGGGATAGTGTGACGGGCGGACTTTTCCAAGCCAATGTCAATGTAGAAGGGGCGGATGCCCAACGTCACGCGCTGCGGAATCGCGCCTCGTTGCGCCAAGGCCTTGCTGCGGGGGGGCATCTCGATAGTGATGCCATTGTGCCTCAAGACGTGGCGTCCCTCTTCCTGGCCGTACTCACACTCCAGGAAGTTCATGGGCGGCTCACCTACGAAGCCTGCCACGAACGTATCGGCGGGGTTGTGGAAGATCTCGTCGGGTGTGCCGACCTGGCGGAGCAGACCCAGGTCCATTACGGCGACGCGGTCGGCCAGGGCCATGGCCTCTTCCTGGTCGTGCGTCACGTAGATCATCGTGTAGCCGAGCTCGATGTGCAGGCGCTTGAGATAGGCGCGCATGCGGCCGCGCTGGCGGGTGTCGAGGTGGGAGATGGGCTCGTCCATCAAGAAGACCCTGGGCGCGCGTGTGAGCGCCCGGGCGAGCCCCACCGACTGCTGCTGACCACCGCTCAAGTGGGTGGGTCTGCGGTCCAGCAGATCGGTGATCTCCAAGATGCGGGCAATCTCCCGCACTCGCTTGTCCACATCGGCAGCGGACCATCTAGCAGCGCGCAAGGGGAAGGCCAGGTTCTCGTACACGTTCAGCGTCGGATACAAAGCATAAGTCTCGAACGCCATGGCCACGTTGCGATCGCGGGGTCGTACCTTGTTGACCAGATCCCCGTCGAAGTAGATGTTGCCGGAGGTGATCTCCTCCAGCCCGGCGATCATCCGCATCGTGGAGGACTTGCCGCAACCTGACGGTCCCAGGAAGGACATAAACTCCCCGTCAGTAATGTCCAGGGAGATACCACACACAGCCTCCACGTCCCCGTACTTTTTCCACAGTTTTTCTAGAGTTACTGAAGCCACTTTTAATCGCCTCCAGGTTGATAAGCGAAGGACTAGCTGGTCCTAGGCCGCGGATGGGCAATAGCCAGCCCGTCAGCAAACACGTGAAGATTGTCTGGGCCGAGGTTTAGCCAGGCCGTGTCCTTGACCTCGAATGTGAGTTCGGGCGGCGTCACCACCTGGACGAGATTCTTGCCCAGTTTGGCCGTGAGGAGGTTGCGATGTCCCAGCGTTTCGGTCACGAACACCTCGCCCGGCACGTTGTGTATCTCGTCCGCTGAGGGTGATGCACTAACGTCCACCGCCCGCACGCCGAGCCGGAACGTATCAGGCGGGCCCTTTTCCTTGACGTAGGCCTCTACCTCCGAGCTTGCAGGCAAGCGGACGTCATTCTCAGAGATGCGGAAAACGGGTTGGCCGTCTTCCACGGCGTACTCCATGTCCATGAAACTCATGGGCGGCTCGCCCACGAAGCCAGCGACAAACTCGTTGGCCGGCCGGTAGAAGATCTCGTCTGGAGAGCCGAGTTGCATCAATCGCCCCTTGTTAATCACCACCACCCGGTCTGACAGGGCCATGGCCTCCCGCGAGTCGTGTGTCACGTGGATGACCGTTGCGTCCTTCTCGGCGCACATGGCTTTCAACTCGCCGCGCATGCGGTGACGAAGCTTGGCGTCCAAGTGGGAGATGGGTTCGTCCAGCAGATAGACATCGGCCTCTCGGATAAGCGCTCGGCCCAACGCCACACGCTGGCGCTGGCCGCCGCTCAGAAAGCCGGGGCGGCGGTCGAGCAACTCGGATATCTGCAGGATACCCGCCATGCGCTGGACGAGTCGCTGGACCTCGTCATCGCGATACCTGCGCGCCCGCAAGGGGAAGGCCAGGTTCTCATACACCGATAGGTGCGAATAGAGCGCATAGTTCTCAAAGACCATGGACATATTGCGCTGCTCGGGGGGTACGCCCGCCAGCGACTGTCCTCTAAAGTAGATCTCCCCGCTGGTCGGTTTCAGAATGCCGGCAATCATGCGCAAGGTTGTGGTCTTGCCAGCACCAGCCGGGCCGAAGATGACCAGGAATTCACATTCTTTGCAGGTGATGTTCAGGTTGTTGACGGCAACCGTTTTTCCGAACTTTTTGGTCAGAGA
>JBGVTF010000344.1:0-2622 GCA_041862415.1 Anaerolineae bacterium | reverse complement strand
GTCTCATAGCATATTCAGCCATTACCGTAGAGTTGGCAATTCCCAATCCTTGATTGTCTCCCGTGGACATGATGAGTTTGGCGTGAGGGAACTTTTTCCACCACGCATATGCTAATTCAATCTGTGCTCTGGTGGGTTTGTTAGGTAGAGAACGATCCTTTAGGGCGTAAGAAGGAATAACAAAGCATTGCGGATTTGACGGCGGATTATCGGCCATGATCCAGAATCTTGGTATTCTTCTCACTCGTACTGTTTCATCCACTTCGCAAGACCCGCTTCTAGAGCCTGCATCGCCTCATCCAGGGTCTCATAGTTATCGTCGCCTTCCCAAACCATACCGCCTTCGTCCAACGCTCCAACGAATGAGGTACTGTAGTCGTCTTGTCCAATCTCAACCCACCTATAGGCTTCAACCCAATTGCTTTCACGCGGAGGCGCCCCCAAACACAAAGCCGCTCCTGCTTGACACAGAAAGCGGCTCTTTGGTATAATCTATCGAGCCTGGCCTTCCTGGGCCAATCAGGAAGGAGGCATAACGCCTGTCCTGAGCGTAGTCGAAGGGAAGGGCCGACCGCCCACCATGCGGTTGGTCCTTTATATTTTCCCCTCGGCCCCGTCGCTCTGAGAGGTCTTGTGGTGGGTATTATATCACGTGTGGGGGGAGAGTGCAAGGTATAGCGCTGCTATAACAATCCGTTAGAATGTGAAGGCTCTTTAGCAAAGGCGTGGAGCCCTGGTTTTGTGCCATCCACGAAGAAGCCCCTGGGGTGTTTTCCAGAGGCTTCTTTTGCGGGCGCGCTGCCACTTCAAGGCTGTCTCTTGGTGTAGACGTTGTTGCCCGGGTTCGGATCGTTGGGAAATGTCATGCTACAGGTTACCTTGAACCAGGAGCCACCGGCGCTGTGGACCAAGATCGATGTACTGAAATCTTCGGACTGCCCCGGGACGAGGCTGACGGTTTTCTCCCCCTCTTTCGTGATGGTCGTAATGGTCGTACCGTCCGGGCTCTTAGCCTCGGATGAACACGAAAGCCGCACGCTGACATTCGTCAGGGTACCTGGGCCATTATTCTTGATTCTGGCGAATACCGCCCCTATCGGAGAACCTTCAACGGTTTGCGGTTCCGGCTCGTAGTGCGGGTAGAGATCGGTAATCGCAAGGTCCGCCTGATCGCTCTTAGTTTGCGTCGGTGATGGCGTCGCAGCAAGTGTGGGTGTGTCCGTTGGTACGAGGGTGCAGGTCGACGTGGGTGTCAGAGTAGGTGTCGAAGTTGACGCAGGAGTAGGGGTTGCCGTTAAGGTCGGCGTGGGTGGAATGGACGTGCTAGTTGGTGTGGGAACTACAGCGACGGGCGTTGGCATTGCAGTCTTGCCCGAGCACGCCGCCAGTGAAGTGACCAAGAGAACAGCGAATACCGCATAGAAAAGCTTTGACATCTCTCACTGCTCCTTTCTACCTGTTCAATGACGATGAGCCGCCTGGTATAACCACAATTGCAGACGGGCTCGACACCCTACCCCTTTTGCAGTCTCTTGACGCCCGGCCTGGCCTGGTGTCCTTACGGAAGGCACTTTTCTATAGCGACTGAAAGATCTTGAAAAGAGCAACTACCGGCCTCAGTCGCCGGTAGTTGCCTCTCGGATAACCCAAGTGAGGACATTCCATGGCTCGGGTTTAGAACTCTCCTTCCATGAGTAACGGAATGAACCCTGCGCCGAAGCTGATGGCGAGGCAGCAGCAGATAAGGACAAAGGCCACGATAGCGATGATCAGGCAGACTTTGCCCAATGCCTTGGATTCCTCGTCTTCTTTCCCCATGTAAATTACACCAAGAATAATACCAGCCACGGGGACGAGGAAAGACACAACGTACAGAAGTATCTTCATCCCTGAACTATAGCGTTCCTCAACCAACTATCTCACCTCCTTCCTTCGCCGGACTTGCCCCGACATCTCGCCATCGGGGTTTTGGCTATTTTGGATAGACCTGTACAAATCCTTCACCCCGCACCTGGAAAGCGTACTCTTTTCGCAACTCCCCATATTCCTCGAGGGACATTTCGGCGATGCCCTCTCTCAAATCCCGGCCTCCAAAACTTGCAGGAAGACGGCCGGAATGCCCCCTGGCGGTCAAATCAATTGGGTCTGGCTAAAATGAGTTGGGCGTCAAGGTGAGCAGGCAGCCTCGTTGCTGGCGGGAGGCTGTCAACGGATTCAGGGAGCGGACGTTCGTGAGCCTCAGTCGAACGATTGAACGGATTCAAGCCAAGATCAAACGGGAGAAATCTCGCCCGAGGGGTGATCATCCGTTCAATCCGTTACAGAAATCCGTTGACAGCGTTCCTCTCCAACCCCCCAACTTGTTTTAGCCGCACCCAAATCAATTATATTCATGAGGTTCAGCGGGAAGCGAATGGCGACAGAATTGAAACCTGGGTCGGTAGGGCTATTCCATCTCCAGTCTCTTCTTGCGTTCGGCCAACTGGGCATCAATGGTGGAGCGCTCCAGCACCTCATCCATCTGGGCCTCCAGGCGGGTGGCTGCCATCTCACCCCGGGCGGCGGCCTTGTCCAGCCGGGTGCGAATGGATTCGGCCAGGCGACCGATGTCGTCGTCACCAG
>JBGVTF010000343.1:0-5820 GCA_041862415.1 Anaerolineae bacterium | reverse complement strand
TGAAGAACCGAATCGTACATCCCAAGGCGCTGCAGCTCGACATCAGCGACCGGGATAGCGTGCTGAAACGAGTGGAGGCCATCAAACCGGAGGTCATCGTCCACGCTGGCGGGATGACCAAGCCGACGGCCTGCGAGAAGGAGCCGGCCGTGGCCCACCGGGTCAACGTGGAGGGCACGGCCCATCTGGTCGAGGCGGCCAGAGGCGTTGGAGCTCGCTTCATTCTCCTCTCCTCGGACCTCGTCTTCGATGGGAGCGCCGAGCGATACAACGAGGATAGCCCCACCCATCCCCTTTCAGTCTACGGCCAGACCAAAGTTGAGGGAGAGGAACTGGTTCGCACCGGAAGCGACGATTTCGCCATCGTCCGCACCACGGTGATGTACGGCTGGAGCTCCCGCTATAGCGAGAGCATGGCCGAGTGGATTCTGCACGGCCTGCAAGAGAGCCGAGAGCTGAACATGTACCACGATCAATACCGCCAGTTCATCTTCATCAATGACCTGGTGGCAGCCATCTCTGAACTCGTTGACATGGAAGGTTCCCTGAATGAAACCATCCTCGTGGCAGGACCTGAGCTGATCAGCCGATACGAGTTTGCCAAGAGGCTGGCGCAAACCTTTGGACTGCCGGAGGCAGGCATCCGCTCCACCCCTTTTGATAGCACCCCTCAAGCGGCCTTTACCCCCAAGCGATTGAACCTCGACACCAGCAAGGCCGCCCGCATCCTCAGGACGCCCATCCACGGCGTTGATGACGGCCTGCGGGCCATGGTAGCCCTGGCCGAGGAAAGCTACCGAGACCGTTTCAACCGTATATTCTAGTGGATTGCGCCAGCTTTCTGGCGAGCCAGTTGGAAAAGTTCCTCCCCCCGAATCCCTTTTATGAAAAGCACCCCTTGAGATGAGGAATAAGCCACCTGCCAATCTCCACTACGACGAAGATCACACCGAAAAGGGCAGTGATCCTCAGCAAAAACAAAGGCAGCGCTCCTAAGGGGAGTTCGACCACCTCTCCCCACCGATAGACTCGATAAACCTCCGTCTTAGCGAGAACCTGTTTTCCTTCGGATTCCTTGTGTCCTTGCACTTCTACCGTATAAGCGAAGGGATCGTAATCTAGCATCCGTCCACCCCCGGGCTGAAGGCCAGGATTGCGTTTGGCAAAAGCTGCATTTGCCATACCTTGGGCTATATCAACGTCTAACTGAGGATCCAAGTAGAAGAACCAGAAACAATCCAATGGACCCTCAATAAAGAATAGGAGAAGTAGTATAATCCAGAGATCTTTCCTTAGTCGTTTCATCGCCCTCGCCTCCTGAGCGGGAATATTAGTTGCGTGTCCCTCTCCACCACGGAGTCTTCAGTAAATCACCAGCGGAGAATAGACCGTGCACCTCAGGGCTTTTCATGATCGTAGGGGGAAGAAAAATCGGCCAGAGGAGGACGCAAGGCGTGAAGTAAAGGCAGAACAAACAAACTAAACCCACGCTGCCTCATCGCTTAACCGCTCATACTCGTCTAAATTCAGAGAATCCTGCTAAGCAGGAAAATTAGAACAATTTGCAAATTTTCACCGCAGCCTCCTTACTTCAATGGGCGCAAACACGCCCTTCGGGACCGCCGTTTCACTTGCAGTACCGCTTACTTCTTCGCTCAACTGGGCTGGCGAGCGAGCTTCACCAAACAGGTTGTAGGGATTCCAACGGCAATTCTGTGAAGTGCAGTGGAGAGTGTTGAGGCAATGTAGAGGCAGCGATGAGGGTAGGATGTGAGGCACGCCGTCGGCTTTGGAGAGTTAGATCATGCTTCCAACTTCGGAGGTCTGAATTTACTACAAATCCGTATTGAGCCGGGCACAAGGGCCAGCAGCAGGGTCAAGGCTACAAATGAGAAATCCTGTCATCTCCTCATGCACCAGCCGTTTGTCGCTAGAGGATGGCCATATCCCGCGCCAGGGAGAGATTCACAAAGAGGTCTTCGCCATCGAATAGCACCTGGCCCTTGGCCAAGTCTTTCCGCTCTTTGAGCAAACGATCCAACATCTGTAGGGCTCCAAAACGTCTGGCTTGTTGGCGATCCAGAAATACTTCACCACACTCGGAACACACCCAGGCCTCGTAGGTGACGACGAACCGGCCGTCAGCCAGGGTGTACGTCTGCTGCTGTTCGGTCATGGGATGGCCATCACGGGGGCAGAGCGGTGGCTGGCCAGATGGCCTGGGCTCCCACTCCAGGATCACGTCCTCGTCGCCAATGTCATCGGCGCTATACTCAAACGTCTGGGATTCCGTCATCTTTACTTTCTCTGTAATGCGCAATTGGGTTTCTCCGTGGAGCGGCTAGAGACAAGGACACGGCGTCTATCCTGTTCCACACCTTCGTGGTTTGACGATCAATTTGCAAGGCGGTAGACAGGTAACCTAGCTTGTATACATTGTATCACATTCCAGGCCAAGTTTCAAGAGAGAAAAGACGGAAATGCCTGCGCGGGGGCACATGTTCTCAAAAGAGATACAGAGGATGGGTTCCCAGGCCAAACTGGAAGCGGAGGGTGAGGAGAACAGAGAATACGGCAATGAGAAGGGCTGTGTAGACACAGTCGGCAGGCCGAAAGCGGATGTCGCGCAGGCAGGTGCGCTTTACCCCTGGCAAGCCCAGGGCGCGCGACTCCATAGCCCTGGCCAGCTTCTCGCTGGTCCGCAGGGCACTGATCATCATGGCCACCAAAATCGGCAGATAGAACCTGACCCTGGTGAAAAAGGTGCCCCTGGTGAGATCGAGGGCCCGGGCTTGCTGGGCCTCAGAGACCACGGTGTACAGCCCGTAAAAGGTCGGGATGTACCGGAGGCCGATGGCCAGCACCAGCCCCCACTCAAAGGGCAGACCCAACTTGACCAGGCTGCGCACCAGGGAAGCCTGATCGGTGGTGAACAGCCAGGTGAAGCAAATAAAGGCGATGGCATCCAGACGGAGGGCCAGGGATACCCCTCGCAGGACGCTGAGGGCAGTGACTTTCAAGAGCCAGAATTGGAACAGGACGGTCGGCCCTTCTGGATAAAAGATCACCCACAGGGTCGGGATCAGGATATTGATAGGCAGCATCGTCTTCCACACCCACTTGACCTTGTGGCCAGGCACTCCCGCAGAGAAGATGATCAGATGGGTGATCACCAGCGAGAGGAGCATGATGAACAGATTTTTGAAGGTCAGCATGAGGATGGTGCCCAGGAAGACGAAGGCCAACTTGACCCTGGGGTCCACAGCGTGTAACCACGATCGGCGCTGCACATAGAGATCAAAGCTGAAACTCATCCTCTCAGCTCCCCATTCTCCATTCTCTTACAGTATGCAGCGCAGAACTCTTCCACGCTCAGGACGTCGTCTGGCATCCCGTAAGGCACCATCCGTTTGGCCAATTCGGTGATCTGGGGCGGCTCGATCTGCGTGTCCCTGAGAACCTCTGAGTGTTTGAAAACAGTCCGTGTATCGCCGTAGACCATGACCTGGCCATCCCAGAGGACCAGGCTCTTCTGTGAGAACCCGGCGACCAGCTTCATGTCGTGGGTGACCAGTATGATGGTATGGCCATTGCGATGCATCTCCCCGATTAGCTCCATCAACTCCATGGTGCTCCGCCAGTCCAGGCCGGTGGTGGGCTCATCGAGAATGAAGATGCGGGGCCGCATCGAGTAGACGGCCGCCACCCCGATCTTGCGGCGCAGACCGTAGCCCAACACGGCGGGAGGCCAGTCGGCGTACTGCTCCAGGTCGAAACGGGCCAGCGCCTCCTCAACCCGCCTCCTTACTTCTGTCTCGGGCAGGCCCAGGTTGCGCGGGCCGAAGGCGATCTCTTCGCGGGTGGTATCGCAGAAGATCTGATGGTCGGGGTTCTGAAAGACGTAGCCCACCGTCTGAGCCAGTTGCCCCACAGTCAGCCCCCCCGTATCCCCCACAGTCTCAAGTTTCGAGTTTCGAGTTTCACCAGCACCCGGCCGCGCGTCGGCTTCAACAGGCCGTTGAAGTGTTTGACCAGGGTGGTCTTGCCTGAACCGTTCTGGCCGATCACGGCCACGTAATCGCCGTCTTCGATCTCGAGGTCAATGCCCCTCAAGGCAGTCACTTCGTCATCGTAGCTGTACCACAGGTCCTGCACCACGATGCAAGGCCTGCCCTGAGCAGAGCCTGCCCTGAGCACAGCCTGCCCTGAGCCTTGTCGAAGGGTCGAAGGGTCGAAGGGCTGTGTCCTGAGAGCGTCGAAAGGTCCAACGGCCATAAGCTGCCTCACTCGCACCACGGAACGCAGACGAGTCCCCATGCCAGTTCCAGAGCTCACATCACCGGCTTCAAGAAACCAGGCTGAGAAAGTAGCGATGGAAACGCAAGTCCGGAGTCAACTCAGGATGAAAGGAGTTTGCCAGAAACCTGTCTTGCTGGGCCGCAACGATGGTTCCATCCTCCAGTCGTGCCAACATTTTCACGTCTGGACCAACCGCCTCGATAAGTGGAGCACGAATGAAGACGCTGCGAAAGGCCCTGCCCTTCTCGCCGGGTTCACTGACGGCATCCAAAGCCGGTATAACCAGGTCCACCTCGAAGCTGTCCACCTGGCGGCCGAAGGCGTTGCGCTGAACAGTGATGTCCATGAGGCTGAGAAGGGGATGGCTTCCGCTGCCAATGTTGCGGGCCAGGAGAATCATTCCCGCACAGGTGCCCCAGATGGGTTTGCCGTCCCTGGCCATAGCTTTCATGGGCTCGACCAGACCGTATTGTACGGCCAGCTTGCCGATGGTGGTACTCTCGCCGCCGGGCATGATCAGTCCATCCAGACCGGTCAGCTCCTCCGGCAACCGCACCTCGACGGCATCCACCCCCAACCAGCGTAACATGTTGATATGTTCGATGAAGGCCCCTTGCAGGGCCAGGACACCAATCCTTACCATCCTCGTTCAGCCATCAACTCCGCTGCCGGGATCTGGGCGATTTCCAAGCCAGGCATAGCCTCACCCAATCCTTTGCTCACCCCGGCGATGATTTCGGGGTCATTGTAATGCGTCACTGCCTCGACAATGGCCCTGGCCCGACGCGGCGGATCGCCGGATTTGAAGATACCCGACCCGACGAACACCCCATCCATGCCCAACTGCATCATCATGGCCGCGTCGGCTGGGGTGGCGATGCCACCGGCTGCAAAGTTGACCACCGGCAGCCGTCCCAGTTCGGCTGTCTCCCTCACCAGTTCGTAGGGGGCGCCGATCTCCTTGGCGTAGGTCATCATCTCCTCGGGGGCCATGGCGGTGAGCCGCCGGATCTCCCCCATCACGGACCGGGCGTGACGAACGGCTTCCACCACATTGCCGGTACCGGCCTCTCCTTTGGTACGGATCATGGCCGCACCCTCACCGATGCGCCGCAGGGCCTCGCCCAGATTGCGGCAGCCGCAGACGAAGGGGATTCTGAACGGATGTTTGTCAATGTGGTGTTCCTCGTCAGCCGGCGTCAGAACCTCAGACTCATCAAGAAAGTCCACGCCCAACGCTTCCAGCACCTGGGCCTCAACGAAGTGGCCGATGCGACACTTGGCCATCACCGGGATAGTAACGGCATCCATGATCTGCAGAATCAGTGCCGGGTCGCTCATGCGGGCCACGCCGCCCTGAGCGCGGATGTCGGCAGGCACTCTTTCCAGAGCCATGACAGCACAGGCCCCAGCGTCCTCAGCAATGCGAGCGTGCTCAGGCGTCACCACGTCCATGATGACTCCACCCTTGAGCATCTGGGCCAGTCCCCTTTTGACCGTCACGGTTCCTGTCTCTTTCTT
>JBGVTF010000342.1:0-5690 GCA_041862415.1 Anaerolineae bacterium | reverse complement strand
TTCCTCAAAAGTCTGGTCGCTCATCCAATTTGATCGTGAGGTGCTTTTCATCCCCATCACGGATGATACTCAGTTCCACCTCCTGACCGACCAGGGTGCTTTCAAGATAGGTGATCAGATCATCCATGCTTCGTATCTCAGTATCATTGATGGCAACGATGATGTCTCCACCGGCGCTGACAGGCTCGACGAAACCCTCGACAAGGACCTCGCGCTTGCCTCCACGCAGACCAGTTTGGGCCGATGGCCCGTTTCTGATGACCTCTGCTACCAAGACACCATTGTCCACCGGCAAATCGAGAGCCTCGGCCAACTCAGAGTTGATAGAGTAGCCACGAATGCCAAGCCAGGGGTGAGCGAAGTGGCCGTTTTCGATGAGCTCTGGCACCACCCGTTTGACCGTGTTGACCGGCACAGCGAGTCCCACCCCCGAGGAGAAGCCGCTACTGGTGAAAATGATAGTGTTGACCCCAATGACCTTGCCCCGCGAGTCCAGAAGCGGTCCGCCAGAGTTGCCCGGATTGATAGCCGCGTCGGTCTGGATGAGGTTGGACAGGGAGAAGCCACTACTCTGACGCAGCACCCTCCCCACCGCGCTGATGATACCCGTAGTCACCGTGCGCTCAAAGCCGAAGGGATTGCCGATGGCGATGGCTCGCTGGCCCACACGCAAGGTATCGGATTCGCCCAACTCCACCGGATGGAGCATGGCCGCGGGGACATCCACTCTGATGACCGCCAAGTCGGTGTGAGGATCGGTGCCCACCACCTCCGCCTCGGCTTCAGTGTCATCAGAGAAGCGCACCTGGATGCGGCGGGCCCCTTCCACCACATGGCTGTTGGTCACGATGTGACCATCCGTGTCTATGACAAAGCCCGAGCCCAGACCACGTTGGAAGAACTCTTCGGGAAAGGGGCTCTCCGGGAAACCGGGCATCTCCTCGCCGATCACGTTGATGTTGACCACCGAGGGGCTAACGCGGGCGTAGAGGTTGATGATCAACTGTTCCTCAGCATCGGCTTCGACCACAATCTCTTGTGGCAAAGGGGTTGGCGTGACCACAATGACCAGCGGGGGAGTAACCGAAACAGGAGAGGAGATATTGGTGGGAATAAGAGTGGGCCCCCCAACGACCTCGTTGGTCAGAGAGCACAGGCTACACCCTAGTGTAGCACCAGTCATCAAGACTACCAGGAGGGCGATGATCGTTTTCCGTTTCATGGCTATGAGTCTCCTTGGCCCCACATCTGGGCCAGTTCCTTGAAGAGCGCCTTCTCTTTGGCACTCAGGCCCTCGGGCAGCACTACCTTGACTTTGGCGTAGAGGTCGCCGCGTTTGTTAGAATCGCGCAACAGAGGCATACCCTGCCCTTTCAATCGAAAGGTACGGCCTCCCTGGGTTTCAGGCGGGATCTTCAGGGACACCGTTCCTTTCAGAGTAGGGACATTGGTCTCCCCACCCAGTATGGCCGTGTAGAGGTCAACGGGCACCTCACAGTAGAGGTCATCCCCTTTGCGCTCAAAGACCTTATGAGGCAGGACCGTCACCTTCAGGTATAGATCGCCTGTGGCTCCTCCTCCAATGCCTGGTGCACCCTCACCAGCGATCCGCACCTTGGAGCCCGTCTTGACGCCGGGGGGGATTTTTACTTCTATGCGACGGCCGTCTTTCTCCAGCACGCGCCTGGTTCCGCTAGAGGCCTCCTCGAGGCTGATTTCCACCGGTTGCTCATAGTCCTGCCCTCGCCGAGGCCCGGCCTGACGGGTGCCTGCCCATGCTTGAGGTCCCTGGCGACCCATGCCGCCAAAGATGGCCTCGAAGAAGTCAGAGAAGCCCCCCCCGAACATATCACCGAAAAGGTCGCTGGCATCGCCGTACTGGACATGGACACGGCCGCCACCCGGTGCTCCGGCGAACCACTGGCTCCAGTCGAAACCACTCGGATCGCGGCCCGTGCGTTGCCATTGCTGCCAACTGGCCCCCACTTGATCGTATTTCCGCCGTTTCTCGGGGTCAGTCAACACCTCTTGAGCCTCGTTGATCTCTTTGAAGTGCTCCTCGGCCTCTTTGTCGCCCGGGTTAACGTCAGGGTGATATTTGCGAGCCAGACGACGGTAGGCCTTTTTGATGTCCTTCTGGCTGGCGTTCCTATCCACCCCCAAAATCTCATAATAGTCTTTGTATTCCATACCCAATCTCACCCTGCTGGTCTGTAAATTAGTATCTCACACACAAATGATGGTTTCCTAAGGCTATCTCTATTATAGCACTTTAGCCGATTTTTGTCAAGTATATTTATCATACCCTGCTCAATAGTAGATCGCCTTCCCAAAGTAGGATAAGCACACCTTCCATCCAGAAAGGCCAGTGCCCTGTCTGCCACAACTACCACGGTTGCACCACTGTTGCGGTACAGGCAGAGGTCACCAGCCGCATCAGCTCGCTTTGACGGTCAGCGTGTTGGTTGCGCCAAGCAGGGCACTAACAACGAGAGATATCTGATTTTTTTTTCTTAAGCATATCATGTCAGAATGCCGCAATCAATGAGACATCGGTCATGCCTGATTGTGGGACATCGGTACGGATATGAGCCGTTTCTCCATGTATGTTGCGGAAGCCAGAGACAAAGTCTATGGCAAGAACAGGAGAGGGTTGCGCTTCGAGTTCCCTTGCCACATCTCAAGATGGAGGTGCGGGCCAGTGGCGTTGCCAGTCTGGCCCATGGTGCCGATCTGTTGGCCCTGAGCTACGGATTGCTCGTAGTCTATCAGGTATACGTCCAGGTGAGCATAAAGGGTATGCCAGCCATTGCCATGGTCAATCAGCAGCATCCGCCCATATCCAGAGTCATCCCAGCCAGCGTAGACCACAAAGCCCGAATCAGAAGCCACCACAGGCGCACCTTCGTACCCACCGATGTCAATGGCCCGATGGTGGCTCCAGAAACTCTGGGTGATGGAGCCCGAGGCCGGCCAAACAAAGTTACCGCTGCCCTTGGCAGCGTCCTCCGGGATAGGACCAGTGTAACGATGGACAAACTTGGGGATGTAAGGCTTCTCACCGCCCGGTACGACGAGAGCCATCCCTGGGGTCAACTCATACGGTTCTCTCAACCCATTGACCTCATAGTCGGTCATGGCTGAAACCTCGATTTTGTACTTTTGAGCGATGCTTTCCACGGTATCGCCTTCCCCGACTATGTGATACACGCCGGAGGTAGGTAAGATCACCAGTTCCTGGCCCACACTCAAGAGATCAGGATTGTCCTCTAGACGGCCGTTGGACCACATAATGGTTTGGGGGCTGATACCAAAACGCTCAGCGATGCCAAAGACGCTGTCGCCGGTCTGGACGGTGTAGGTGATGACTTCCAGGCGGGGGCGCTCGGGGATAGTGGTATGGGGCACGGGGGCCTTAATGAGTGAGCCGCTATCCACCCACCGAGGTCCCCCACCTCCAGACCACGAAATAATAAGCCGGTGGTCCGGCCTGACGGCCGGTAGTTCGGCTTCAGGCATCTCCCACTGGCTGACCAGGATAGCCAAACTAATGAGCAGGATGACGGTCATGTGGGAGGCATAGCGCCACCGTTTCTCCGCGAGCAGCTCCAGGTCCACGGTTAGCCGGGGCCACATTTGTCCACTGACCCGTCGCCACCAACTGATACCTTCACCCAAGAGTTTGAACTTGTCCCTCTTATCAGAAGACTCTACCAAAGACCTCTTTCACCCCTTCAGTCCCCAGAAACTATACCGATCCTCAGAAGCTTTCTGGCTATCATGATAACATGGCTATCCCATTAAAAGACAATATCTTTGTTCAGCAAGTCCAAGAACTCGGCGTTTTTTTGGGTTTTGGCCAATCTCTCCAAAATGGGCTGGAGGGCTTCAAGCCCACCGCCCAAAGCATCAATCATGCGTCGCATGGTCCAGAGGCGATCCGCAGTCTCCACGTCCAGCATCAACTCCTGACGTCGCGTGCCCGAACGCCCGATGTCAAAGGCCGGATAGATGTACCTCTCGGACAGCTTGCGGTTGAGGTGCAACTCCATGTTGCCTGTGCCTTTGAATTCCTCGTAGATAACCTCATCCATGCGGCTGCCAGTATCAATCAAACAGGTGGCGATAATGGTCAGGCTCCCTCCTTCCTCAATGTTGCGAGCTGCCCCAAAGAAGCGTTTGGGCGGATACAGGGCCGCCGGATCAACACCTCCTGAGAGGGTGCGACCACTAGGAGGGACGGTAAGGTTGTAAGCCCTGGTCAGGCGAGTGATGCCATCTAGAAGGATGACCACGTCTCGACCACCTTCCACCAGGCGCTTGGCCCGTTCCAGAGCCATCTCGGCCACCCGCACTTGGTCTTGGACAGGATCATCGAAAGTGGCAGCCACTACCTCGGCTTCCACCGAACGGTCCATGTCTGTTACTTCTTCAGGGCGCTCACCGATAAGGCAGACCATCAGGTGAACGTCATTGTAATTGATAGTAATGCCGTTGGCTATCTGTTTGAGTACGGTGGTCTTGCCAGCTTTAGGCGGAGAAACGACGAGTCCCCGCTGCCCACGCCCAATGGGAGATATCAAGTTAAGAAGACGAGTAGCCAGTATGTCGGGTTCCGTCTCCAGATTGAACATCTTCAAAGGAAAGATGGGGGTCAAGCTATCGAATGAAGGACGCTTCTTAGCTGCTTCGGGGTCCAGACCATTGACAGCCTCCACTCGCAACAGGCCAAAGTATTTCTCGGTCTCTTTGGGTGGACGGACCTGTCCAATGACCAGGTCGCCCGTACGCAGGCCAAAACGGCGGATTTGCGACTGGGAAACGTAAACGTCTTCAGGGCCAGGCAGGAGGTGGTCCGAGCGCAAGAAGCCAATGCCTTCTTGGATGATCTCCAAGACCCCGCCTCCGAAAATATAGCCCTGCTGCTCAGCTTGAGCTCGCAACAGCCGAAAGATGAGGTCATGCTTCTTGAGACGGGTGTGACCTGACAATCCCATGTCTTTGGCCAAATCCTGAAGTTCGTCCAAAGTCTTTGTTTCTAGTTCAGCGATATTCATTGCTTCTCTCCAAATTATATAGGTTGGGGCGCTGGGCAGCACTCCCGCCCCACAGGGGATCGAACCTTTGGGAGGCCCCTAGGATGGCCCTCACCCTGCTGCCAAAGGCCAGAGGAACAACCAAGGTTCCATCTCGACGTTATGAGACAATATGCTAAGCGCAGGCATCTATGCCGCAAAGAATTTCATCATCTCGCTAGTTCAACAGGGCATCGGATGGCAAACATAGGGAAGGAGTTGTTGAGGCTATCCTTTATGTCGAGAGGAAACGGTAACAGTGATTGCGAGGTCAGATAACCGTCTTAGTAGATTACAGTCCTCAAGGCAGACGGCAGTCCGCCGCTCAACTGCCGTCCAACGGGAGCGCCGGGACTTTTCGGATAGGCTCTTAGTAGAGTACAGCCTCAGGGAGCGGCAGCCTTCAAACTGACCCTGAGTCGAGTAACCCGGGGCCTCGTCAGGCCGAAACCTGCACCCCAGCCCCAATCGTTGATCTACCCAGTCTTCTGGTAGGATTTGTGTTGAGGTTATTATAGCACCTTTTAATAGCCCAGTCAAATCTCATAACTCGCTTTCTCATACCCGCAGAATACAGCGTGGGGTTTAAAATGCCCGTAGAGTATAGCATCTCTC
>JBGVTF010000341.1:0-4012 GCA_041862415.1 Anaerolineae bacterium | reverse complement strand
TGGCGGAGACTAGCTTCCCGACAAGCACACCAGATCACACCATTGGGCAAGCTATTGCGTTTTTTCAGCAGCAGAGCGAGCCGCTGGCAGCTATTGGCATTAGCTCATTTGGCCCAGTTGATCTGAGGCCTGCTTCGCCTACCTTTGGCTATATCACCACTACGCCAAAGCCTGGATGGGCTAATGCCGACGTCGTCGGCCCAATTCGTGGGGCCTTCGATATACCAGTGGGCTTTGATACAGATGTCAATGGCGCTGCTTTGGGCGAATACCGATGGGGTGCTGCCCAAGGGCTTGACACTTTTGTTTACCTGACTATCGGAACCGGCCTTGGTGGCGGCGGTATGGTTAATGGAAAGCTCATGCATGGCTTGATCCATCCAGAGATGGGCCACATGCGCATCCCGCACGACCTGGACCGAGACCCCTTTGATGGCTTGTGTCCGTTTCATGGCGACTGTCTCGAGGGCTTGGCTGCCGGGCCGGCCCTGGAGGCTCGCTGGGGGCAGCGAGCTGAAACGCTGCCTCTCGACCACCCCGCTTGGGAACTGGAGGCCAACTACCTGGCTTTGGGCCTCGTGAACTTGATTTGTATCTTGTCTCCCCAACGGATCATACTTGGCGGTGGGGTGATGCAACAAGCTCATTTATTCCCATTGATACGGGATAGAGTGCAGCAGTTGCTAAATGACTACCTGAAGACCCCAACAATTCTGGAGCACATAGAGCAGTACATCCTCCCTCCAGGATTAGGCAATCGCGCAGGTGTGAAGGGAGCCATTGCGCTAGCACAACAAGCAACTGGCTTCCTGCGCTAGTGAGTCTGGCCAAGCATTCTTTGGCACGACCGTCTCCAGGGTATCATGTCCTCCTTGTGGCCAGCAATTGCCCTTCTGATCTGATTACGCTCTCTTCTATTTCCTGCCAACGTATATTCCGTATCCCCAGTATTCGAGCAAGTTCTTTGGGAGAGACAGTGTTTCTTTGATGAACCTCCTGAAAGCTGAACTTTGAATATACAGGTAAAGGACCTTATGCCAGACTCTCAAAACATCTTCTAAATCATTCCGCCTATTGCTCAAAGCGTTGACTTTGTAGGCTCTCACTACGATGTCCCTCAATCCAGCGCCTGCCAATAGTTCTTCCCAGCCATCAGAAGTCAGAATTTCTCCCCTAACGCCGAAAGTGCCAGATAGGTATTCAGCCAATTCTATTGGGGGCGGTGTCTTTATCCAGGTTGCCTCATTAAGCCCAACGTATCCTCCCGGCTTTGTCACTCTCAGATACTCGTTTGCCCCTCTTCGTTTATCATCCAAGAGTCCGGTGATGAACTCGCCAATGACCACGTCGAAAACTTTGTCCTCGAAGGGGAGGTCCTGCGCGTCCGCTACCCGAAATCTAACCCTATCCTCTACCCCCTCTCTTTTCGCCCTCTCATTTGACCGATCAATCATCCTTTCCAAAATGTCTACACCGACTACTCTACAGCCATAGCGCTTGGCAAGGTAACAAGCAGTCTTTCCAGAGGCACAACCAACATCCAAGACATACTCATCTTTGTCTATGTGGCACAGCTCAACTAACTCTTTTGTGGCTTCTAAACCTCCTAAATGAAAATGTCTTCTGAAGCCGACATCAGCGACCAGCTCGTAGATCACTTCTGGAGATAATTGGTCTTTATCCTTCATCTTTCCTCTCTTCCCGACACTCTCAAGGATCAGCCCGGCAGCCACATGGAGATCGCGGACCAGGCAGAGCGTTTGGCTGTGGGAGCCTCTCATCAGGGAACACGAGGCTTGGCCAGCAACTCTCGGATCTCCAATTCGTGGAAGGTACGCGGATAGGC
The DNA here is from genome assembly GCA_041862415.1 of Anaerolineae bacterium. Lineage (GTDB taxonomy): Bacteria > Chloroflexota > Anaerolineae > E26-bin7 > E26-bin7 > E26-bin7. Next base: position 2,166 of record JBGVTF010000341.1, on the reverse strand, counting down.
AGGCTTGCAGACGATGGCTGTGTCAGCGCCGCTGTCGGTGCCACCGATAGCGATGACTTCCTGGCCTGTATCCAGGAGTCCTGCATCGGCGGCCATGAGTACGCACTCCACCGCGACCTTTGTCCCCTGGGAGAAACGGTAGAGGGTATCGCGCACAATCTCCTCCGGCGCACGTCCGCCATACTTCTCTGAGAAGGCCGAGCCCACACCATCGCCCAGGGCGTGGATGCCGGTGTGGACGATGACTCCCAGCTCTTCCAGCTCGGCTTTCGTCTCCGCCGACATGACCCAGCCCTCGCTCTCCCAACCATGGCAGATGGAGACGGCGATGACCTTGATTCCCGCAGGGGCGAAGAAGGCGTGGGCTTTGCGGGCCGTGTATCCATGGGACGAGGCCACCACGATCTGTTTGATCCCCAGAGCCAGCGCCCGTTCCTTGGCGATCTGGAGCGTGGCATCTGTGTTGTGTTTACCCGCCTTCTCGAAAACCAGTGTCTTGAGTTCCATACGTGTCCTTTCTGCCGAGCCTATGCTACGTCTCGACTCAGCGTTGTGATCGTAGAGCAAAGTGCTCAACGTCGAGCCACCTGACTGCTGGTAGCGCGGAATTGCGCCTCCGGCAAATCAGAAAGCCGCCCTTGACCAGGCGGCCACCCCGTGCTGCAGCCAGTCGCTGACAGTCTGCGACCTGGAGGCCGGCGACTGGTTCTCCTCAGTTAGATGCGCAGTTCCACCACGTCACCATCATGAAGGACGTGGTCTCGCCCCACCATCTGACCGTCATATACGTCACGGCCCCAGACTCGGGCCGATTTCAGGCTTTCAAAGAAATCCTGGTGAACCTTGCCGGCCAACTCTGCTACAGTACTCCCTTTCTTCAGCACAAACGGTGCGCTGAGATTCGGCTCTTCGCCGGGGGGTTTGGAGTAAACACGGACAATCTCCAGCCGCTCGAACACCACCTGCTTTAGCCGTTCAAGGTTGCGATTGGTAGTCGCAGAGACAGGAAGCAAAGGCCAATCATCCTCAAGCAGTTCGCGAAAAATCTGAAAGTCCTCATCCGAATCCTCGTCATCACTCTTGTTGACCAGCACCAATAACGGTACGAAGGCCAGACGTCGTTGTTCGATGTGGCGGTCTTTCAGATGACGGGGCACGATATGGTGTTCTTGCAGCAAAGCGATCGTATCCTCAAGCTGCTGGAATGGATCTGCCTGCAGATCCACCACTAGCAGGATGAGGTCTGACCTTCGAATCAGATCCAGCAAATCCGGCTCTACATAGTCCCTATTCAGTGGGGGTGTATCCACCAACTGGACCTGGATGTCTTCCATGGGCATCATTCCAGGGGTGGGTTTCCAGGTAGTGAAAGGAGAATCCGCCACTTGGGGGGTGGCGTTGGTCAGAGTTGCTACCAGGGCGGACTTGCCCACATTGGTAGGTCCGAGGACTACCACTTGCCCCGCGCCTTCTCTTTCGATACGGAACGCAGAGTCTTGCCGGCTGACCTTTTTTCGGCTTTGGGCCGAGCTTTTCAGCTTGGAGAGCCGCCTGCGCAGATCGGCTCTTAGCTTGTCCGTGCCCTTGTGTTTGGGAATGGCGCTTATGAATTCTTCGAGACAGGCGATTTTCTCCGCAACTGACTCGGCTGCGCGATATCGCCTCTCCGCCTCAACAGCCTCTGGTGGAAGGTTCGTTGGCATAGCTATCTGATCACCACGCTGATTTGCCTCATCATGTATTCTCCTTGTTCACCTTCAGCCCCCTGTTGTAGACCCATTGAAGCGGCAGGCTCACTAATCCACACAAGATTATGGAAGCAATCACATAGACTTGCGGAATTCTCAAGACCCAGGGGATGGTATAGTGAGCTTGAGGAGAACTACTATCTCCGACGTATTGGATTGACAAATTGTAAATCTGATCGCCAAGCAATGAGGCGAAAAAGTTAAAGTATATGCTCGAATCTATCGGCCATACCCAGGCTGTGAGGACTCCCGTTACTGCTCCAAAGACCAGGAAACTCAGGATGATGGCTCTCTTCCCAGAGACTCCCATCTTGCGAAGAAGCAAAACCGAGCCCAAGATGACGATACCGTACATTGCCGAAAGAAGTAAGAGCGTGAATACCACAACCGATGCTCCCCCTTTTTGAATGCTGCACAC
>JBGVTF010000340.1:0-3558 GCA_041862415.1 Anaerolineae bacterium | reverse complement strand
AGGCCCGGATAGGAATTTCAAGGGTGCGAAATGTAGGCTAAGGGCGTTCTCATTCTCGGCTTGTAAGGTGCCTGCTACCTGACTTTGGGATTTGCTACCAGACACTTTTTGAGTGCGGACGTCGCAAATGGGCAAATGACGACTGGATTGTCACTCTGAGCCGAAGGCGAAGAGTCTCGTTCTCCGCTAGCAGGGTAATTGCCTGCCACAAAAACGAGATTCTTCGTCGCTGCGCTCCTCAGAATGACATACCTGGCGGTTCAATGCGTGCCATTCGTGGTGAAAATCAACGTGCTGGGAAAAGTGTCCGGTAGTGAGCTTTGGGAAAGCCCTATGCCGGACGTGAATGAGAGCGGGAAGCTCCCGCTCTCATGGGGAGGGAATATCACTTACCCCTCTCTTTTGATTCTATACGAGATCACCTGGCGACAGCGGGCGCAGGAGACTCTGGCGAGCCTCACCCGGCCGCATAGCGACGTCCCAAACGGCTATCTGATGAGCCGCGCGTAGGTGCTGCCCTCCACCGCGCCCAGGTATTCCAATTTCCAGACCATGGAGTCCTGCTGGCCGGTATTAGTGCAGACAGCGCGCATATGGCCGCCCAGGAACCAACCATCCAAGATGGCAGGACCCTTCACCAGGAACTCGTTCGGGGGCCCCCAGACTGTACTACTCGAGACCTTCCCCGGGATGCAGCGGGGATCGGCTCCCTCCAGACAGTAATCCAGCTCTCCTTCCCCGTCCATGTCCCAGGTGGATAGGCGCACCGTGGTGCTCATTGCTTCGCGAGGGATAGAAGCCAGGGTCACGGTGAAGGTCGAGTCGGTGTTCACGTTCAAGGGCAGGTAGCCGCGAGCCCAGATGATCACCCCTCCTGAATCGTGGGGGTTGGTGTCCTCGTAGAGTATTTTTTGCAGCAGATACACGTTGCGCTGGTTGACGTTGTCGTAGGGCAAGGTGACGGGAGGCCCTGCCCAGAGGTCGAAGCCGTTGCCATAACTGCCCGCCAGGCCCTCTACGTCAAGGTAAAAGCTCTTGTTGCCGTCCTCGTCGGTCATGACATCGGAGTACTCGGGATCGTTGAGGTCGAAGCGGAAGCCAGGGGGAACCACCCATTTCAGGTCGGTGGTATCGGAGCCACACCCATAGCTACGCGGGTCGGCAATCGGGTATTTCTCGGCGTCGTCCGGCTTGTAGTAGTACAGAGTGTAGCGGGTCTCCATCGCCGTGGAGGTCCCTCCGCAGTCGGGGCGATGCTGATCCATGCGCACGATCCAGTTCTCGTTGCAAGGGCTGCCGTCTGTCAGTTGGCATGGATCATTGGTCTTGATCACCGCCAATGATTCTGGATCGTCTTGATCTGCCGGTACTGATTGCGTTGGATAGGGATTAGTACCCGTAACCCACTCAACCGCCCAGTCGTTCACCGGGTCGTTCCAGCAATCCGGGTCGAGAATCTCGATCTGTATTTCACTGGTCCCGGTCTTTGAGATGTAGCTGGCTGGCACCTGGATGCGGAAAGGGTACTTCCCTCCCAGCTCTGGCCAGTTGGGATTCACCTCACTGCAATTGGACCAGTGATCGGTGCCCATGAAAGCGTCGCCCCACTTGGGGTTGGAGTCCTTACCGAAGACGCTCAGATTGACCACTCCCGTCACCCCTGATTCAGGATGCTGGGTGGCGTAGAGTTCGACAGGGGAATTGAAGGTGGCCACGGCCATGGCCGGCACCTCGACTGTGCCGATGCCGACCAGGTGCAGGAACATGGTGTTTATGGGCAACTGGGCGGTGACGGTTAACATTCTGCTGGCTCCTGTGCCGCTCCCTCCACTGAGGGCGGCGGCCACGTTGGCCTCGTCAGGATCAAAGCCGTTGGTGCGCACGAACTGCTCGGCCCGGACCTGGGCCAGGGGTAGAGTTGGCTCTACCACTCCCGCCAGGGCTGCGGCGTCCACGGCCCGCGACAGTTGGATGCGCCGGCCGTAGAGCAGGCCCACGTCAATGGCCAGGCCGACGAAGGTCAGCAGCACGACCACAGCCAGGGCCAGCATGATGATGCTTTGGCCTTTTTCCCCCTCTTTTTTCAGACGTGCCCGCCAGTGTCCAATCCTTTTTCGCATCGGCCTACTCCTCTTCTCCAACATCATCGCAGCCATCATACATGCCCATGAACTTGGCGCTGATGGTCTTTTCGGGAGGGGTGAAGTTGGAGTTGGGGGGTGAGAACTGAACGTCGGTGATTTCCATGAAGGCGAATCCGACGATGTGGACCACGCTTTGCCCGGCACAATCGGGGCAATCCACACCCGGAGGCAGGGGACTGCATTTCACAAACTGATCCCAGATGGGGATGGGGACGGATGTCCCTTTGAGGGCCTCGATATCACCTTGGACGGCCGACACCTCACCGGTATCACCATAGATCCAACTGCCGGGGCCCAGAGAGTCTTCTTCCTCGTAACAGCCGTCTTTGAAATATCTCCAGGCGTCGCACGGGTGCTCTAAATTGTATTCCAGTGTCTGCTGGCTGCCGGCGCCAGGGGGGTCGGGGTTCCAGAAGAGCCAGCCGAACTGGCCCGGGCCATCTCCTTGGCGGATGTCCACCAGCTCGGTGCCTATGTCCAGGAGGTTGTCAGGCCATCCGACGTCCACCGCGGGCAGTGCGATAGGCAGGGCGCAGCAGGAGCCCCACCCGTGCGTGGGTGCTGGCAGGCGCATGACCGTCCAGGAGCCGATGGGGATCTGGTCGGCCATAGCGCCCACGAAGGGCATGCCCAGCATGGACTGGTGATCGTAGCGCACGTCCACGACCACCAGCTTGAGGTTGGCGGCATCACCCTCCGCATTCAGTTGCTCCTCCACCTCCCCTGGCGTCACGTGGGGGACGCTGGCATCGGCCGGGTAGATGTTTTCCGTCCACCTGCTGATCGCGCCGGTGTCGTCGGTTTCGGCGTGGATGACGGCGACCACGGCGTTCTCCTCGGTGAACTCAAACATGCCCGAGGTGGCCAGCAGAGTCTGATCGTAGATGTCTTCGTTGTCGGCGCCGTTAGCGCCGAGACGGGCCCCTTCGCGGGCCGCGTTGACCACGGTCAGTTGCCTGTTGAGCGCCACGCCCCCTTCCACGATCCCCACCACGAGTACCAGCAGGAAAGGCAGTACGAGGGCCATCTCAACCAGGCCCTGACCTCTTTCTCTCTGAGAAGCTTTCTTGTGCCTAAAAATTTTCATGACTGCACCTCCGAATGAATTACTGAGCCGCATCTGGCGACTGATCTGTGACGATCGTGTCGCTGACGGCATCTGTTTTGACCACGAAACAGCAGATTATCGAATTTCCACCACGGCGCCGGTGACGGCGTCTATGCGCACGGTGTAGGCCAGGCCATCGTCGGCCGAAAGTCCAATGGCCAGCCAGAGCAAGGTCTCGTTTTCGATGTGGGTCAGCAGGCGCAGATGGACGTCAGCGTCGGCGTGGGCTGCCAGGAAATCGCGACCGCCCTGATCCAGAAAGATGCTCAGGGCCTGGGGGCTTTCCACGCGCCAATCGGCCACCTC
>JBGVTF010000339.1:0-9391 GCA_041862415.1 Anaerolineae bacterium | reverse complement strand
CACCATCACCAGCAACGACGTCTCCCTGTTGGATGTCGGGCAGTCTCAATACTCCTTCCTGCTGGACCACGATGGACACGTGCTGGATGACGTTTGGATCTACCGCTTGGAAGAGAACCGGTACTGGATGGTGGTCAACGCTGCCAACAACGACAAGGATTGGGCCTGGGTGAACGCGGTTCGTGAGGGGCGCGTGATGATTGACCCGGAGCGGCCGTGGTCTCGCGCCCTGGGCACAGAAACGGTCGTCATCCGCGACATGCGCGATTCTGCCCAGGGAAGTGAGATGCGGGCACAACTGGCTCTGCAGGGGCCCCGTTCGCGGGATATTCTGCTGGCCATGTTGGATCAGGATGACCCGCTTCGTGAGTCGCTGCTGGAAATAAAGCGCACCGAGATCATTCACGGGCGACTGGCAGGGTACGACCTCTACCTGGCACGCACGGGCTACACTGGCGAGCCGATGGCGTTCGAGATCTTTGTCCATCCGGCTGCTGCCCCTGCTCTCTGGCACGCGCTGCTGGAAGCGGGTGAGCCTTTTGGCTTGCAGCCAGTTGGCCTGGCGGCGCGGGACAGCTTGCGAATAGAGGCTGGACTGCCTCTGTACGGCCACGAACTGGCCGGACCGCTGGACCTCAACCCTGCTGACGCTGGCTTTGATCCCTACGTCAAGCTTTATAAGCCCTTTTTCATCGGCAAGGCAGCGTACATGGCGCACGAGCTAGAGCGTCAGGCACGGCTGATCCGCTTTCGATTTGACGAGGAACACGCTCGGATACCCAGACAGGGTGACGTGGTTGTCAGCCGCAAGGGGCGGGTGGTCGGCGAAGTGACCAGTTGCTCCATTGATAGCGACGGCTGGTTGACCGGATTGGCCCACGTGCAAAAACGGTATGCCAAGCGGGGTACCCGCCTGGGTGTCTTTCAGGCTGACAGCCGGAGTTGGGCCAGCAAACCGCTCACCAGCCTCGAAACCGGCGACCAGGTCCAACTGCACGACGACATGACCGTCATCGGGCGCTTTTTGAACAAGAAGGAATGAGAAGTCAGAGGTGCAGCACGCGGCCATCTGTTGCGACCGCCAGGGGACGGTACTGAACATGGTGGCCAGGGAGTTCAGCGCCGCCCGCCGCGCCAGCGCTGAACTGGCCCGGCAGCGGTCGGTGGGGGGCGCATACAAAACTTGGGGGAGAAGGTCCTCCTGCCCTTCGGGGGCTGGTTTTCAGCCCGAAGGGCTTTGTTCTTTGAGCGCGACGGCTTCAGCCTCGCGCTCAAGGCGGCTGAAACCAGTCTCTGCCCCAACTGATAGATGCGCCCGCCGGTGGGCAATTCGTGCAGGAAGAGGAAAGCGATACGTGAGCGGGCCAGGGGGGAAGGAGATCAAGAAAGGCGGCCAGCCGGGACGTGGCCTCCGGGTCGCTCCATAAAAAGTCCGGAGCATCGGCCTCGAAGACCAGCGCCGAGAGGCTGCCGCTGCGCACCAGGGACTCGGTCATGGCCAGAAGGGTCTTGACAAGTGGATAGAAAAATGTTATAATATAAACGTACTGTAAGAAGAAAGCCTTGGTGACTTCAGAAGCCGATGGAGTCAAAAGCGCAGAGTGGGCTCTCACCTCTGCAAAAACATCGTGCTACAAAATGCCCACCCTTCGGCAAGCGGTGGGCTATGCTTTGGGCGCAAGAGATCAAGGTTGTTGCCAACGGCCGTGGCATCTACTGAAACATTCGAAGAAGACTATGGCCCCCACGTAAATGTTACGACCCCAGGATACTACACCTTGGGGTTGTCTTGTTTTGTGCAAGGAGAATGAACGTGGATACTGGCATTACCCAACTGGCGAAAATGATGCGCGCCCGCCATTAGGCCGAGAACTGAATGACCGTGTATCTCTTGACCGGAGGTAAGGCGCTGTCTCTGACAGTATGAAAGGAGGTCGGAAAAATGAACGTGCACCGATTCCTTGCCTTTGTCCTGCTGGTGGGCCTGGCTATAGCATCAGGCTCCAGCGCTGTCCACACCAGCGCAGCCTCACCGCCAGCGTCTGCCCTCAGCCCCGTCCCGAACTCAGTCGGACGGCCTGTCCTGCCTGGGCCGAGCGCAGCCGAGGGGAGCCAAGGGACCAGCGCGCCAGCCGGATCCTGGCGCAGCAGCGGTCCCTACGGCGGCCACGCGGACGCGCTGGCGCTCTCCCCCGACTTTGCCAGCGACGGCCTGGCCCTCGCTGGCGGCTGGCGGATGGGCTATGGTGCTATCAAGGCGGGCCAGGGCCTTTTCCGCTCCAACGACGGCGGCCAGACCTGGTCCAGAGTGCCCCAGGGGATTCCTGATGACCACGACATTACCTCCCTGGCCTTCTCACCGGCCTTTGAGCAGGATCAGACCGCCTTTGCTGGCACCTGGCGGGGGCTGTTCCGCAGCCGCGATGGCGGGGGCAGTTGGCAGAAGCTGGCTGGCGGCCTGCCCCTCAGCGGTCCCGGCGAGATGACCGCCCTGGCTCTCTCGCCAGCCTTTGCCGACGATGGCGTCATGCTGGCCGGCTCCTCGGCCTACCTCAAGATGTGGCGCTCCACTGACGGTGGTGACACCTGGGGCGAGGTTCTGTCCGCCGGTGTGGCTGCTATAGCCCTGTCACCCGACTTCCCAACCGATGGCCTGGCCTTTGCTGGCAGCGGGGACCTCTACCGCTCTACGGACGGCGGACTCACCTGGACCCAGGTCCCCTACCCCACCCCAATCTTTGTAACCAGCCTGGCTCTCTCGCCGAACTTGAGCAACGATGGCACCCTCTTCGCTGGCACCTGGGATGGTCTTCTGCGCTCCACCGACCATGGCGACACCTGGACGCCCGTCAATACCGGTCTGGGCGACCTGGGAATCAACGCCCTGGCCCTTTCCCCGGCCTATCCGGGTGATCCCACCCTGTTCGCTGGCACCAGGGAGGGCCTCTACCGCTCCACCGACGGCGGCCAGAGCTGGAACCTGACCAGCCTGCCGGCCGAGCACGTGGGTGCGGTGGCTCTCTCGCCGGCCTTTGCCGACGATGGCGTCGTCCTCGCTGGGACTCGCAACGGTGTCTACAAATCCACCGATCGGGGGACGACCTGGCATCTGACGAGGGGACTGGCCGTCCTGCCGATCCAGGACGTGGCGGCCTCACCCGCCTACCCCGACGACGGCACCCTCTTTGCCGCCACTGAGTACGGCGTCTACAAATCCACCGATCGCGGCGTCTCCTGGACACCGACCAATCGCGGGCATACCACCCCCTTGAAATCCGAGATGAGCCACGTGGTCCTGTCACCAGACTATCCCCAGGATCATACCCTTTTCACCATCCAGATCGAGATCTTGCGCCTTCTTAGATACTACCTCTACCGCTCTACCGACGACGGCCAGACGTGGCGGTGGCTCTGGACTGAGACCAACTTCTATTCCTCCTTTGACATGTCGCTGGCCTATGCCCAGGATGGGACCCTCTTTATGGCTGCACTCAACACCGTGCTCCGTTCCACTGACGGCGGTGAGCACTGGGCCATGTACAACGAGGGTATCGAGGGCCTGGATGTGAGCGTGGTGGCCCTCTCACCCGATTGGGCGCACGACCAGACCCTGTTTGCCGCTGGCTATGGACCCACTTACCGCTCCACCGACGGCGGTGCCTCCTGGCAGCCGCTGAGCAGTCCCCTACCGCCACTGTACGACCTGGCCCTGTCGCCGAACTATGCCCTGGATCGCACTCTGTTCGCCAGCTACCGCGAGATCGAGCCCTCCGCTATCTGGCCGGAGAGCGGCGTGGTCCGCTCCACCGATGGCGGGGAAACCTGGGAGCTGGCCAGCACGGGCCTGCCTGGCACCTACGACCCCTGGGCCAGGTCCATCGCCCTCTCGCCCAACTTTGCCACCGACCGCACCCTCTACGTCGCTTATCAGGGCACCAGCCATCAGGGTCCCAATCAGGTTTTCCGTTCGACAGACGCCGGTGAAACCTGGGTTCCGCTGCCGCCTATTCCCGGCGAACCCCAGATCCACGCCTTGACCGTGACTGGTCACGACACCGTACACGTTGCCACAGACAACGGCGTCTGGCACTACAGCGAACCTCCCCCTGATAAGGTTTTCACCATAGCCCAGGGAGCGCTCCTGCCGGCCGTGGCGTCCCTGCCAGGGAGTGACCGCTTCCTGGTCGTCTGGGATATGGCCCTGGGGATTGTAGACGGCACTTACCTGCGGGCCCGCTTTGTGGACAGCACCGGCCAGCTCATCGGCTCCGAGTTTGCGCCGACCTCTCCTGGCGGCAGCCAGCACATCCCCTCGGTGACGGCCAATCCTGCAGCGGATGAGTTCCTGGTGACCTGGTGGGATTTCCGGGAGAGTCTGGGCGATATCTACGGCCAGCGGTTGGCTGCCGATGGCCCTCTCATCGGTGAGGAGTTTCTCATTGCTCGTGCTGCCAACTTTGAGAACTGGCCCCCGGCCGTGGCCTATAACCCTGTATCCGACGAATACCTGGTGGTCTGGTACCAGGACCGGGGCGAACCGGGGGAAAGCAACATATACGGCCAGCGCGTGTCGGCCGATGGGAACCTGGTCGGTGGCGTCTTCACCATCAACGACGAGGGGACGCCCCAGGTGCGCCCGGCGGTTATGGCCAACGGCGCCACAGGTGAGTACCTGGTCGTCTGGTCGCTCGGTGGCCCAGAGTTGGGCGGGAACCTCTACAGCCAACGGTTGAAAGGCTCCGGGGAGAAGATCGGTGGGTCCCTCTACATCGGCCGGGGCGACAAACCAGCGGTGACGTACAACAATGTCACCGGCGAATACCTGGTGGTGCGGGCTGACGGCTTTGCGCAGGCAGCCCGCGTCCAGCCCGATGGATCCGTTATCGGGGACATTGCCATCTCCGAGCCGGGCAACAGCAAGAACTTTAGCGACGTGGCCTCTGATTCAGCCGGGAGCTATCTGGCTATCTGGGAGGCACCTGGCGACGATATTCTGACCATCGTCTTTGGTCGGGAGCTTTCCCCCCAGGGAGAGTTGCAGAGCATCGAGCGCCCCTTGAGCAGTCCAATCGGCCGGAACATAATCTACCCGGCTGTTGCTTACAATGCCCAGGCCAACGTCTACCTGGTGGTCTGGGAGGAGTGGGTCGAGGGAGAGCCCATGGTGCGAGGCCGCATCTACAGGCCCGGTGAGTTCCCACCGCAGCCCCCCGCTCCGCCGGTGGAACTGGTCAACGGCGACTTTGAAGGTGGATTCTATCTTTTGAATGGACAGAGCATCGCCAGCGGCTGGGCCGCCTACACTGTCTGGGGGCAGCCGACCTTTGCCGGTGAACGCTCCACCGTCCACAGCGGCCAGTGGGCCTACAAGATCTCCGGTTACGCGCCCTTCACCGCCGGCCTGGCCCAGGTCGTGTCAGTGCAGCCGGGGAGAACCTACCGGGTCACGGCCTATTACCAGTTGTATCCGCCTGGAGATGGCCAGGCTCTCCTGGGCGTTCAGGATGGGACGTCCGCCGCCCAATGGGTGGGAGGCGGTTGGCCGGGTGTCTGGCAATCTTTGTCCCAGGAGATCACGGTCACTTCAGACCGGCTGACCATTATCCTGCAAGGGCGCAATGGCCCTGAGCCCAATGCCAACGTCTACTTTGACGATGTGACCGTGGTGGTAGTCGGCTCGCCGTGAGCGACCGGTGCTGGAGCAAAGTCCATTCCGCGCCATTCGGCGTATCAGCGGAGGTTTTCCTTGACGAGACGCCACATCCTTCACCTCGACGTTGACGCTTTCTTCGCCTCTGTCGAAGAGATCCTTGATCCTTCCCTCAAAGGCAAGCCGCTCATCGTGGGAGCACGACCAGAGCAGCGCGGCGTGGTCGCCTCGGCCTCCTACGCCGCCCGTGCCTTCGGCGTCCGCTCGGCCATGCCCACCGCTCAGGCTCTGCGCCTCTGTCCCCAGGCCATCGTCCTCCCCCCACGCCACAAGGTCTACGGGGAATACTCGGCCCGCATGATGGCCATCCTCTCCGAGTACAGCCCTCTCATCGAGCCCCTCTCTCTGGACGAAGCCTTCCTCGACGTGACGGGATGCCAGGCTCGCTGGGGTTCGCCCGAGGAACTGGCCCGCCAGCTTCAGGAGCGGCTGGAGGTGGAATTGGGGTTGTCTGCTTCCATTGGTCTGGCGTCCAACAAGTTGGTGGCCAAGATCGCCTCGGGCCTGGAGAAGCCTCGCGGCTTTGTGGAGGTGCCCCACGGGAAGGAGGCCGAGTTCCTGGCTCCGCTGCCGGTGGAAAAGCTGTGGGGCGTGGGCGAGGTCACGGCCAGGAACTTGCATGAGATGGGTGTCTTTACCATCGGGCAATTGGCCCAGCTACCGGTGGCCCAACTGGAGGCCCGGTTCGGCCGTCGGGGGCGCGACCTGTACCGGCAGGCCAGGGGCATAGACGACAGTCCGGTCGTGGTCGAGCGGGAGGAAAAGTCGCTGAGCCGGGAGGTGACCTTTGCCGAGGACATCGGTGACCGGCAGGTATTGCGAAAGAAGCTGCTGTCCCTCAGCGAGGACGTGGCGCGCCGACTGCGGAAGCGCGGATTGCGGGGGCGGACCGTCAAGCTCAAGCTGCGCTACTCTGATTTCAAGACCCTCACCCGCCAGGTGACCCTGGATGCCCCCACCGACCTGGAGCAGGTGATCTTTGAGCAGGCGGCTCGACTTCTGGAGAAGGCCTGGGACAGGCGCAGGAAGGTGCGGCTGATCGGGGTAGGGGTGAGCAAGTTTGGGCCGGAAGAGCGGCAACTGAGCCTGTTCGAGGGAACGGGTGAAGGGAAAGCGGAGAAACGGAGGCGGTTAAGCCAGGCCGTGGATCGGATCAGGGAGAAGTATGGCGACGAGGTGATACGGCGGGCGTCGTTGGTAGAGAGTTCGTCGCACAATGAAAATGGGGAGCTTTGATGAGCAAGGGGGAAATGACTAATCGAGTTGCTCCAACCTCACAAGCGGAAGGCACCCTCGACACGATTTGAACGTGCGACCTTCTCCTCCGCAGGGAGACGCTCTATCCGCTGAGCTACGAGGGCGCGAACAAGGCTCCCCTGACTGAGCAGGGGAGCAGGCGGGGAGACAGGGATTCGAACCCTGGGTGGAGCTTTTGACCCCACAACCGCTTAGCAGGCGGTCCCATTCGTCCACTCTGGCACCTCCCCATTTGGCAAACGGCTTGTTTGGCGGAGGGAGAGGGATTCGAACCCCCGGTGACCTTGCGGCCACAACGGTTTTCAAGACCGTCGCCATAGTCCACTCGGCCATCCCTCCAAACTCGGAGATGGCTTCCTTCCCTCTCCGCATATCTAGTATAGCAGAGAGAGGGAAGAATGTCAACCCCATCGCCTACCCAATCACCTAACCACCCAACCGCCCAACTACCCCACCACCCACCTATCTGATCACTTCCATCCCACCCATGTAGGGCCTCAAGACTTCAGGCACAACGATGCTGCCGTCGGCCTGCTGGTAGTTCTCCATGATGGCGATCATCACCCGGGGCAGGGCCAGGCCAGAGCCGTTGAGAGTGTGCACAAATTGAGGCCTGGCTCCTGGTTCAGACCGGTAGCGAATGTTGGCCCGCCGGGCCTGAAAGTCCTCACAATTGGAGCAGGAACTGACTTCCAGCCACTCCTGCACGCCAGGGGCCCACATCTCTATGTCGTATTTCTTGGCCGCTGAGAAGCCCAGGTCGCCGGTGCACATCTGCACTACCCGATGGGCTATCCCCAGCCGGCGGCAGACGTCCTCGGCGCTGTCCAACAGCTTCTCCAGCTCGTCATACGAGGTATGGGGCTCGGTGAACTTGTACATCTCCACTTTGTCGAACTGATGGCCACGCTTGATGCCTCGCGTGTCCCGTCCAGCCGACATCTTCTCCCGGCGGAAGCAGGCCGTGTAGGCCACATAGTAGAGGGGCAACGTGCCTGGGGCCATGATCTCGTCGCGGTGGAGATTGGTCAGCGGGATCTCGGCCGTGCCGATGAACCAGGCGTCGTCTTCCACATCATGATAGATGTTGTCGAGGAACTTGGGCAATTGTCCAGCGCCCCACATGCACTCCTCTCTGACCATGAAGGGTGGGTAAATCTCCGTGTAACCGTGTTCGTTGAGGTGCAGATCCAACATCCAGGTGATGAGGGCCCGCTGGAGTCTGGCCCCCAGCCCCTTAAGCACGTAGAAGCGGGTGCCGGAAAGTTTCACCCCCCGCTCGAAGTCAATGATATCCAGGGTCGGGCCCAGGTCCCAGTGAGGCAGCGGCTCAAAGTCGAATTCTTTGGGCTGGCCCCAGGTGCGCACCACCACGTTTTCGCTCTCGCCGTGGCCCACGGGCACGCTCTCATGGGGCATGTTGGGCACCTGGAGCATGGCCTCGTCCAACTGTTCTTCCACCTGGCGCACCTGGTCATCCAGTCCTCTGATGCGCTCGCCTACCTCCCGCATCTCTTCGATGAGGACCTGGCGCCTGTCACCGTCTTTCATTTTCCCGATCTCTTTGGAGACGGTGTTGCGCCTGGCTTTCAAGGCTTCCACCTCGGACAGCAGCCCCCGTCGTTGCTCGTCCAGGCTCAGTATTCCATCAATGGGGGCTGTGGTGTTCAGGTTGACCAGGGCCTCCTTGACCAGATCAGGGTTCTCGCGGATGAATCTCAAATCGAGCATTGTGATGTTCACCTCCTTCAAAACAAAAAGCTTCTCATCCCTTCGACAGGACTTTGGCGAGCTCAGTCGGGCTGCTCAGGGCTCTGCCTCAGGAAAGGACGAGAAGCGTCAGTCTTTCGTGGTGCCACCTTTCTTCACCGCCGCCTTGCGGAAGCGGCCTCAGTGGGTGTAGTTACACCCGGCGCGATAACGGGCGCATCCGGCTTGGGATACTCTGGGTGAACTAGATGTCTCCCCCATTTCACCCGGCGACTCGGAAGGGGATTTCAGCAGTCTCTGGCTGTCGCCTCCCAGCACCGGCGACTCTCTGGAAGCTGAGGGCCGCTTACTTGTCTCCGTCATTGTCTTTGAGTGTATTTGCCAACAGGATTATATCACAGTCACCGCAGGGTGTCAACCTGATTTTACCGCTTTCAAGGTCCAACACGGATAGGAGTCTGGGTCAGCAAAACCTTATCTCCCTGCGCTTGTCCCTCCTCGTCCAGGACGGGTAGACGCTCACCGCTGATCGCTTCGTATAACCCTACTTCAATCAGGTACTCACCCGGGGGAGCTTCGGGCTTGATGGTGACCTCGTGCCGATCCTGCAGATATTCCCCCGCCAGCCAACTGGTGGTGGGAAGAGTGCCACCGCCGGGTAGGCCGTCGGCCCACCCTCGAATGACCTGGTCGGCGTCCAGCATGTGGACGAAG
>JBGVTF010000338.1:0-6579 GCA_041862415.1 Anaerolineae bacterium | reverse complement strand
GGGGTGAACCCTTCCGAGAGGCAGACGTTGGCGGAGCGTATCCGACAACTGGTGAGCGAAGAAGGGATCACCGTCTTCCTCATCGGACACGAGATGGAGCTGGTCATGGATGTCTGCGACCCCATCATCGTCATGGACAGGGGCCAGAAGCTGTGCGAGGGCCCCCCTGATGAGGTCAGTTGCGACCCACGGGTATTGGATGTTTATCTTGGAGGTGGAGGGCTATGACCATCTTACGAGTGGAGAATGTGGTCTCAGGATACGGAAGCATGGAGGTTTTACACGGGCTCTCCCTCGAGGTAGAGGAGGGGCAAATCGTCTCCATGCTAGGCCCCAATGGGGCTGGCAAAACCACTCTCCTGAGAACCGTCTTCGGGGTCCTGGAACCCTGGAAGGGGAAGATACACTTCAAAGGAGAGGACATCAGCGGTCTCCCTCCAGAGAGCATAGTGAGGATGGGGATGGCCTATATCCCTCAGGAGTATAATATCTTTCCCTCCCTGACCGTCCAGGAGAACCTGGAGATGGGAGCCTTCATTCGAGAGGACGACATCCGCCCTCGTATGGAGGAGGTATTTGAGTTGTTCCCTGACCTGACCGACCGTAGGAAGAGCCAAGCGGGGGAGCTCAGCGGAGGCATGAGGCAGATGCTGGCCATCGGCCGGGCCCTGATGTTGAATCCCGAGATGCTCCTTCTGGATGAGCCATCCACGGGCCTTGCCCCCTTCTTGGTGGACGTCATCTTCGAGCGGGTCGAGAAGTTGAACGAGCAGGGGGTGACCGTCTTCCTGGTGGAGCAGAACGCTGCTAAGGCTCTGCAAAGCTCCCACAGGGCTTATATCCTGGAGGGAGGGGAGAAGAAGGCAGAGGGGAGCGCCCAGGAGATCCTGGAAGATGAGGAAATAGGAAGACTTTATCTAGGGAGGTAAAAATGCTTCAGCTAGTCATCTGGGGGTTCATTCTAGGCACTATCATCGCTTTGGGAGGCATCGGGCTCACTCTGATCTGGGGCATTACCGATCTGTTTAACTGCGCCCATGGGGACCAGATAAGCGTGGGAGCCTACATCGCCCTGTTGGCGAGTTCACTGCTATCTGGGGTGGGGTTTCTTCAGGCAAAAGTGGGACCCTTTTCCTTTAATTGGGGGCTGGTGGTGGCCTTTATCCCGGCTATCCTCGTATCCATCGGCCTGGCCATCCTGATTGACCGCTGGGTCTACAAACCGTTGAGGCGTTTGGGGGCCACGTCCATTGTCGGTTTTATAGCCTCCATAGGCGTAGCTTGGGCCCTCCGCGGCCTGATTTACGTTATCTGGGGAGCTGACTTTCACTTCTACACCCCGGGTGTGCGTCCCATGCTTTTCCTCCCCTTAGGGATCAAGCTCAGGATGGATGAGATATTCATCGTGGTTGTAGCCTGGGCAGCGGCGGCGGCAGTCTATACCTTCCTGAAAACGGCCAAGACGGGCAAAGCCCTACGGGCTGTAGCCGATAACCCCGAGCTGTCTCGCGTGGCCGGTATCGGCACGGAGCGGATGATCGTGTGGGCCTGGGCGATCGCTGGGACGCTGATCGCAATTGCTGGCATTCTTTACGGCATCGAGACCCAGCTTCGCCCGGAGATGGGTTGGATCTTCCTTCTCCCCCTCTTCGCCGCCATCATCCTGGGGGGGCAGGGGAGCATTACCGGTGCCGTAGCGGGCGGGCTGGTTATGGGTATCGCTCAGCAGGTCTCGACGGCCTGGCTGCTCCCCACCTACAAGCCGGCCGTGGCCTTTATCATCATGGTCCTGGTCCTGTTGATCAGACCACAAGGGATTTTCGGAAGGAGATAGACAATCATGGGAATAGAGATCGGAGGGTTGCTCAGTTTCTTGACCTCTTTCGCCATCATGGCTGCCATCTACGCCATCTTCAGCATGGGGTTGAACGTCCAGTGGGGCTATACCGGGCTCTTGAACTTTGGCATAGCCGGTTTCTTCGCTATCGGGGCTTACGCTTCGGCCATGATCACCACGCCCAGGCCTACCGGTGTTCTGGCCGATTACGTTGATCAGGCGATCGGCTTAAACCAGCCCTTCCTGGTGGGAGTGATAGGGGCAGCCATATGCTCTGGCATACTAGCGGCGTTGATAGGACTCCTCACCCTCAGGTTAAGCGGCAGCTATCTGGCTATTTCCACCATAGGCATCGCCGAGACCATCCGCATCTTCTTCAACAATGAGCCCTGGCTGGCCAACGGCCCTGAGGGGCTGGTTGGCCTGCCCAAGCCTCTCCACGACCTGGTTGCACCCAAACACTACAATTACATCTATCTGGTCATCGTCCTCGCCTTTCTGGCGCTCATCTACATTGCCCTGGAGAAAGGGATTCGCTCCCCCTGGGGGAGGGTCCTGCGGGCGGTCAGGGAGGACAAGGTGATGGCCAGCGCCGACGGGAAGGACGTCTTCCTCTTCGAGCTTCAGGCCCTGGTCGTGGGAGCGATGATCATGGGGACAGCGGGAGCACTGTATGCCCATTTCTCTTCTGCTATCCAGCCCGGCATCTTCACGCCCACCTTCGGCACCTTCATCATCTGGACCATGCTCTCCTTAGGAGGAACCGGCAACAACAAGGGGGCCATCCTGGGGGCTTTCGTGGTTTGGGCCATCTGGTCGTGGAGCACCTTTTTCATCGGCAGAGTGGTGCCGGCCAGCTTCCAAACCCGCGCCCCCTTCATCCGCTTCATCCTCATCGGCCTTCTGCTGGTGGTCGTCCTGCTGGTGAGGCCCAGGGGCATCATAGGCGAGGAGAGGCAGGTATCCAAGTTTTAGGCCAATAGAAACCAGGTTTTTCGGAAAAACCTGGTTTCTATAAGGACTCTCCATGCCATACCGAAAGGTCGAATTCCGCGCAGGGCGCTACTATCATCTCTACAATCGCGGCAACAATCGGCAAGACATCTTCCTTGAACGCGAGAACTATCTGTTCTTCTTGCGACGAATGCGCAAGTACTTTCTTACCGACGCCGTCAAGGTGATCGCCTACTGCCTGATGCCCAATCACTATCACCTTCTGGTCTACCTTATGATGGATAACCTTTCGGGCATCATGCAACGGTTCGCCTTGTCATACATAAAGGCGTTCAACAAACGATACAACCGAGTGGGCAGCCTCTTTGAAGGGCCGTTTGAGGCAAAGCTGGTGGAGACGACCGAATACCTCATCCATCTATCTCGGTATATTCACCAAAACCCCGTAGCTGCCGGGCTGGTCAGCAAAGTGGAAGATTAGGAATTCTCCAGCTACAGGGAGTACATTGGACTGCGCAATGGCACCCTGCCCTCACTGGATGTCGTTTTGTCCCACTTTGCCGGTCGAAGTGACTATCAAGCGTTCGTTGAAGGGTATGTCGAAGGCGATGTTGAAGTGATTCGACATCTGATGTTGGACTAGATCCCCAGAAACCAGGTTTCTTGGAGAAACCTGGTTTCCGAGGACTGCAATAAAAAGGCCGGCCACCGATCGGTGGCCGGCCTTCTTTGTGGACGCCAGAGATTACTGCTCGGGGACCTCTGCCTCCATTCTTATGCTCTCTATGTATGGCTCCACTGTCGTGTACCGCCAGATCTCGACGGGGGTTACCACGTCGCCAGCGTCGTCAAAGTCCACCGCACCGGCCGCACCCTCGTAGTTGATGTCCTCCCCTGCCTTGAGGAGATCCAGGGCCTTCTTCAAGCTCTCCGGCCCAGGGATGACGGTCTCTCCCGGCGGTTTGGCCACCTCTCGCAGCATGTCCCGGATGCAGACCGGAGTGATGTCCATGCCCTTGGCCTCGCAGGCGGCTGCGGCCAGGCCAGCCACAACGACACCGTCGTAGAGGGTGTCCATGAAGGGCAAAGGCGGGAGCTCACCGTACATGGCTGCGAACTCGGCCGCGAATGTAGCTTGGCCATCGCCCGCAGCGGCACCAGGGGCCGTACCGTACGATCCCGCCAGGTACTCTGGACCTACCTCCGCAGGCATCTCTACGGACTTGGTGCCATCGCAGAAGAGCAGTTTGGTGGTCTGATTGTAGCCCGCTTCGATGAACTCCTTAAGGTAGATGGTTGCGTGGCCGGGGTAGCTGACGCAGAACAGCACATCAGGCGTCCCCTCCATGGCCTTCGCGAGCTCCGAGACATAGGTGGGGGAGGGTGACTCATCGTGAGGAACGCTGGCTAAAACCTGCCCGCCACGGAACTCGAAGGCAGCCGCGAAATTCTCGGACAGCCCCTCTCCGTAGGGGTTGTTGACCCACATCACCGAGGCCGTTTTGTAGCCCTCGTCCCAGGCCAACTTGCCTGCAATCACCCCCTGAAGGGCGTCGGAGAAGCAGGATCGGAAGAGGAAATCCTTCCCCTCATCGGCCGGAAGCACAGTGAGCAGAGGAGAGGTAGAGGCATTGGAGATCTGAGGGATCTGGCCGGGGATGGCCACTGACTCTGCTACAGGAATGGTGACGCCACTGGCCGCCGCTCCTATCAGGACCTGAACCCCCTCGATGTCCACCAGGGTGCGGGCTGCCTCCACGCCAGGGATGGCGCTGGTCTCCGTATCGGCGTAGAGCATCTCGACAGGGAAGCCAGCCTCCCCGAGATTCCTTGCCGCCAGGTCTCCACACTGCATAAAGTTCGCGCCGAACTCTGCCAGAGGGCCGGTGAGCGGGATGAGCACGCCCATCTTCACCCTGGCTGCAGCAACCATCTCTGGGGCGGCGACTTCGACTGCGGCCGCCTCTTCGGCGCTGGGGATGTAAATCTTCCAGCCCACCTCAATCAGGTCAGGGTCCGTGATTCCGGCGTAGCTATCGTCCGCGGCGTGCTTCAGGTTGGTGGCGCGGACGATGGACGGGTAGGCAAGGGGGTTGCCCAGGTACTTGTCGGCCAGCTTGCTCAGCCAGTCATCGGCCACGACGACATAGTCCTCACCCTCCTGCGCTGGCGGGGCGGCCAACGCCGTCGGCACAAAAACCGCCAGCACCACGATGACCAACAACAGATTCAGTAACTTCTTGCTCATTGAATCTCCTCCTTAAGTTTGTTAAAATTGGAATTCATGTCACGTCCTTGTCAGCCAAGCAAATTTTGGCACTGCTGCACCGTAATGCGGTTGGTTCGCTAGGCATCCCTCCTTTCTTTTAACTGGTGGCTGATAGCTGATGGCTGATAGCTGATAGGCGATAGTAGCTGTGAGCTATCTGCTATTCGCCATCTGCCATTTGCCGTCTGCTATTGCGCACAACGGAACCCGATGTCGTCATTGGCGGTGGTGGTCGGGTCGCCAGCGTTGCGATTGTTGGCGCGCACCTGTGCTTCGTCGTCAAACCAACCGCCGCCCCGAAGCCCGCGCAGGTCAGGGCTGTATTTGGAATCCTGATAATCGCTGCCAGGATAGGCCTCGTAAGGTGAGTCCACCCATTCCCACACGTTCCCTGCCATGTCACACAGACCGTAGCTACTGGGAGGGTAGCTGCCAACGGTGGCCGTCCCGCGCAGGCCACTTTCCTTGACGTTGGCCTGGGTGGAATCCCAGTCGTTGCCCCACGGGAAGAGAAAACCCTCGGCTCCCCGCGCTGCCTTCTCCCACTCGGCCTCGGTAGGCAAGCGCTTGCCAGCCCAGGTGCAATAGGCCACGGCATCGTCAAAGGTCACATACACCACCGGATGGTTGTCCTTGCCCTCGCTAGCCGCACGCCAACCGGTCCTGCCCTCCTTCTCAGCGTAAGTCTCATAGCCAGCGGCCTCGACAAAGGCAGCAAAGTCGGCGTTGGTCACCTCGAATTTGTCCATCATAAAGGCCGGCAGATCAGCCTCGTGGGCTGGAGCCTCGTTGGGATCACCTGAATCCGTGCCCATGGTAAAAGGGCCTGCCGGAATTTCCACCATGATGTCGGTAACGGCCGGGGCAGGTGTGACTTCGGCCTCTTCTGGAGCGGGCGTATTGGTGGGCAAGGGGGTAGGAGTGGGTGGAGGAGGAAGTGGCGTCGGGGTGGGAATAATGGGAACAGGGGTAGGCAAAGCTGAGGGAGCCTCAGTGGCCGGCCCTCCAGGTTCACCCCCGCAGGCAGCGAGCAGCAACGCAAACGCTAGCAGGATGGTCCACAGTCTCTTCATGATACCTCCTCAATGTATTTTCTTTGAACTAGCCGATCTGGCTCACAGCCCGGAGCCAGGTCAATATAGATAGATTATAATAGATAGAGAGGAATTTGTCAAGATTCTGCTTTGCGGTCAGACTTCGGAGGGCTGAACTCTCTTGGCCACCAGATGGCTCATTCTTTCGCATCAGACCGCAGCGCTTCTCTCCTGCGGCCCAACAGAGCCGCGTCAGACGAGGATCTTGCTCAAGAATAACCTGGTCCTGTCCTCCTTGGCCAGATCTGGGTTTTCCGCAGCCGCCTTCATTTCTTCGGGTGTCATCTCCTCCACGATCTTGCCCGCGTCCATAAAGACGATGCGGTCGGCGGCCTCTTTAACGAAGCCCATCTCGTGGGAGACCACCAGCATGGTCATCCCTTCCCTGGCCAGGTCCAACATCACATCCAGCACCTCTTTGATCA
>JBGVTF010000337.1:0-10909 GCA_041862415.1 Anaerolineae bacterium | reverse complement strand
TCATACTGTTTGGACCTGCCATCCTTGTTCTGGCCGCCATTGGCCTAGACTTCATGCTGGGTGGCGCAACACCCGATTTCAACAACGTCGATGCCCGCCGGATCTTTGGGACATCCACCAATCTGTGCTACTTCATCGTCCCGTTCTTCTTGGTGGACGTGCTTACGAATGGGGAAGAGATTGGCTGGCGCGGTTATGTCCTTCCCAGATTGCAGGCTCGCTTCAGCGCTCTCGTTTCCAGCCTTATTCTGGGTGTCGTGTGGGGGCTATGGCATCTGCTGAAGTTCTGGGTGGCTGGCGATACCGAGTCCTTTGTACGGGCCATATTGCACAACATCGCCATGGCTGTCCTGTTCACTTGGGTTTACAGCAACACGAACGGCAGCCTGCTCATCGTGACGTTGTTCCACGCCGCTATCAACACGGCGTACGTGTTCTTGCCGATTGCATCCACCGTGACTGGCGATGTCACACTTCGCATGATATTAGCCGGCATCGAGTTTGTGGCCGCGTTCGCTGTCGTGTTGGCAACTGGGCCGGCGAGGCTTTCGCGGCTAGCGCCGGCTCAAGTACAAGTGTAGCTCGCCAGGGCTTAGGCGGCCCCATTCTGCTGGCATCAGGAGCTGAGCAGATGCCGGCTGCAGAACTACGATTCATCCGATGACCATACATACGAAAGGAGCAAGATCATGAGTACGTTCCGACCGCTGACGCTTCACCCCCTACGCCCACGCCTATTCCCGGCGCCCAGATGGCTCCTGATTTCAGTTTGCCCGATTTGGACGGCCAGACGTGGACGCTATCCCAATTCCGAGGGCAGCCGGTGATGCTTTTCGTGTGGGCCACATGGTGAACGTGGTGTCGGAAGATGGTATCTTCCACGGTTGAACTGCACCAGCAGTATGGTGACCAACTTGCGGTTATCAGCCTGGATGTGCTGGAGAGCCCGGAGGTGGTGCGGCCGTTCGCGGCCGAGCACGGCATGACCTATCTGAATCTCATCGCCGACGCCCCCACCTTGCAACGCTACGGGGTGCGTGGCCACCCGCTGACGGTGTTGATCACGGCCCGGGGCGAAGTGTTCAGCGGCTATCCAGGCTACACCGACAAAGCGTCCATCGAGCGGGACGTGCGCGCCTTGCTGGGGCTGGAGTAGGGCAATGGAACAGGCAACGCCGCTGTTGTCATCCCAGAGCCGCAGTCGGTGGTTCTATCTTGGCCTTCTGGCCCTCGTCCTGCTGGCCTTCACTCTGGTCCCCTGGCCGCTGATGAGCAAGCTACGAGCCGTCGGTTTCGGCATCTGCGTGCAACGGCCCAGCCATTCCTATTTCCTGGGTGGGGTGCAGTTGCCCCTCGAGGCGCGCATGGTCGGCATGTTCGGCGGCTACCTGGCGGCACTGGTCTACTTCCTGGTGCTGCGGCGTGGCCAGGCTTTTGACTTTCCGCCCGCGCCGTTGCTGGTCCTATGCGTACTGTTCATTGTGGCTATGGGCTTCGATGGGTTCAACAATCTGTTCCACGACGTGGGCCTGCCCTACCTGTACGCACCCTACAACCCGGCCCGGCTGATCACCGGGCTGTTGACCGGACTGGCCATTGCTACCCTCGTGTTGCCCGTCTTCAACTTGACCGTGTGGGCCGAGGGCCAGGCGGGGCCGGTGCTGGGTGGCTGGAGGGAACTGGCCGGAGCGCTGGCGGTGGAGGCGGCGGTGTTCGGAGCGGTGGTCTCTGGGTGGGGCTGGCTGCTGTATCCCGTCGCCGTGTGGAGCATGGCCGCTGTGGTACTGCTGCTGTCCATGCTCAACGTGGTCATTGCCCTGATCGTAGCCCGGCGCGAGGGCCGGGCCCGGTCGCTGGACGACCTGTTGCCCTGGGTGTGCGTGGCCTTGATGTTGACCATCGTTGAATTGGGTGGACTGGGGCTGTTCCGCTACCTGTTGGTGGGCATCGCTCCCTTGGGAGCCTAATCATCGCTTCATCTTTAGAGCTGGAGGGACTTTTATGCATCCATCGCTGACTGGCCGACCGGGTGTTAGCTTCTGGGGTATGCTACGGGGCAAGGGGAGCCCACTGGCGGCCAAGAGGAGAGGCGACGATGGCTGCACCCAAAGTGAGATGTCGGCCGCTGAGGATGGGAACATAGAAGAATAGGTTTTTAGGCAAATAGTTGACAAAATAACTCAACTATGCTAAAATAGCCCGGACTATTGCCAGTTGAGGAGGAACTTCCATGCGGCTTTCTACCAGAGGTAGGTACGCTTTACGGGCCATGATTGATCTAGCCTTACACGCAGACGAAGGTCCGGTTCTCAGGAGCGATATTGCTGAGCGGCAAGAAGTCTCGGCCCACTACATCGAGCAGTTGTTCGTGAAACTCAGACGGGCCGGGCTTATTGAGAGCGTCAGGGGACCAGGCGGCGGCTATATGCTTGCCCAGAGCGCGGATCAGATAAGGGCTGGAGACATCATCAGGACGGTGGAAGGGCCCATCGCCTTGGTACACTGCGTTGCTCCCCAGGAAGAGGCCGCTTGCCACCGTGCTGATAGCTGTGTAACCCACCTGCTCTGGAAAAGGCTCTCGGATAGAGTAGCGGAGGTTCTGGATTCTATTACTCTGAAGGACCTGTGTGATCAGGCTCGTGAATTGGAAGAGGCTCCTGGCAGTAGATCATGTGATCCGCTTCTTCTGGGATAAGCGGGGAAGGAGACTGAAAGATGAACACAAAACAAAAACTTGTCCTGAGCGAAGCTGAAGGGTGCGACAACTGCGGCGAAGAATTGGGACCCAATCCGGTGCGACGTGGCGGGAAGGTCTATTGCTGTGAAGCCTGTGCCTTCGAAGCCCAACGGAGTGTGGATTGTGGAGGGCGCTCCGATTCCACTACGGCTCCGGCAGTCGTCGAGTAACCAGAAAAGTGAGGTCGGGCCTGTCCTGATAGTTCGCCAGAGCCTGTCCTGAGTAAAGTCAAAGGGCTCACCACAATGGCTTGTCGAAGGGAGTGAGGTTTCCGATGGACAAAGGCTATAACGCATCACATCCCATATTTGAGCCATGCTGCCTGGCAACCACGATCGGCAGCCTGCCCCACACCGATGTGGCTCTCGGAACCCGCCTGATATTCGAGAATACACCGGAGATCCCCGCCTGGGTGCAGTTCCCCAGACGTGTCTTCTACGAAAACATGATGGTGCAGTTCACCGAGGGGATGCCGGGGCTGGTGGAGGACGGGGAGAGGGTCTACTTCGATACCGGCGCGCCCGACTTTGTCAATCAACTGACCGACTTTTACACGCGCTACCTGGCCGTGACTGAAAATGGGGACTCTAATGCGCTCGACAGCTTTGGTCTCTCGTCACAGTACGCGGCGGGTTTTGAGGAGTTCGTGGTCCGGCTGCCGGAACATGCGACGCCGCAGGTGATGCTCAAGGGACAGGTCACCGGCCCCTTCACGCACGGCACGAACCTGCTTGACCAGGACCGCCGCTGCTCGTACTACGACGACCAACTGCATGACGTGATCGTCAAGACGGTGGCTTTGAAAGCGATGTGGCAGATCACCCAATTGAGTGCATTTGGCCCACAGGTCATGATCTTCCTCGACGAACCGTCGTTGCTCGGCTTTGGCTCACAGACCTTCATCACCGTCAGCCGGCAGGATATCACTAGAGACATAAACGAGGTAGTGGCCGCGATCCACGAGCGGGGCGGGTTGGCTGGCGTTCACTGTGAGGAAAACACCGACTGGTCATTTCTGATGGAGACCGACCTGGACATCCTCGACTTTGACGCCTATGACCATATGCAGGCCATCACGCTCTATCCCACCGAGCTGCACGCCTTCCTAGAGCGAGGTGGTTGCCTGGGCTGGGGCATCGTCCCCACCCTAGACAAAGAGGCCGCCGCGACCGAAACCGTTCCCTCGCTGCTGGCTCGCTTCGACGAGGGCATAGAATGTCTGGTGAGCAAGGGCCTCGACAGGGAGTTACTGCTACGCCGGGCACTGATCACTCCCAGTTGCGGCGCTGGCGGCGTGCTGACTGAGCCGCTGGCCGAGCGCGTGCTGGACCTGTTGCGCCAACTGTCCACGACCCTGCGCAACCAGCACGGCTTCAACGGACAGCGATAGCAAGAGCGCGCAGAAACTGGCTTCAGCCCTCCACTATCGCCATCATACAGGAGGCGGCCATCATCAGACTGCGGCCATAGATAGGGCTAGCGTTGCCCAGAAGGCAAGTTTTTTTAGATGAATAGTTTATAAAATTACTCAACTATATACTAAAATGACGTTGGGAGAAAAGGACTATGGCTGAGAAAGAAAAAGTAACGATTGTGGTCTTTAGCGGTGAGTTGGATAAGGCCCTAGCCAGTTTCAACATTGCCACCACTGCGGCCAGCATGGGGATGGACGTGACCATGTTCTTCACCTTCTGGGGTTTGAACGTCATCAAGAAGAACCAGGGGCGTCTGAAGAGCAAAGGGCTGATGCGCAAGATGCTCAACTGGATGAACCGGGGTGGCAGTCAGCGCCTGGGTCTTAGCAAATTCCACATGTTCGGTCTGGGTACATGGATGGCGAAAAAGCTGATGGGCGAGGTGAGGATGCCTACGCTGGAGGACTCGATCGCCATGGCCAAACGGCTGGGGGTCAAGTTCGTGGCTTGTAATACCAGTCTGGGGTTCATGGGCTTGGAGGAGGATGCCTTTATCCCGGAGGTGGACAGCTTTGCCGGGGCAGCTACTTTCCTGGGTGAGGCCCGTAAGGGCACGGTGAATTTGTTCATCTAGCTGATTAGGAGGAAGCGATGGAAGCCGACACTGTTTTGGATTGCACAGGGTTATACTGCCCAATGCCGATCATTGAAACCACGGACAAGATCAAGGAACTGGAAGTGGGCCAGGTATTGGAGGTGATAGCCGATGACAAGGGCATCGTCACCGACATGCCAGCCTGGTGTGAGAGCACGGGCCAGGAGTTCCTGGGGATCGAAGAAAAGGATGGGCAATATAGAGTCTACGTCAAAAAACGAGTGGAGTCATAGCTAACTACGACTATTATGACCAAAGACAGGAGGATACCAAGATGAAAAGCAACGGGCAAATATTCGCTCCGCGGCTCGACTACCGGCCAGTGGAAGAACGGATCAAGGATTTCGACGAGGCGTGCCTTGGCTTCTCGCCAGATACGGCTCGCCTGGAGGCATCCCGCTGCGTCCAATGTCCCTCACCTCAACCCTGCCTCCTGGCCTGTCCACTGCACAACGACATCCCGGCCGCGATGCGGGAGATTTCGGAGGGCAACTTTCTCAAAGCCGCCGCCATCTACCGTCAGACCAGCAATTTCCCAGAACTGTGCGGGCGCCTCTGCCCCGACGAGCTCCTGTGCGAAAGCTCCTGCCCTGTGGGCAAGATTGACTACAGTATCCGCTTGGGCCGGCTAGAAGCCTTCGTAGCCGATTACCAACGCGAAGCAGAAGGCTTGCCCATCCCAGAGGTCCCGCCGCCGACGGGCTGGCGCGTGGCAGTGGTAGGATCGGGGCCGGCTGGCCTGACCGTAGCGGAGGAGTTGGCCAAGTTGGGGCACGCGATCACGGTTTTCGAGATGCGCCGCCGGGCGGGGGGCATGCTGGTTTACACTATCCCTCGCTTCCGGCTCCCCGTGCACATCGTCGAGGCCAAGGTGGCCCAATTGGAGCGCCTGGGAGTCCAGTTCGTTTTCGAGACTCGTGTGGGACGGGATATCACGGTGCAGGATCTGCTCCAGGAAGGGTATCACGCTGTGCTTCTGGGGACCGGGGCCGGTTTCGAGGCTGCGGTGAATCTGCCGGGCGTAGATCTGGAAGGCGTCTACAAGGCCACCGAGCTTCTGACGCGAACCAACCTGGACAAAGCGTACATTCCAACCGAGGAGCAGGCGCCCATTCAGATGGGCGAACGGGTAGCGATTTTTGGCGCTGGGCACGCCGCGGTGGACTGTGCGCGGACGGCGGTCCGGATGGGCGCACAGAAGGTAACTTGCTTTTATCGTGGTTGGGAGATGGATATGCTATGCCGCCTCGAGGATAGATTGGCTGCGCAGGAAGAGCACGTGCGTTTTGTTGCCCTGACGGAACCAGTCGGCCTGATCGGCGATGAAAAGGGCCATGTCGTGCAAGTGCAATGCCAGCGTGTGCGTCTCGCTCGCCGAGGTGACCAGAGTCACCTGATCCCGGTCGAGGGTTCCAGATATATGGTGGACGCGGACCTGGTGGTGTTAGCGCCTGAGCGTGGCCCTGACCCCCTGATAGTGGAGGACACTCCAGGGCTGGAGATAGAACCGCGGGGCTGGATTGTCAGCGATGAAGAGACAGGGCAGACAACCCGCCGTGGGGTCTTTGCAGCCGGGGACAACACTGGCGAGTCGCACATGGCGGTGGTCGCGATCTTGGAGGGGCGTAAGGTTGCGGCTAGCATCCATCGGCACCTGAGTTCATAAAAAGGTATTTGGGAAGGTCGAGCTATGAGAACGGTCGAACGACTTCTGGAAGCCAAAGGGTACGACATCTGGTCCATTACACCGGATGCGGCAGTATATGAGGCTGTCAAGCTGATGGCCGACAAGGCGGTAGGGGCCTTGCTGGTGCTCGAATCAGGGAAATTGGTTGGCATCATCTCAGAGCGGGATTGTACCAGAAGGCTTATTTTGAAAGAGAGAGCGCCCAAGGACACCTTGGTCAGAGAAATCATGACCTCTGATGTGATCACTGTCCGCCCCGGCCAGACCGTCGAGGAGTGTATGGCACTGGTGACGGCTAAGCGTATCCGACATCTCCCAGTACTTGCAGGCGACCAGTTGATTGGCATTATTTCCATCGGAGATTTGGTCAAGGACATCATCTCTGAACAAGAATTCATGATCCAGCAGCTCGAGGGTTATATTAAAGGTGGATGATGACATGAGCAGAATCTATGACGATATCACCAAGACCATTGGCAACACCCCTCTAGTCAGGTTGAACAGGGTTACTGAGGGCTTGGGAGCGACCGTGCTGGCCAAACTGGAATCCTTCAACCCCTTGTCCAGCATTAAAGACCGAATCGGCGTCAGCATGATGGATGCCGCGGAGCGGGCTGGGCTGATAAAGGAGGACACTATCATCCTGGAGCCAACCAGTGGCAACACCGGTATCGCCCTGGCCTTTGTGTGCGCGGCCAGAGGGTACAAGCTGGTCCTGACCATGCCCGAGACCATGAGTCTGGAACGCCGAAATCTGCTCAAGGCTCTGGGAGCCGAGCTGATTTTGACTCCCGGTTTAGAGGGGATGCCCGGAGCAGTGAAGCGGGCCGAGGAACTGGCCGCCCAGGACCCCAGGTACTTGATCCCCCAGCAGTTCAAGAACCCGGCTAACCCAGCCATCCATCGTGAGACAACGGCCAGGGAAATCTGGGAAGATACCGACGGCCAGGTGGACATCGTTGTGGCTGGTGTGGGCACGGGGGGCACCATCACCGGCATCGCCGAGGTGATCAAGCCCCGCAAGCCCGGCTTCAAGGCCATTGCTGTGGAACCGATCGCCTCGCCGGTCCTTTCCGGTGGGAAGCCTGGCCCCCATAAGATCCAGGGCATCGGTGCCGGTTTCGTCCCTGACGTCTTGCGCCTAGACTTGGTGGATGAAGTAGTTCAGGTGGCCAATGAGGATGCGGCCGGGATGGCCCGCCGATTGGCCCGCGAGGAAGGCATATTGGTCGGTATCTCCTCCGGCGCGGCGGCTTTCGCTGCCTTGCAGGTGGCAGAGAGGCCAGAGAGCGAAGGCAAGCTCATTGTAGTCATCTTGCCTGACACGGGGGAGCGATACCTGAGCACCGCACTGTTCCAGTCCCAGGAGGATAGTTAAGGCGGAATGAAGAATAGAGAATCGAAGCCAAAAGCGATCGCTTTGCTTTCAGGCGGGTTGGACTCTACCCTAGCGGTGAAGCTCATCCTTGACCAGGGGATCGAAGTGGAGGCGCTGAACTTTGTCACGCCCTTCTGCACCTGCAACCGCAGTGGCAGGTGTGAGGCACAGCACGTTGGTGACCGATTCGACATCCCGGTCATGGTCATCGGCGTCGTCGAAGAGTTCTTTCAGGTGATACGGAAGCCCAAGTACGGTTACGGCAGCGGGATGAACCCCTGCCTTGACTGCCGCATCTTGATGTTCTCCAGGGCCAGGGAGCGCATGGAAGAGGTGGGCGCTGCCTTTGTCTTCACCGGCGAGGTGCTGGGGGAGCGCCCCATGTCCCAGCGTCGAGAGGCGATGCGCCTCATCGAGCGGGAATCTGTTCTGGATGGGCGGCTCCTGCGCCCTCTTTCGGCCCAACTCCTGCCGCCCACTCTGCCCGAAAGGGAAGGGCTCGTTGACCGCGATAAACTGCTGGCCATTGAGGGCCGCTCCCGCAAGCCCCAGATGGCTCTGGCGGAGCAGTACCATATCAACGACTATCCCTGTCCAGCGGGCGGCTGCCGTCTTACCGATCCCGGTTTCGCCCGTCGCATGAGGGATCTGGTGTATCACAAAGAAGACTTTGATATCAACGACGTTAATCTGCTAAAGGTGGGCCGGCATTTCCGGCTCTCGCCTGGGGTCAAGGCCGTGGTGGGACGGAACCAGGAGGAAAACCACCGCATTCTGGCCCTGGCAAAAGAGGGGGACATCCTGTTTGAGGTGCAGGGCTGCGGCAGTCCAGTCACCCTGCTGCGGGGCCAAGCCAGCAAAGAGGGAATGATCTCGCAGCGGCTATCACGGTCCGTTACAGCGATGCACTGGTAGAGAAGCCCGGGGTGGTGGTACGGTATGGGTTGGATTACACAGCCCTCGACGGGAACCTCCGAGCATCGTCGCTGGAAGAGGATCAACTGGTAGCGTTGCGGGTGTGAAGGAGTGAAGAATGTATGAAAGAATTCCGTATAACATGCCATTGGAATTAGGCCGAAGAT
Organism: Anaerolineae bacterium; assembly: GCA_041862415.1. Taxonomy (GTDB): domain Bacteria; phylum Chloroflexota; class Anaerolineae; order E26-bin7; family E26-bin7; genus E26-bin7. Next base: position 1,955 of record JBGVTF010000337.1, on the reverse strand, counting down.
TTCCGTCTAATAAATAGATTGTGCCATTTAGCAGGTAGTCTAATCGACATACCAGCCAAATGGACACATTCATACTAGTGCCAAATGTCAGGCGCCCATACCTTGGATACTATGCCATTTGGCACAACTAGAAGTTAGGCGCTCGCGCATCCACCAAAATGAGGAAAAGTGGCTACTGCCGTGAAAAGGAAAGCAAAGAAGCTCGAAGACTCAGCCAGGCGTGACAAGAAGCGAGCAATCGCGATGGCCCACATCTCGAATATGCCCGGCAGCGTTCCTGCCACACCTCGCGAGCGAGGCTATGACGCCTGTCCATGTCCCAAGAAGTGTACTCTGCACGGCGAGTGCCGTCTGTGCGTCGCGTATCACGGGCGCAAAGGCGCTCTGCCACGGTGTGAGAGGTAGGCGCCGCATGCATCCCGTCGCCGTTCACGAAGGCCTCGCGATGTACCGGGCCGGAGCGGGTGAGCCGATACTGCAGTTTCCCTGCCCGCACGCGGCGACGCTCTAGGGTCTAGCGCGCAGGCGCGGGTCGCGCGTGAAGTTGAGCGGAGTCCACGAGGGGCTGATACTGAACGTGCTAACAAGCCATTCGAGCGGACTGGCTTCGCCAGCCGCTTAACGCCAGACGTTAGGCGGTCATTTCATAGAAGTGAAGGCAATGCGGTTTCATGGATCAAGACCGCCGATGCTTCAATATTTTTATGCCGGAATATTAGGAGGATTCTTCTATGGCAGTCGATAGCTTTAGATACTTGTCTCGGCTGATAACTCGCTACTATAAGCTAACCCAAGTCAAAAGCGAGCTTCCCATCCCGTGGACGCCCCTGTCACGACCATTGAATCAGGCTCGATTTGGATTGGTGACTTCTGGTGGACTGTATCATAGGGGATATGAGCCAGCGTTTGACTTGGAGCGGGAGAAACAGGAGCCGACCTGGGGTGACCCTAGCTATCGTACCCTACCCGCATCCATCAAGCAGGAGGAAGTAGGTGTCAGTCACTATCACATCAATAGCTGGGGGGTTATGGAAGACATAAACATTCTTCTTCCGATCAATCGGTTCCAAGAGCTTGCTGAAGAAGGCCAGATTGGGGGACTTGTGGATCATGCCTATTCGTTTATGGGGTACCAGGGATTTCCAGCGGATTTGACGGGGTGGAGGGAGAAGTACGGGCCAGAGGTAGCAGAGAAACTGATTGCAGATGGGGCAGATTGTGTGCTCTTGACGACAGCCTGACCAGAGTGTTCGGCTAACGTGCCCGTGCTGGCACGGACATTTGAAGTGGCGGGATTGTCGACGATTGTGATAACGAATATGCCGTTCTGGGCAGAGAAGGTTGGAGTGCCAAGGGTGCTGGCAGTGGAGTTTCCGTTTGGGCATATTATAGGGCAACCTCACAACAAGGGACAACAGATGAGGGTCATTAGGCAGGCTTTGGAAGTGTTGGAAAGCGCGGAGGAGCCTGGGACGATAATGCATTCTGATGAGAAGTGGCCAGGTACATATGAGGAAGCGATGAGCCTTTCCCATCCGGCTACACCGCCGCCGATTGCAGCGGAGATGGGGCGTCATATAGGGGAGTTTCTACGAGGATTGCGACGAGGTAAGAGGTAAGTTTGTGGGAGTCCGCCTAACTGTCGCTCTGGTGCGACCTGTTTACTCGATTGCGACACGAAGTCGCGCTCAAATCTGTTACGGCTGATAACAATCAGGACGTAACCCAATGTTCTGCCATTGGTACCCTACCAAGACGTGCGACTGGAGCGCCCTTTGTTGACCGCGAAATTGTCGGCAAGTATCTGCTTGGCTACGACATTATCAGAGTTGAGGCTAAAGACCGTATAGGCACGGCCGACCGCGAAAGGATTAAGCAGGCTTCGAGTCGTCTGATTGGGTTGGAGATTGTTGAGGAGGACTATGCAAAGATTGTTATGAAATGCCTGTTGGAGC
>JBGVTF010000336.1:0-13978 GCA_041862415.1 Anaerolineae bacterium | reverse complement strand
GGCGTCCGATGTTCACCTCTTTTGTAAGAGGCACTTCCACATCGCGTCCGCTGTCTGGTATCGTCAGCTTGAGGCCCAGGGGGGAGGTGACCTCCTCTCCGGGAACCTCGCTCGTTTCTTCTCTTTCCTTCCAGGACACCTCAGCGACGGCCAGGACGTCCGTTTCTTTCTGATTGCCTTCTAGAAGATACGACCCACATTCGTGGCAGAAGAGAGTGTTCTCTGGATGTTCCGTCTGACAAAACGGGCATTTAACCATGCCTCGCCTCCCTAAGGCAAGATTGACAAACTGCGCGTTCCATATTTGATCTTCTTTCTCCCTTCAGGAGATAACTGGCCGGTCTTGGCTATCCTGCTGGCTTCCAGCAAGGCCGCTCTGGCCAGCTCTATCTCACCGATGTTGATCAACCTGGTAGCTATGGTCTCCAGTCTCTGAGTAGCCAAGTGCGCTTCTCCTTGTTCCAGTTCGCTCAGGGCTTTCTCCTGCATTCTGAAGATGGCCAGTTTTCCCAACGCTCCTACAATAGAAGATGGCACTTGTTGGTCGGGGATGGGATCTTCGGTGAAATTCACGATGATTTCCTGCCAGGCTCTCTCCTTTTGACGGCCCAGAGCCACCACATCGCCCACAGCCTCCACTCGTATCAGACGGTGTTGACCAGCAGGTTTGGGAAATACTAGCATGTCTACCAGGAACACATGGCCTTGGTAGGATTCCAGCATTCCTAGGGGGAAGACACCCCCTTGTTCTTCTAGCTTTGTGATGTAGGGAGAGACTCTGAAAACTTCTCTCAACTTCACCTTTTTGCCCAGTCGGAGAGTGAGGGCCAACTCGCGGACAAGAACCGATCTCAGGCTGCGGATCTTGTCGCGGAACACTTCCATGATCTTGGTGGGAGAATCAATGTAGGCCGAGGTGCCCCCACTCCGGGCCGCTATTTGATCCAAGAGTTCGTCATTCCAATCGGCTCCAAGCCCCAGGGTAGTGATGCTTATCTGCCGTTGGCAGGCAATCTGTGCCTGCTCTAAACATCCTTCTTCATCTCCATAAGTCTGGCCATCGGTCAATAGGATGAGATGGTTGATAGAATCGGGCAGGCGACTTTCCTCTATTTCAGTCAAGCCAGCTTCCAACCCTTTCAGGATCTCTGTGCCACCCCGGCTTCCGATGGCGCTCACCACTGATCTGGCCAGAGCCTTGTCCGGTCTCTGGCGACCGGATAGGACAGTCTCGGCCTTGTCGCTGAAGGCCACCAGCGAGAAGATGTCATCCTCGCTCAAGCGGTCTATAATGTACGAGGCAGCGTCTTTCGCCCTTTGAAGCCTTTCGCCCTGCATGGAAGTACTGCGATCCAGTACCAGACACAGGTTCAAGGGCGACCTTTTGCCCTTGATCTCTGGAGCGGGCATGACTTCCACAAGGACGTAGAAAGCCTGTTCTTCGCCCAGGCACGTGAGGGCCTGGTAGCTGGGTGTGGCTCTCAAGATCAGGGCTGGCTTTTGATCCAATCCCTCCATCTCCCGCCAGCGGTCGTAGGCCTCGCGCTGTTCGGGGTCACACAGCACATCGTAGGCTTCCTGGATCTCGCGAAAATGTGCGGCATCCTTTTCATCTGCGCCTGCGTCAGGATGGTAGCGTCGAGCCAGACGGCGATAGGCTTTCTTTACCTCCTGAGCGGTTGCAGTCTTGCCGAGGCCCAGAATGGCATAATAGTCTTTCTCAACTTGCATCTCTACCTCGTTAGCCGGGAAATGGGGCCCCTGAAATCGTCTAAGACAGATTGGAGCAAAGGTTTATTGGGCGTCTTTTGCCTGTTTCTGAGCTATGGGCTTATTCTGTTAGGGCGATCAGGATAGCGGTGATGTTATCATCCCCGCCATGGGTGATAGCAGCCTCAATCAGCTTGCTACAAGCTGTCTGAGGAGAGGGTGCAGCAGTGATGATGGCCGCCATCTCGCTTTCTGGGACCGCTCCCCACAACCCATCGCTGCAAAGCAAAAGCTGGCTACCGGTGGGAAGCAACTGGAAATAGGTGTCAACCGATTCCATGCTGCCTCCTTGCCCAAGGACCCGGTAGAGGACGTTGCGTTGCGGATGGGACATAGCTTCCTCTGGCGTAGCCTGTCCCAGCTCAATCAGTCTAGCCACAAGGGAGTGATCCTGAGTGATCTGCTGCAAGCGCTTTTCCGTCACCAGGTACGCCCGGCTGTCTCCGACGTGGCCAATATAAGCGTGGGTGCCTAAGATGATAGCCGCCGTAAGCGTGGTGCCGGCGTCTGGGACGGCTTCGTAAACAGCAAGATTGGCTTCTCTGAGGGCTTTGTCAAGTGCCTCATTGATGGGACGGCGAGATGAATCCTTTTCCTCGTCTCGTAGGAAGGGAAGATAGACCTGGCGCATTAGGCTGTGGGCAACCACCCGGGTGGCCAAAGCGCTGGCTACGTCTCCAGCTTGGTGCCCTCCTAGGCCATCAGCAATGATAAAGAGGCCGAAGGGCATCATTTCGCCGTTTTGCTCGAGAGCGCATTCCAGGGTAAAGAAAGCGTCCTCGTTGTGCTCACGCTTCTTGCCTATATGGCTGCCCTTGCCTACAAGGAGGGAAAGACCCTCCTGGGATATTTCTGTTGCCTCTGCAGACTTGACAAATGAGACTTCCTTCCCCGCTTTCGCCATTTTGCCTTTGCCAAGGGCCTTTCGTAAGAAATCCATGGATCAAAACCCCGTTTCTTCCCTTCACATCGGCAGCGCATAGACCTTGTTGTCCGTCGAGCCTATGTAGACCATGCCGTCGGCCACGAAGGGTGAGGAGAGCACTGGCCCTCCCGTCTTGAAGCTCCAGCGCAGCTTGCCTGTCTTGACATCTACGCTATAGACGTGTTCATCAATTGAACCGAAATAGACGGCACCCTCAGCCACTGCTGGCTTGCAGTTGATTTGTCCCTCCGCAGAGAACTTCCAAATCGGTCGGCCAGATTTTGTCTCGAGAGCATAGAGGTTACCGTCAACGGAACCGATGTAGAGGACCCCCTCATCACTGATAGCTGGGGATGATACAATGGCATTGCTGGTCCGACGGCGCCAAAGGGGCCACCCAGTTCCCGCGTCCAGGGCGTAGACAGTCCAGTCCCTCGAGCCGACGAATACCAACCCCTCGTCAACGGCAGGGGACGAAGTTATCCCCCTGTTTGCGCGAAACTTCCACTTCAAGCTGCCACTTTGGATATCCAGGGCGTAGACGTGGTTGTCCTCCGAGCCAAAATAGACCACGTCATCGCTGATGGTTGGTCGGGAGCGAATAGGCTGGAGGGCTGGAAATTTCCATCTCACAGCTCCTGACTGGGCACGCACGGCGTAGAGATGTCCATCGTCAGAACCAAAAAAGACCCGATCGTATTCAACTCGCGGCGAGGAGCGGATGCGCTCTCCAGTAGGGCAGGTCCAGGCAATACCTCCCGTTCTGGCGTTGATAGCGTAGAAGACCCGATCTTCTGAGCCAACAAGGACCATGTCCCGCCAGATACAGGGCGATGAAGCTATGCCACCCTCAGTAGCATACTTCCAGACAAATTGGCCTGTCTTGGCGTCTAAAGCATATAGATTGTTGTCATAGGCGCCAACGTAAACGATGCCCTCTGCTACAGCCGGCGAAGAGCGCACCTCATCCTCACAGGCAAACTCCCAGACAGGCAAGACCCCCTGGCCCGAGATGAAGGCGACTGTGCCAGGGGTGATTGAGGAGTCTCCTCGGACAATTAAGACGGTCTGTAAAGCCAATTTCATCTCTTCAGCAGAGGAATATCTGTCCTCGATTTCGTACTGCAGAGCTTTCATCACGACGGCTTCCAGCCGCTCAGAAACCTCGGGATTAAGGCTCCGAGGCGGGCATTCATGAAAGGTAAAAGGAGGTTCAAGGCGTGGGTCTCGTTTGGTTAAGAGATGGTGCATCGTGGCGCCCAGAGCGTAAATGTCACCCCGGGGTTCGGCAATGCCTCTGTATTGCTCAGGAGGTGAGTATCCCTCAGTGCCGATCATCGTCCCCTTCTGGCCGGTCTGGAAGACCTTGGCGATGCCAAAGTCAATCAGCACAATCTGATCGTGCTTGTTCAGCATAATGTTGGAGGGTTTCAAGTCGCGGAAGACGATGGGATTAGGCTTGTGGTTGTGAATGTAGGCGAGAACGTCGCAGATTTGGATCGCCCAAGAGATGACCTGCTCCTCCGGGAAGGAGGACGCCGTACGTTGCAGCAGGCTTTCCAAATCTTGACCCTCGATGAACTCCAGTACCAGATAGCTGCGATTGCCCTCGCTGAAACAATCAAAGATTTTGGGGATGGCGGGATGGCTCAGAGTGGCCAGGATGTTCGCCTCTCTCTCGAAATTCTTGATATTCAGTTCACGAAGCTTGAGGGCAGGAGCGGCGTTAATCATCTCCTTGACGGCACACAGTCTGGCAACTTTGGTAAAACGCTGGTCCCGCGCTTGGTAGACGGCACCCATGCCCCCTATGCCCACCGTCCTGATGATCTCGTATCGCTCCTGAAGAACAGTCCCCTTGGGAAGTGTAGCTCCCTCCTCAAACAGCTTTGTCTCGTCACGTAAGATCCGTTTCGTTTCCATTTGAGCACCCTTCACCTTTCCAGACAGGATCGTCCTCTATCCCTATATATTATAAGGCTTATGGCCAATAATTGCAAGAGGCAGCCTATTTTTGACACGTTTCCCGAAATGCACTATAATAGGTATCAATCAGGGCAAAGACGATGAACAAGAGGAGTAGGTGGACGGCCTTAGTAGAGAAGAGGGGTCACTGGCTGAAAGCTCCTCGCAAGTAGCATCCACCGAAGGTCGCTTGGGAGTTGGGGGGCTGAAGGGCTACGGTCTGGTAGGCCCTCACGGGTAGGCCCGTTACAGCAAAGAGAGCGACAACGAATTGGAGGATGTGACGTATTTCTTACCCTGGCGTCCTTGAATGCGTTGTTGAAGTCAAGGTGGTACCGCGGAGGAGCCTCTTTCGTCCTTGAGCGAAAGGGGCTTTTGAGTTATAAGACGAACCTCCTTTGGAAAGGATGATTAGCATGAGCAAGAAGGAAATGCCCAAAACCTATGACCCCCACGCTACAGAACAGCGGCTCTATGATTGGTGGGAAGCCCAAGGGTACTTCAAGCCGGAGACGCAGTTCGAGAGAGGGCTGGCCGACCGAACTCAGAAGCCCTTCGTCATCTCCATGCCGCCGCCCAATGTGACTGGCGGGTTGCACCTGGGCCACGCCATCACAGCCTCGGTAGAAGACCTGATGATCCGCTACTATCGCATGAGAGGCGCCCCCACCCTATGGGTGCCCGGCTCTGACCACGCTGGTATCGCCACCCAGAACGTGGTGGAGCGGGAACTGGCCAAGGAGGGGTTGACCCGCCATGACCTGGGACGCGAAAAGTTTGAGGAACGAGTGTGGCAGTGGAAAGAGAAGTACGGCGGCATCATCACCGAGCAGCATCGCCGCCTGGGCGTCTCCTGCGATTGGGAACGCGAACGTTTCACCCTGGATGAGGGACTTTACCATGCTGTGCGCGTGGCCTTCGTTCAGCTCTATGAGAAGGAACTGATCTACCGGGGAACCTATATGGTCAACTGGTGCCCTCGTTGTGAGACGGCTATCTCCGACTTGGAGGTTGTCCACCAGGAAGAGGCTGCCAAGCTGTGGTACGTGCGTTATCCTCTGACAGGTGAACAATGGCAGATGACCAGTGGTGAGTGGGGCAGTGGTCGGTGGGCCGAAGGTGCTAGAGAGGACATCGAGGTAGCCACCACGCGACCGGAGACGATCCTGGGCGACACAGCGGTGGCTGTGAACCCCGACGACCCTCGCTACAAACCTCTGGTGGGACGAGAGGCTATCTTGCCTGCCCTGGGGCGGCGTATCCCTGTCATCGCCGATCCTTCAGTGGACCCAGAGTTCGGCACGGGGGCGGTAAAGGTCACCCCAGCCCACGACCCAACCGATTACGAGATCGGGCAGCGGCATGACCTGGCAGTCATCAACGTGCTCACCGGCGATGGCAACATGAACGAGGAGGCAGGACCATACGTTGGCCAGGACCGTTACGAGTGCCGCCGCAACCTGGTGGCTGACCTTGAAAAGGAGGGCTTGCTAGTCAAGATCGAGGACTATAGCCATGCTCTGGGCCATTGTGAGCGCTGCGACACCGTGATCGAGCCATACATCTCAACTCAGTGGTTCGTCAAGATCAAACCCCTGGCCGAGCGGGCTATCGAGGCCGTGCGCGACGGGCGCATCCGCATTGTGCCCGAGCGATTCACCCGGGTCTACTACAACTGGATGGAGAACATCCGAGACTGGTGCATCTCCCGCCAACTGTGGTGGGGTCACCGCATCCCCGTCTGGTATTGTGATGACTGTGAGCAAGAGATGGCGGCTATCACCGATCCGACCGATTGTAAGCACTGTGGGAGCACAGCCATTCACCGGGACGAAGACGTCCTTGATACCTGGTTCTCCTCGGGCCTATGGCCTTTCTCTACCCTCGGTTGGCCCGACGACACCGAAGACCTGCGCTACTTCTACCCCACCACAGTCATGGAAACGGCGTACGACATTCTCTTCTTCTGGGTGGCGCGTATGATCATGCTGGGGTTAGAGTGCACTGACGACATCCCCTTTGACACCGTCTACCTGCACGGCCTGATCCGCGACGAGCACGGGCGAAAGATGAGCAAATCGAGGGGCAACGTTATTGATCCTCTGGAGGTCATGGATCAGTACGGCACCGACGCCTTGCGTTTCACCTTGCTGACGGGCAGCACCCCTGGTAACGACATGAAGGTAGCCCTCTCGCGGGTGGAGGCCAATCGCAATTTCGCCAACAAGATATGGAACGCGACCCGCTTTGTGGTCAACAATTTGGGCTACGGTTTTACTGTCGGCTGGGGCACGTGGGACATGGCTGCTCTCACCCTGGCCGATTACTGGGTTCTGAGCCGTCACAACCGGCTGATAGCCAATGTCACTCACCTCATTGATGGCTACCAGTTCGGTGAGGCGGGACGGCAAATCTATGACTTCCTGTGGGGCGAGTTCTGCGACTGGTACATCGAAATGTCCAAGATACGTCTGTATGGTAGGGATGCCCGACAACGATTAATGGTCCAGCGGGTCCTCGTCTATGCGTTGGAGCGGACGTTGCGTCTCTTGCATCCCTTCATGCCCTTCGTCACCGAAGCCCTTTGGCAGGAACTGCCTCACGAAGGGGAGTCCCTGATGATCGCTCCCTGGCCAGAACCCAGGGAGACCGATGACAAAGCTGAGGAGGAGATGGGCCTGGTCATGGATGCAATACGGGCTATCCGCAACGCGCGTGCTGAGTACGAGGTAGAACCGGGACAGCGTATTGAGGCTATCATCGCCGCTGGCGAAAGGTACGATCTCCTGACAAGCCAGAGGGACATCCTGGTATCTCTGGCCCGCCTGGACGACGAGAAGTTGAGGTTGGCTCACACCCTGGTCAAAAAACCGGCTAAAGCTGTGACCATGGTGGTAGGCGGCCTGGAAATCTATCTGCCCCTGGAGGGTATGGTGGACCTGGCAGCGGAACGGGAGCGACTGACCGAAGAGGTCGAGGCTCTTTCGGCCGTCATCGCCCGCGGCGAAGCCCTCCTGGCCAATGAGGATTTCACCGGCAAGGCTCCTGTCCCCGTGGTTGACAGAGAGAGGGAGAAACTGGCTGCCAATCGTGAGCGAAAGGCCAAGCTGGAAGAGCGGTTGAGGAGCCTGGGGGCTTGACCTGTACCGCAACAGTGGTGAAAGAGCAATGGGCTTGATCCTGGTCCGATACGGCGAGATAGCCTTAAAGGGCAAAAACCGCCCTTATTTCGTCGGGCGGCTGCGTAAGAACATCAGGGATTGCCTGAAGAAGAATGGGTTGAGTGGTGACGTTCGCACTGTCGGTCAGCGCCTCTACGTGCACACTGACGAGGTGGAACGGGCGGCCGACAAGCTGCGGGATGTCTTCGGCATCGTCTCCCTCAGCCCAGCCGTGGAAGTGCCGGCAGACATCGAAGCCCTCAAGGAAGAGGCCCTGCGCGTGGCCAGGGCTGTGGGCCTGAACGAGAGGTTGAGCTTTCATACCGATGCCCGCCGAGCCGACAAGACCTTTCCCCTTACCTCACCCGAGATCAACCGTGTGGTAGGCGAGCACGTCCAGGCCGCAACGGGAGCCCGGGTTGACCTATCCGAGGAGGCCGATCTGATCATCGGCCTCGAGGTGCGCCGTGGTCACGCTCTGGTCTTTGAACAGATGGTGGCCGGGCACGGCGGTTTGCCTTTGGGGACTGAGGGAAGGGCAGTGGCCTTGATGTCCGGCGGCATTGACTCGCCTATAGCGGCTTGGCTCATAATGAAGCGGGGCTGTGGCGTCATCCCCCTCCACTTCCGCCAGAGCGAGGTGGAGTATGGCAAATTCCTGGACAACTGTGAGGTCCTCTCCCGCTATGCTTACGGATGGGACATCCGGCCCATCGTGATGGAGCACGACGAGATTTTTGGCGAGACGTGGAACAAATTGCAGCGCATCAGGGCCGGGCGATGGACCTGCATCTTCTGCAAACGCACTTTGCTTCAGAAAGCTTGCGAGATCGCTGATGAGCACAAAGCCCAGGCCGTCGTTATGGGTGACAGCTTGGGCCAGGTGGCCAGCCAGACGCTCGACAACCTGGCAGTCATCTCCTACGGGACTCCCAAGCCGATTCTACGTCCCCTCATAGCCATGGACAAAGTGGAAATCACCGCCCTGGGCCGGCGCATTGGCACCTTTGAGGTCTCGACTCGTGAGGCCAGGGCCTGTCCCTATCTCCCACCCGATCCCATCACCAAGGCCAGCCTGCCCAAGCTGAAGGAGATTATTGAGAAGATGGAAGCCTTGGATTAAAAGCCCTTCTCCCTTGTCTCTGGTCCCCTATCCCTTAACCGTACTTTCCCCGCCAATCGTTGAGCTTCACCCGTAGCACGTCCATGAACATGCGCACTGAGTCGAGGAGAGGGTTGACCTTGGTGTTGACCCCATAGTACCATTGTACGGGCACCTCCTTGACCTTGTAGCCTCTCTTCCTGGCTAGGCAGAGGACCTCGACGTCGAAGCCGGTGACCATCCCCCCCTTGATCAGACCAGCCTGGGCCCCATAGAGTTGCACCCTCTGGAACAGGTCCTGGGCCACCTCGCGGCGGAAGCACTTGAAGCCGCATTGGGTGTCTTGAAATCCTCCCACCGCCACCCAACGAACCAGCCAGTTGAAAACCCTGCCCATCAGGTGGCGATAGCCTGGTTCATTTATGCGTTGTGACCCTAGCCCCTCCCGTGATCCGATAGCGATGTCGTATCCGTCCTCCAGAAAGACCAGGAGCCTGTCTACTTCTTCTATAGGCGTGGCCAAATCGGCGTCTGAGAAGAGGACGTAAGTGCCCTGGGCGGCCAGCATCCCCGTGCGAACGGCGTACCCTTTGCCCCGGTGGTCGTTCTTGATGATGGAGACGAAAGGGTATCTGGCCATAAAGCCTTCGATGATGCCAACGGTGTTGTCGGTGCTGCCATCGTCAACCACGATCACTTCGGCCGGATAATCCCGGTTTTGCAAAAAAGCTATGATCTTGTCCAGGCTCTCTGGCAAACGGTGTTCCTCGTTGTAGGCCGGAATGACAATAGACAAGAACGGTTGAACGGTATCGGTCTCTATTTTTTCTTGCCTCCTATTCAAAGTTGGTCGGGTCCTCGGCCACTGTAGGAAGGGGCCGTTCTCTTTCTTCTGCCGTCGGATACTCCGCCGCGCCTTCTCTCAAGGCGAAGCGGCGGTAGATGGCGGTGATACACTTATGATACACACTCTTGTCCCTTTAGTCAACTTTCGTCAGCAGCGATTCCAGGTATTCGTCAGAGACGCGGCGGGTGCGCTGGGCAGCGCGGCGCTTCCTGAGCATTCTGGGCAGACGCCACAGGCCAGCTAGTTGTCCCCGCAGGCGAGCCCGGGCCGCCTCCCCCCGCCAGGCCCGCAGGGCCTCCCAGGTCAGGCGCAGTTGAGCCCTCACCACTCTGGGCCAATACTTTTTCAGCAGCGAGGTAGGATAGTCCTTGGCGATGATGTATATGAAATTGCGGCCATCGTGGAAACTGGCCGTGACGCCCCCCCCGGTGGCACTGAGACGGTGGTAGACCACAGCCGTGGGCAGGTAGAGGCAGCGATAACCCGCCAGTTGCGCCCGCCAGGCCAGGTCTACGTCCTCGCAGGAATAAAAGAAATCCTCGTCCAGCAGGCCAATCTCGTCCAGCATAGCCCGCCGGTAAGCCGCCGTGCCCCCACAGGCGCTGAAGACTTCTTCCTGCTGATCGAACTGTCCCCGATCCTCCTGCCAGACGCCCCGGTTGCCAGGGATGCCGTCCACACGATAGAAATCACCAGCAGTATGGAAGACGTTTCGCCGGTCGAAGAGGAGCATCTTGGAAGCCACCAGGCCGACAGTGGGATGTTCAGCGAAGGCCTGCGCTATCTCGGCCAGCCAGTTCGGATCGGCCTCGGTGTCGTTGTTGAGGAGGACGACAAGCTGGCCCCGGGAGCGCCGGATGCCAGCGTTCACCGCGCCAGCAAAACCCCGATTCGTGGGGAGCCTGACCAGGATCACCTCGGCATAGTCCCGCTCAATGAGAGCGACGGACTCATCGGTGGAGGCGTTGTCGGCGACGATGACCTCAAAGCGGGGATAGGTTTGGCGACGCAGGGAGTCGAGACAAGTGGGCAGGTAGCGTGCCCCGTTCCAGTTGGGGATGATCACGGAAACAAGCGGCAGCCCTCGCCCCTGGTTGCTGTCTTTCTGAAGGTTATTCATCGGCAAAGTACTCTTGCAGTGCCTCTTCCCACGGCCGCAGGGTGATGCCCAGCGCTGTGGCCCCACAATAGTTACGGATTACTGCATGAGGAGGAGGTTGGGCAATGCGCTCGTATTGGTCTGAGGTGATGGGGGTGACGGGGACGTGCCCCCGGCCTGAGAACTCTAGGATTTTCAGGGCGAATTCGTAGCGAGAGCAAGCGCCCTCGTTGGTGAAATGATAGATGCCATAGCGCCCCGTCTGGATCAGTTGGACGATGGCCGCAGCCAGGTCGGGCGCGTAGGTGGGAGAACTGACCTCGTCGGTGACCACGCGCAGCGCCCCCCGTTCGTCGGCGGCCTTGATCATCTTGGTCACAAAATTGTCGCCGCCCTGCGCGTAGAGCCAGGCCGTCCTGACAATGTAGAACTTGTTCAGGAGAGCGTGCACGTACATTTCACCAGCCAGCTTGGATTTGCCGTAGACCCCGATGGGGTTGGGCGGATCGAACTCCAGATACGGTTCCTTTTTGGTTCCGTCAAAGACCTCGTTGGTACTGACGTAAAGCATGGTGGCCCCACAGGTCTGGCAAGCCAGGGCCACGTTCTGCGTACCCAGGGCATTCACCCGGTACGCCGTATCGGGGTCGGTCTCGCATCCATCCACGTCGGTGAAGGCTCCGCTGTGGATAACCATCTCGGGAGCGAAATCAACTATGGCCTGAAAGGTCGAATCCTCGGTAAAATCGTGCTCGGGCAGATCAATGGGCAGGAAAGTGTGATCCTTCATCGTTTCCAGCAAGGCCCGCCCCAACTGCCCCTTGCTACCAGTAATGACGACGCGCATCTTTCTGCCTCCTACACATCTCGAATATCAAATCCGGTCATTGGTTGAATGGGGACACTTTATAGCCTGTCCCTCTTTAGCCTGGACCTGACCAGCAGGGCCACCCAGTAGAACGGCAGGACCGCCACCGGCAGAAGCACCGAGATGACCGCTACCATCGAGGACTGCACCAGAGCCGAGAAGTGCGCGAAAAACAAGGTGAGATCGGGCAGGTACCAGCTCACCTTGGGGCCGTTGAGCCAGTAGCCGATGGCTATCTGGACACCCAGGAAATAGATCACGGCGAAAGAAAAGCCGTACACTGATTGAGCCACGTCCAGCAGAGACCTTTCCCGCTCGTACCAGAGCCAGAGAAGGGTGACCACCAGGCCCACGGCCAGGGCGATGACTACCCGGCGAAGGCTCTCCTCCAGAAATGGCTCTACCGGCCTGGGGATATTTGGTGAATAGAGATTGCCTTCTCTTATGAAGAGCAAATGATAGATGGCAAGGGTGAGGAGGGCAGCGAAGATAGAAATGCCAAGGCGCTTGCTTCGCCTCCACCATAACCACCCTAATATTGTAAGGAGAGGAACCAGTATCACCACCAGAGCCTCAATCCGGCGTTGGACTCTTTCACTTTGGATGCGCCGCGCCCGGGCCTGCTCCATCTCTTTGTCAATCTGCTGGACGGCGAGACCGCCCAGGGTGTAAGCACTTGTGTAGTTCTTGACCTGCAGGGAACTTGTGGCCACCAGGGCATCGCCCTTGGCCGTCTCGCTGAGGGGGTCAGCGCCGATGCTGCCCTTCGGCAAGCTCAGGACACTGCGCAGGTACGCCTGGCCCAATTCGACTCGCTGCTGGGCTTGAGTGATCTGCTTCACGGCCCGTTGCACCTCTCCCATGCTCAGCATGTCAAAGCGAATGGGTCTCTGGGCCGCGCTGGGCACGGCCGTACCCAGCAGGGCAGCGACGGTGGGAGCCACATCCCCAGGGGCGATCCGGCCGTAGTCGCCGGGCACCACGGCGGGGCCGACCATGACGAAGGGGGCTGTCAGCGCCACCTGATCGTACTTGTTGTGTTCTCCTCTTTTGGGGTGGCCGTAGTCGGAGACGACGATGAGGACGTTGCGCTGCACGTTCGTGGCCTGAGCGATATCACGCAAATGGGCGTCAACGCGCAGGGCAGCCTGTCGGTATTCGCTGCTGGCCGCGCCGTACTCGCGGCTGGCGTGATCCACCTGGTTGAGGTGGATGAGCAGGTAATTGAGGTAAAAGTTCTTGAGAAAGCGCAGGGCGCTATCCACCACCTGCTCGTCAGCAGCATCTTCGTCCTTCACAAAAAAATGAGCGTAGAGGAGTTCAGCAGGCACCATCTTCTGCCACCAGTTGGAGCCAGCCAGGCCGCCGGTAAAGCCAGCCCGCTTCACTTCAGCGAACAGGTGGTCAACGGCTATGGGTTGGATTTCATTGATGTGCTCAGGGTCCAGAAGGGGCGCGCCGTTGATCTCCGGCCCCGCTCCGCTGAGCAGGGTCGTCCAGGCTGGCTGGGAGGCGGGGCTGGGAATGCCGACCATGACCCCTGAAGCGCCCTCCTCCCGCAGGCTGTTGAGGTAGGGCATCTCCAGTGAGGTGTCGTAGCGCAGCCCGTCCACGATGACCATGGCGACCTGCTGCACCAGAGGTTGGGTCGGCTGGCCGAGGGGCAGCTCTCCCTTGAGAGGCGACTCATATTTGTAAAGCGAGTCCAGCAGCACCATCGCCCAGAGGTAGGAACCGGGAGCGATGATGAGCAGTACGATCATGCTAAGGATGATTCTCCAGAACTTTTTCACTCACACTCCTTTCAGGCACCACGTCCCCGCCGGATGTCCTCCAGGTCAATGTAGCAGCGGATGGTATCCCCTTCCACCGACCACAGCCCAGTGGCAAAGCGCTCCATGAAATAACGGTCGTGGACGACGGCCAGCACTGTGCCCTCGAAAGCGGCCAGCCCGCCGGCATATTCGTCCATTAGACGAGTCAACTCGTTGCCCTGGGCGACGGACATTTGCCGAGCCAGGGCCTCTACCTGCCGCTCGGCCTCGCGCAAACCCTCTACGGCCTGGCGCATCACGTCGCCGAAGGTTGCCTCCGGCTCAAATTCCAGGGCCTGGGCCAGGTAGCCGACGCTCACATCGGTGGGCGAAAAGCGCACGCTGCCCTGGTCTGGCTGCTCCTGGCCGACGATGATGCGCAACAACGTCGTCTTGCCGCAACCATTGGGACCGACGAGTCCCACCC
>JBGVTF010000335.1:0-3351 GCA_041862415.1 Anaerolineae bacterium | reverse complement strand
GCCAGGGGATGGCCGCTGGTCCATCAAGGAGACCTTGGCTCATCTGGCCAGCGCTGAGGGTTCTCACCGGCAGGTGGCCCAGGACATCGCTGCCGGACAGACCGTGGACGTGCCCGATTTCGACTTGGATGCCTGGAACGCCGCTCGGGTAGCCGAGCGACGTCAGCGATCCATTGGCCAGATCCTGGAGGAAATGGCTGCAGAGAGGCAGCGCACCCTGAGCGCTCTGCAGGATCTGGAGGACGAAGCCTTTGACCGTCAGGGCCTCCATCCAGTCCTGGGCGAAACCACTGTGCTCAAGGTGTTTCGGATCATACCCATCCACGAGCGGTGGCACCTTAAGGACATCCGACAATTGCTGGAGGAACAGAGAGAACGACAGGGGCAGTGAAAAAGCCATCCTCCGAAATCCGCTAGCGATATGATTCACCGATACAGCCTGGCGAAAATAAGCCGTCGGCTGCTTGCTCAGAGGGGATCGCCAGATCCCTGTCTGAAGCGCCGCTTTTGCCATACAAGGCCGGGATCTGGCGATCCCTGGCGAGCACAATTTCCACCATTCGCCTTTCGCCATTCGCCATTTGCAGATTCGAAGTAGTAGAATCGCTCCGGCATGGTGCGCGGCGGACACTCCGTCTCAGCCTCCGGCGAGTGCCCTCACTACCAGCAGCGCCATGTCATCGTACTGCACAGCCCCTGCCTGGAATTGCTCAACGTGCCTAAAGATGAGATCGCACAGATCCTGTGCGCTCTGCCCGTCGGCAGCGCAGACCGCCTCGTGCAGGCGCTCCACGCCAAAGAACTCGCCCGCCGGTGACTTTGCATCGGTGATCCCGTCGGTGTACAGGGCCAGCAGGTCGCCAGGGCCCAGATCTACACGAGCCTCCTCTAGGCTCACCTCCTCGATCAAGCCCAGTAGAGTCCCCTTGGCCGTCAGGAATCGGCATTCGCCAGTGCTAGGGCTGAAGAGCAAGGGGCGGTCGTGGCCAGCCCGGGCGTAGCAGAGGGTGCCCTGCGCTAGGTCGAGCACACCATAAAAGACGGTGACGAACATATTTGCCCGGCTCATCTCCAGCAGCAGCCTGTGAACGCTCAATAGCACCTGCCGGGGTGAAGAACTACGCCTGGCCTCTGCGCGGATCAGGCTACGGGTGAGAGCCATGAAGAGGGCAGCGGCCATGCCTTTGTCCGAGACGTCGGCCATGACCAGGCCCACACGCTCCTCGCTCAAGAGGATGACATCGTAAAAATCGCCTCCTACCTGCCGGGCAGGCTGGCTGCGCGCTGCGCAACTGAACCCGGGCAGGTGCGGGAACTCGTGGGGAAGGATGCTCTGCTGCAACTCCCGAGCAAGCTCCAGTTCGCGCTCCAACCTCTCCTTCTCCACCAGAGCCGCCTGGGCTTCCTCCAATTCACGATAGGCCCGGGCAAGTTCCTGGTTTTTGCGCTGCAGGTCAGCGATCATCTGCCGGTCGGACTCGCGCAACCGGGCGCTGAGTACCTGGATGGTCCGATAGAGTAACTGGGGCTGCTCGGTCAACGCGGAGCGCATGTCGTACTCAGAGAACTCTAACAGGCGAGTGGGCTCCAGCGCACGAATGGTGGCAAAGCGAGGTCTGGCTTCAATAAGCCCCATCTCACCGAACATGTCCCCCGGACCGCGCCTAGCAAGCACCATCTCTTCGGCGCCGTGTCCCTTTACTACCTCCACCTGCCCCTCGACGATCAGGTACATCTCGCGGCCGGTAGAGCCCTCCTCCAGGATGACTTGGTTGGGTTGGAAGCTCCTCTCTACCCCCCCTTCGGCCAACCGCTCCACCACGTCCGAACTAGCCCCTTCTAGGAAGGGTAGGTTGCGCAATATCTCGTTGTCCACGATGGCCATAGATTCTCCTTTGACCCTCTACCCTCCAGGCTAGCCTTCCAGAGCGGCGATAATGGTTCGGCAGAAGGCAGGCAGGTCATCGGGTGTGCGGGAGGTGATGAGGTTACCGTCTTGCACCACCTCCTGATCCAGATAGGTAGCCCCGGCATTGATGACGTCATCCTTGATGGCGAACAAGCACGTAGCCTTTTTCCCCTTGAGGATGCCAGCCGAGATCGGCACCCATCCGGCGTGGCAGATGGCAGCCACCACCTTGCCCTGCTCGAAAACCTCGCGCACCAGCTTGAGGACGGCAGGATAGCGGCGTAGCCGATCGGGAGCGTACCCACCTGGTATGATGACAGCGTCAAAGTCGGCCGCCTTGACCTCGTCAGCCGCCGCGTCCACCGTCACTGGATAGCCATACTTGCTAGTGTAGGTCTCGGCGCTCCCTGTGCCGATCAGTTCGACCTCGGCCCCCGCCTCGCGCATGCGCAGCAGGGGATACCAGAGCTCCAAATCCTGGTAGTTGTCCTCAGCCAGGACCGCTACACGTTTGCCTTCTAGACTCATTTCAACACCTCCTGTTCATGATGTATTCAGTCGCTCCTTGCCTTTCCCACTACCATCATTATATCATTTTACTACGCTTTTCTCAAGCGTTTGCCATTCCAGGCTTGCGCAGCGACAGCCGGAGAGTACGAGAGATGCCTTCTCGCGCCTATTTTTCCTCCGTCAAGCCTTGGGGCGGTGGGCCAATGCCCCACACTGGGAAAAGGGAGAGGGGACATTGCCCCCCGGGACCTGCTGCTGCACAGGCCAAAGACGGCGGTTGACTTAGGAGACGAAATGAGGTATAGTAGAGGAAGCCTGGACTGAGGGAAAACTATGCAGGATTACCAGTTGCGCCAACGTGAATATCTGCTTCAAATCAGCCGGGCCATGACGTCCAAGCTGGACCTGCCTTCAGTGTTGCGTCTGATTCTCGAGAATGCTGTGGAGATGCTGCAAGGCCATGCGGGCCTTATCGCCCTGCGCCAGGATGACGATAGCTTCCGCGTGCGGGCCAGTTATGGTCTGCCCAGGCAGCTTTTACCCCTTTTCTCCCCCCTCCTGGATGACATCCCCCACCTGGCCGGACGGACTCACCTCTCCCGCTGGCAGATTCCGGACTTGCAAATGAAGTTGAGCCTGGTAGCGGCGGCGGCGGGTATGGCCCTGCGCCAGGTGGTCGCTCTACCCCTGGTAATCGAAGATGAATTCATTGGTGTCATCTATGTCTTCCGCACCAGTGGCACGGCCTTTTCGGCCAACGATCGCCAGGTGCTCTCTAGCTTTGCCGACCAGGCAGCCATTGCCATGCGCAACGCCAGCCTTTACCAGCAGGTCTCGGCCGAGAAGCGACGACTGGATGCCATCATTGAGCACTCGGCTGACGGGGTGATGATCCTCGATTGCCAGGGTCGTATCACCGTTTTCAACCGCGC
>JBGVTF010000334.1:0-6944 GCA_041862415.1 Anaerolineae bacterium | reverse complement strand
TTCCCCATCAAAGGGACTCTCCCCTGGAACTACTCATAGCAAAGGAGGCACGACAATGGCTACTTTTATTTCCCTCAAGAAGCGCAAGCTGCTGCTCAGCGCAATCATGGTCCTGCTCCTGCTGCACGGCAGCGCCCTCGCCGCTCTGGCCGACGGGATGATTATCCCTTTCCCGGTCGAACTGGGCGGCTACGTGGACGTGGAGTACCACCGCGTGACGGTGGACATCAACGATGGCTACGCCAGGACTAGGGTGGAGCAGAGGTTCTACAATCCCTACCCGGTCGAGGTCAGTGGGCGCTACGTCTTCCCCATCCCCGAGACGGCGGCCATCTCCGACTTTAGAATCAGGCTGGACGGGCGTCCGCAGGCCGTGGACACCATGAGCCAGGGCGAGACAAATCTCTACTTCCAGCAGGCTATCAAGGACCATCAAGACCCCACTCTGCTGGCCTACATTGACGGCGAGACCTATGCCCTGGAGGTCACCCTGCCCCCGCACAGCGCCAAAGAGATGGTCCTGGAATACGAGGAGATGCTGGCTCCCCGAAGTGGCCTTTACCGCTATCTCTACGTCCTGGGCACTGAGAGATACTCGGCCAGCAACTTGCAGGAGGTTTCGGTGACGGTGGATCTGCACTCGTCCCAAGGGGTGGCCAGCGTCTACTCCCCCAGCCACGCCGTGACGGTGGAACGAGTGAGCCCCAACCGGGTGCGCGCCACCTACACCGACTGGGACGTCACCCCCACGGAGGATTTCGAGCTCTACTACGCCACTCCCAGCCAGGAGTTCGGGGCTGGCCTGCTCAGCTACGAAAAGGACGGCCAGGGCTATTTCCTCTTTCTCTTCTCCCCCAGTTCCACGGCCGCTACCACGGATTCTATCCCCAAGGACATTGTCTTTGTCATTGACCGCTCGGGAAGCATGAGTGGGGAGAAGATGGAACAAGCCAAAGAGGCTCTCCAATTCATCCTGGGGCAACTGGGCGAGAAGGACCGTTTCTCCATCGTGGATTTCGACGACGTGGTAGACGTACTGGCCTTCAACCTGCTGCCAGTCACTGGGCGGAGCATCCAGGACGCCTCCCGCTATGTGGATCAACTCTACGCCCGCGGCAACACCGACATCGAGCGCGCGCTGACCACCGGCCTGGAGGTTCTGGCCGAGAGCGAGGAGCGCGAGGCGGCCAAAGTGGTCGTCTTTCTGACCGACGGCCTGCCCACGGCCGGTGTCACCGACGAACGCCTCATTGTCCAGAGCGTGCGGCGAGCTAATGACGGTCTAGGGGCCAGCATCCACGTCTTTGGCGTAGGCTACGACGTCAACACCCACCTGCTGGACCGGCTGGCTGCCGAGAACCACGGTGCGGTCGTCTACGTCGAGCCGGGCCAGAGCCTGGAGCGAGCTCTGACCGAGTTCTACGGCCAGATCGCCCACCCGCTCCTGACCGAGGTGGAGATTGCTTTCGAGGGTATGGAAGTCAGCGAAGTCTATCCCCAGCAGGTACCCGACCTTTTCGTCGGCTCCAGCCTGGTGCTGACCGGCAGGTACCGCCCCCCGTCCAGGCAGGTCACGGTGCGCCTCCTCGGCCAGACGGCCGGGGGCAGGCAGGAATACGCCTCCAGCTTTGTCCTGGAGACCTATTCCGACCGGGCTTTCATCCCCCGCCTGTGGGCCACACGCAAGGTGGGCGAGCTTCTGGACCGGGTCCGGGTGGAAGGGGAGAGCGAGGTGCTGGTGGCAGAGATCAAAGCCCTGGGGCTGGAGTATGGCATCGTCACGCCCTATACCACCATGCTCATCCAGGGCCAGGAGAGCGGGGCCGCATCGGCGGCAAATATGGGCCTCTACCGTCAGGATTTGGACGGCGACGGTCAGTGGGACTATAACAGCGTCTCCGGCGGGGCCACGGTCAAGGCCCGGCTGCAGAACCAGGCTTATCAGAGCGCCCAGCAGGCCAACCTGGCCCGGGGGGCCAACGTGGCCAACTACGGGGCCAAGAACCTGTTGCAGGTCGGCCAATACGCGGTGGATTTGGAGTTGCTGGATGATCAGGAAATGATCGACTTGGCCGATCAGTCGGCTGACGAATGGGTGGCCGCCAACCTGAAAGCAGACCGGGTGGTAGAGTTTGGTTCCATCGAGTACTTTGCCCTGGCGGAGGACAAGGAGCTACAGCAGGTGCTCCAGGGCGGGCCCAACATGGTCTTCCACTACCAGGGCCAGGTCGTCGCCGTCCGTAACGACGCACCACAGCCGCAGACCAAGGCCCCGGTGCAGCAACGGAGCCCCAACCCCGGCTCGCGGGTGCTATTTCGCTAAGCTACTCCAGGTTTTAGGGGTGGTCAGGCGAGGTAAAATAGAACACAACGCGGAGCAACGGGTCACGCCTTGGCAAATCCTCCTGCGTGACGGTGGAGAAGGGCAGCCTTGAGCCACACTATAGACGCTGGCGGGCGTGACGAACATAGGCGATTTCGAGGATCTTGCCATCCTCCAGGACCTGGTAGATCACTCGCTGATTGCCACAGATCAACTGGCGATAGCCCTCCCATTCGTCAAAGAGCATCGGCGCGCCCATGAAGGGGAAAGTGGAAAGCAAGTCAACTCGCCGCAAGATGAAGTCAATATCTCTTGCTGACAGTGCTTCCAGGTCTTGCAAGGCAGACTCTAACCAGAGAATCTTAGCCTTCACGGCCTTTGAGAATCCCTTCGTATCGCTGCATGACCTCTTCGTGAGGGATTGTCTTGCCTTGGGCTGACTCCTCTTTGGCTCGACGGATCTTAGCCCTTGCATCGGGCGCGGCCATCTCTTCCAGTGTAGCTAGCAGCCCACGGTAATACTCATAGTCGAGGAGAACGCCGCTAGCACGTCCTTCCTGGGTGATAATAATTGGCTCTTCGGAGCTTTTCACCAGGGCCAGGAATTTTTCAGCCTGAGTTTGCAAGTCGGTGACCGACACGATCATTTCCATAACAGACTCCCGCCTCTTTTGTGGTTTGAATCCTTGAGTTGCAGCTAGTATATCACATTTCACCTGTTTGTCAACAGCTTATCAGATCAGATAGGAGGAATTTGCCATGTTGAAACGCATCTCTTTCAGCGCTGCCCTCGGCCTGATCCTGCTGAGCCTGATCATCGCCTTCGTGGCCGTGGTCGGCAACTTGAAGGCTCAGGTCTACACGCCCTCCCAGCGGCACTTTATCGAGTCAAACGTCTATAAGAACATCGCCCAGCGGGGGGTGGAGGTCAACTTTGTAGCCCCTGCCGGAGCCCTCATGCCTGCCTCCATCGGCGCGTTGGACAACCACATCAGCGCCGAGCTGGAAGTGCGCTACGAGGATCGAGGGGGTGTCACCCTGACCTTCTACGACCTGGATTTCGTCGGCCTCTACCGCATCGCCAACCCTGCGCAGGCTACTATGAACAGCGAAACCAAGGCCGAGGAGGCATATGCTTCCACCATCACCGCCGAGCTCTTCTTCCCCTTTCCCGGCACGGTGGACATGCTGCACAACGTGCAGTTCCTGGTGGATGGGAAGGAGCCGGCCGACGCTCAGTACTCGCTGCAAGGCATCCGCTGGCAGACCACCTTGAGCCCCGAAGAAGAGCGGGAGATCGAGGTCCGCTACAAGGCCAAAGGAGTGGGCAGCTTTGCCTACAGCCTGGACCACAACCGCCGCATCAGGAACCTGGACGCTGAGATCAAGGTGCGAGGGGTAGCTGGCACCGAGGTGCCCAACCATGCCCTGGCTCCCTCAGCGCACACCCCCGGCGATGACGGCGACGTTTTCTCCTGGCAATACCAGGGCCTCATCGCCGACCAGGACATCGCCATCGAGTTGCCGACCATGCTCAGCCTGTCCCAGAAGGTGGAAAAGATGTCCCCCCTCTTCACCGGTCTCTCCTTCCTGGCTCCGGCGCTGATGGTCTCTTTCCTGGCCTGTCTGGCCGTTGCCTTGCGCCTGAGCGAGGTGAGGCTGAGGCTAGAGCATTATCTGCTGATGGGCCTGGGTTTCTTCCTGTTCTACCCTCTTTTGATCTTTCTGGCCAGCGTCCTGGGCCTGACGGCTGCCGCGGCCCTATCGCTGCTGGTCATCGGCGCATTGATCTTGGTCTTTCTGAGAAAGGTGGAAAGCAGCCCCCAGATCTGGGTCTACGCTGCCTTGCTGATGGTTGTCTTCCTGGGGCTCTTCTCCCTGGGGCTGCTCACCCGCTGGCGTGGGCTGCTCCTCACCGCCGGGGGCATCCTGTTGGTAGGCTTTTTCATGCAACTGGCCGCCCGGCTTAAGGCAAGGGAACCAGCATCGCCTCCAATATCACTTGGGGAAGAGAGCCCGTCAGTCGTGGAGGCAGCGGTAGAGGTAGAGGAAACAGCAGAACAGGTGACAGAGGAGACCTTTGACAAGTTCTGTCCTCGTTGTGGCCGTGGTCTGTTGCCCGACTACACCTTCTGCCCAGGCTGTGGGCACGACGAACGGGCTTTTCTCGCCTGCCAGCACTGTGGCCGCCAGCACTACGCCGCCGACAGGGAGAGCTTGGCTTTCTGTCCCGGTTGTGGGACCCGTTTCTGAGCCCTTCGGCTGTCCCTTCGACTTGGCTCGGGGCAGGGCTCAGGACAAGCCCTTCGTTTCAAGGGTCCAGGCTTCCACAACAAGATGCTCAAAAAACGGACGGGCACCCAAACTCCACTTGGGTGCCCGCCCCATAACAGGACATGCATCAAGCCGTCGGTCATAAGCTTTCTCAAAAGCCAATGGCTCCACCGATGTGGGGTGACCAGATCAAAATGCCCTTTTTTCACAAGGTGTTTCCGGAAATAATCAGGTCAGCCGTGGCTACGTTGGTGGCAATAGGGACGTTGTGCACGTTGCACGCTCGCAGGAGTGTCTGAATATCTGGATCATGGGGGTGCTTGTCCAATGGATCCACCAGGAAGAAAACACCATCTACTTTGCCCTCGACCACACGGGCTGCGATCTGGGCGTCCCCACCGTACGGCCCGGACTGTAATGGCTCCACCTCCAATCCGACCTTTTCTCGTAACAATTTGCCCGTTGAACCCGTTGCAATCAGATCATAGTTCTTTAGTTTTTCCCGGTTGTAAGTGGCAAAGGCCACCATATCAGCTTTTTTGCCATCATGGGCGATCATGGCCAGTGTTTTTCTCTTGGCTGTCTCTTGTGTCACATCCATAGCGATCACTTCCTCTGACTAACTCTCCCGGAAAGCCCGCAGTTTCTCGTCCACCTCGGCCACCCTGGCCTGCTGCTCCAGCCAGTAGGCTGGGTCCTTTTGAGCGTTTAGCTCCTCAATGGTCTTCCCCTGCTGCTCCACCCAGGTATAATACTTCAAGTTGTGCCACTGATTACGCCGGTCTCGGGTCGCCTCTTTGATCCAGTCCAGCTTCTGCTTGTGTAAGATGCTCACCAGCCGCACCGCCGCCTCGGTCTCGTCCATGGGGCCGTAAGTGGCGGTCATTTGCTTCATCACCGAATGGTAGCGGTCAATGGCGTCGGTCAGGATGGTGACGATCACGTCATTGGAGCCCAAGCTGTAATATTTGGCCGTCTTGATAGCACCCAACACGTTGCATACCCCGGAAATGCCAAAGGTCTCGGCCATCAACTGCACGCTCTCCTCGGGCACGCCGTAGCGGTCTATCATGGTCTTCCAGCCAGCCTCCTCGGTCAGCAGCTGCAAGCCCTTCTTGCACTCGATGTCGTCAATGCACATAATGGCGTTCATGTTCATCACGTTGTGGATCCAGGTGACGTGCTTGTCGCCGATGCCCTGGATGTCGTGGCCACCGTAGCCGTTCCAGTAGATCGTCGGGCACTGGATGGGCTCCAGGCCAATGATCAGGTGATCGGGCCACTCCTGCTTGAGGCAATCCCCGGCGGCGATAGTGCCGGCCGAGCCCATAGCCGACACATAAGCCGCCATCTTTCCATTTCCTATCCCCTTTTCTTTCAACTCTTGCGCCAGTTCAATGATGGTGTTCCCGGTGACGTAATAGTGAAAGCGGTAGTTGCCAAAGACCTCGAACTGGTTCAAGATGCGGATGCGTTCTGGGTCGGCCCGTTTCAGTTCCCAGCACTTGTCGTAAATCTCTTTGACGTTGCTCTCGCAGCCGGGGGTGAGCACCAGCCGTGCGCCGAAGCTGCGCACGATGTCGAACCGCTCCTGGCTCATCTCCTCGGGCAGGATGACAATAGAGTCAAAGTCCATACGGCAGCCCACCCAGGCCCCACCGATGCCATAGTTGCCGGTGGAGGGCCAGACCAGGGAGTGCTTGCTGGGGTCCACCTCGCCGAAGAGTTGCTTCTCGATGAGCACCGAATAGGCGGCCCCTACCTTGTGGCTGCCAGTGGGAAAGTCCTTAGAGTAAAGGCACACGATGGGGGCCTCGACGCCAGTAAACTCCTGGGGCAACACCTGGTGGTAGATTTTCCCCTCGGTGTTCTTCCAGGTGATGTTGTAGAGATTGATAGGGTCCAGGGGATCCCTCTCCCTGGCTTCCAGAGCCTGTTGGCGGATTTGGGGATCAATCTTCTCTGGATGGAACATCTCCTCGAAAGTGGGACCAGTGATGAGTTGTTTTGGGGTTACCATAGTTCACTCCTTCTCTTGTTTGAGCGTTGAGAACAGGGCCAGTTACCGGTTACTTCTGGTTTGACACGGGAGGCTCCTTCGCTTAGAATAGGACGGCAGCCCATCGGCTCCTGACCAGTTATTTGAGATAGTATAGCACAGGAGCGGAAATACTGTCAAGGAGGATTGATAGCAGCGATGCAGACATGGCAGCGCAACTTTACACCCTCTGGGTAGCAGAGTTGGTGGCTATCGCTGGCTTTACAGTGGCCCTCATCGTGATGGCGGCGCTTTCTAATCGCCAGCCGGAGCAGACCAAATTACCGCAAACTTGGCCCTGTTGCCCAA
>JBGVTF010000333.1:0-4042 GCA_041862415.1 Anaerolineae bacterium | reverse complement strand
TGGCGTTTTCACGCTGGAGGCGGGCTCTTTCCCTTTCCAACTCGTAGATACGGTAGCCCGTTGTGGTCACTTGACTGGCCTGAGTCAGATAAAGCCAGCCAAGCAGACTGACGAGAACAAAAATGAGAATGGAACCGATGGCTGTCTTGACATCGAGCCCCCCTTTGCTCTTCTCGGTTGAGCCTTCAGCGGAATTCCCTCCAAGGCGCTGGGAGAGCGAACTCGAGTGGCCGGTAATCATTGAGTTTCCTTTCCAGGTGCTAGCCAGAAGCCAATCGAGCGGCAATGCGCAGCCTGGCGCTACGGCAACGGGGATTGGCCTTCAACTCCAATTCCGACGGTCTGATGGTCTTCTTGGTTACTATCTCCAGAGTTGCCCGGTGGTCGCAACGGCAGACCGGAACTTCGGGCGGGCAGATACAATCTTGCGATTCCTGACGATAGAACTGCTTGACCAGACGATCCTCCAAAGAATGATACGAGATGACGACCAGCCGTCCCTGCGGCGCGAGGAGCTCCACCGCCTGAGGCAGGGCCTGGCTGAGAGCCGACAGTTCGTCGTTTACCGCAATGCGCAGGGCCTGAAAGGTCCTGGTGGCGGGATGTATTCTGCCCCTTCGGCCGACAGCCCTGGCCACGACGTCAGCCAATTGGAGAGTGGTGTGGATCGGGCGGGCGGCCACGATGGCCTGGGCAATGCGCTGAGCCCGGCGCTCTTCCCCGTAGCGATGCAGGACGTCGGCCAACTCTGAGGTGGAAAGCCCATTGACCAGATCTGAAGCTGGTCTCCCCTGATGGGGGTTGAAACGCATGTCCAGAGGGCCTTCCAGTTGAAAAGAAAAGCCACGCTCCCCAGCGGCCAGTTGCAGCGAGGAGAGCCCCAGGTCGAGGAGGATGCCGTCGGCGGGGCAGAATCCATACTGTGAAGCGACTTCTGCCAACCGGGCAAAGTTGGCATTGACCACAGTGACCCTCGGCCCATGTTCGGCGAGACGTTCTGCGGAGATGGCAATGGCCATCGGGTCGGCGTCAATGCCCAGCAGCCTTCCATCAGGGCTTGATTTCTCAAGGATGCCCGCCGCGTGGCCGCCTCCCCCCAGAGTGCCGTCAACGTAGCGCCCACCCGGCTTGATCTGCAAGCCTTTCAGGACCTCTTGGTAAAGGACGGGGATGTGAGTTGGCTCACCTGGCCCGGCCATCGGTCCCTAAATCCCCAGGCCGGCAAGTTGCTCAGCGAAAACAGCCCCCTCGTTTTCCAGTTGGGCGGTGACCTCCTGCCAGCGCTCCTTGCTCCAAATCTCCAGCCGCGCGTTGACTCCGATGATGACCACCTCGTTATTCTCTATGGCGGCATGTTGACGGAGGGAGGAGGGTAACAGGATCCGTCCCTGCTTGTCCAGTTTGCATTCCGAGCCGGAGTAGATCAAGCGGCTGAAGTAACGAGCGTCCTTTTGGGTGAGAGGGAGAGTGGCGACCTTCTCGGCCAGTGCTTTCCAGCTATCCGGGGGGTAGACGAACAGGCAGCCGTCCAGACCTCGGGTGACAAACATCCCCTCAGTCAGTTCGTCACGGAATTTGGCCGGAATGGTCAGCCTTCCTTTGTCGTCTATGGTATGCTCGAACTCCCCGGAGAACATTTGTTCTAAAATCTCCCACTTTAGGGCTATTTTAGGGCAAAATAGGGCCTACCAGTGCCACCTATCTACCACTCTGCCCCACTTTTTACCACTTATTGCCCCTATTATACACCACTTTTGCTTCCTTGTCCAGTACCTCCAGAAAATTTTAAGGTTTCACCTGAGCACTCAAAAAGGCTCCAGCCTGCACTATCTGGAGCCTTTTTATGTAAAATAATCTTGGTGTCCAGACGAGCTACCTGCTCATAGCCCCCGTCCGTAGGGGCGTCCCAGGCAAGGGCCTCCTTAACAAACTCGCCCTCGTCCCCGAGGGCGAAGAGCTTTCGATAGGATTCAAGTTCGGGGCTAGCAACCGCTCAGCCGCTCAGACTGTCTCCCACTGCTCCACCAGGTAGGGTTTCAATTTCTCAAAAGTCTGTGCCTGAGCCTGGATCACTTGCTGCTCAAATTCGGTGGTGCTCATCTCCTGACTTTGCTTCACCAGGCCCGCCGTGCGACCATAATAGAGGGGCGTCATGGCTCTGATGACCTCTGCCGGTTCCAGGCCGCTCTTGTTGTAAGCCACAGCAAAGTCAAAGACGACTTCTGCCCAGCGATCAGCCGGAAAGCGGTAATCCTCATTGCTCAGAGCAGCGATTTCCTTGACCGCAGCCAGGTTCTCAGCCGTCAGGATCCTTTGCCACAGAGCCTGGTATTCCTCCGTCCCGGCGCGCAGCTTGTCCATCATGGCCGAGAGTGTAACAGGCACCGGTTCGGGTTCGACAGCGATGGGTTCACCGTACATGGCCGTAGGCTGGCTGCCCTTCACTTCCTTCCATTTCTTCTCGTAGCGGCTCATCAGGGAGAAGAGGGTGCCCACCACCTGCACGAACATCGGCCCCAGGGCGGCGGCCGGGTCCTTGGCGTCGTGGATCTTGGCCCCCAGGCGCGCCTGACACACGGTGAAACCAGCGTTGATGGCCGTGGTGGTCATCCAGATGTCAATGCCGAAACGGGCCACGTCGGTCTGCCACACGTCCTGGCCCAAATAGTGATCCAGCAATTGACTCGAAAAGCCAAAATCACCGCCGATGGGCTGGCGGATGTCCAACCCGTAGAGCATACGGGTCATGGGATAGGTGATGTTGTTGGTGATGGTGCCGTCGTATTTATGGCGGTTGTAGTAAGGAGTCACGTAGCCGTAACCTTCTTTGACGATGGGGCTGGCCAGCAGTTCGATCCACTCCGGGGTGATGCTGCGCAGGTCACTGTCCACCACCACGCACACCTTGACTCCCAGAGCACAGGCGATCTCGAAAATGGCCCGAAAGGCACTGCCCTTGCCCGACACCCCCCGATAAACGGTGGCGATCACCCCCACTTCCTCTGGCACCGGTGTGTTCAGCGCCACGTCACATGTGCCATCGGGGGAGCCGCCGTCGGAATTGACCAATACCGGTTTCATGTCCGGGAAATATCTCACCATCCCCTGTGCGGCCATTTGCACCACGTGGCCGATGGTACCGGCGTTGTTGAAACTGGGGATGCCGACCAGGATGTCGGCCCGGCCAATCTCTTTGATGCGCTTGCGAGCCTCGTCTCGCAATGCGGTTTCATAGGTCATGAGTGCATCTCCTCCGCGAAACAAGGGTAGGGAGTTGGGGTCAAGGGTCAGGGGGTCTGAGTAGCTCACGCATTTGCTCACCTCTTGTGAAAGCGAACTGTGTCCTCCAGCAACCCCTGCAACAACTCCTCCAACTTCTCAAACGACAAATGCTCCTGCCCCAGCCTGTAGTTGTGCTCGACCATCTGCTTGCGGCGGGCCAGATCGGCCAGCAGCTCCCGCACCTGAGCTACGGCGTTGTCGCTTATTTTACCATCAATCTCCACAAAATCAAAGCCTAGCGGCCCGATGTCGGCAGCGTAGACTGGGTAGCGATTGACCAGGGCTGGGCAGCGGAAGTAGACGGCCTCGATGAGGGCGTTGCCAAAGCCCTCGATGAGGCTGGGATAGGTCACAAAGTCGGCATGGACATAGGCATCCCACAGGGCATATACCTTGCGTCCATCGGGTTCTATACGGCGGGTAGCGTCAAAACGGTCAGCCTCATAGCGCAGGTCTACACCCGCCTCATCAGCCATGGCCCGAAGCGTGTGCAGATAATCTAGCCCCTCGTCGCCAGCGCGATGGGTGATGACCAGCTTGCAGCGCGGATCGTCCAGCCACCGCAGCAGCTCGATGGAGAGTTCGATCCCCTTGCGGGCCACCACCCGCGTCGGCTGAAGGATAAACAGATCATCGTCGTGCAGGCCGATGCTTTCCCGCAGGTCGGCGTTGAAATCGTCAACTCCCGGCCGCCCTTCGACCGCGCTCAGGGCAGGGGGTGTGGCAAAGTCGAACACGTTGGGCACCACAGTGGAATCCA
>JBGVTF010000332.1:0-11055 GCA_041862415.1 Anaerolineae bacterium | reverse complement strand
GTTCGCCCAGGCGGACTTTTATCCCCCGGCGGATGACGCTGCCTACCCCCTGGCCCTGGTCACGGGACGGCTGCTCTATGACCGAAGTTCCCCCTTCGCCCAGTCGGAGATCATGCGCCAGTTCATACCCGAGCCTTTCATCGAGATCAACCCGGCCGACGCCGAAGCTGTGGGCATCGCTGACCAGGATGCGGTGACGGTGGCTTCGGCCAGGGACAGCCTGGAGTTGAGGGCCAGGGTAAGCGATGACATCCGCCCCGGTTGCGTCTTCGTACCTCTGCACCTGAGCGAGATGCCAGTAGTGGCCCTCTCTGACGCGGAGGCAGCGGTTACCTGGGTAAAGGTCACTAAGAGAAGGTAGTCACCCAAACCAGAAATCTAATCTGCTCCGGGAAGGTCCGTGACCCGACTGCCGGTCTCGGACCGGCTGAGAGCGAGTTTATACTTCCCTATACCATCAAAGTAGCGAACCTTTCAGATAGAAACAGGGAAACCCATGGATTGGATAGCGAACCTATTGATTCCTTTGATCAAGAGCCTTGTTGTGGTCATAGGCCTTCTGGTGGCCTTTGCCTACATGACCTGGGCCGAGCGCAAGCTGGCTGCCCGCTTTCAATTGCGCTACGGGCCTAACAGGGCCGGACCTTTTGGCCTCTTGCAGCCTGTAGCCGACGCCTTCAAAGCCATCTTTAAGGAAGAGATGATCTTTGGCCAGGTCCACAGCAAGGTCATCTACGTCATCGCCCCCGGCATTTCACTGGCCGCAGCTTTGCTGGCCTTTGCCGTCGTGCCCGTTGGCCCCACTATCAACTCTTTCCGGGTGTTTGGCTTCCAGGTTCCGGCCATCTCTTTGTCTGTCGCCGCCGACGTGAACATTGGCGTGCTCTACCTGTTTGCCATCGCTGGCCTGGGGACCTACGGCATTGTCCTGGGGGGATGGACTTCCAACAACAAGTATTCCCTGCTGGGGGCCCTGCGCACGACGGCCCAGATGATCAGCTACGAACTGCCTATGGGCCTGGCCATCGTCAGCGTGTTGCTCTTGAGCGAGTCCCTGAGCTTGGTCAAGATTGTGGAGAAGCAGGCCGTCCTGCCCTTCGTCGTTTTGCAACCGGTGGCTGCCCTGATCTATCTCATCTGTGGGCTGGCCGAGACCAACCGCTCGCCCTTTGACCTGCCGGAGACGGAGAACGAGCTGGTTTCGGGTTTTGCCACCGAATACGGCGGCATCAAGTTCGCCATCTTTTTCATGGCTGAGTACATCAACATGATCGTGGTCAGCGCCGTGACCGCAACTCTCTTCTTGGGCGGCTGGCAGTGGCCGGCCTTTCTGGCTGACCTGCATCCCATCATCGCCGTAGGGCTGTTCTTTGCCAAGACGGTCTTTGTCCTTTTCCTATTCGTGTGGATTCGGGCCAGCCTGCCCCGCGTGCGCTACGACAAGTTGATGAAGTTCTGTTGGAAGTTCCTGTTCCCGTTGGCATTGGTCAATCTGGCGGTGACGGCCGTCGTCGTCGCTTTGCTGCCTGGTTGAAGCCAGGAGAAGTGTAGATGCTCCAATACAGCATAGAAGATATTATCTGGAATCACCCTCGCATACTTGCTGACCTCTTCGTTTCGCCAGCAATATCTCTTTGCAGGAAGTGGAGCCAGCAGCCGTTTTCACTCGCCATAGAAAGGCGCTCATTGCCAATAGCAGGGAGCGGTCAGTCAACGGTCGATTTTAGGTGGTCACTGGCAAACGAGGCAGATGCGGACCGCATTGAGAACACCTTGCAGGCCCAGCCCCTGACAGAGTTTGCGAGTATCGGCTTGTGTTGCGCTACCTTCAATTGCCTTAACGAGGGAGAAATAACCGAGGTTACCAAGCGGGGCGATGGTATAGACTACTGGATTGATGACCGACGAGCTGTGCTGGAAGTCAGTGGATTGGGTCCCGGGAGCTCAGGAGATCTCTCTCGACTGCATCACAGGAAAGAAAGCCAACTGAAAGACAGTGGGCTCTTCAAGCTTGGTTATCCAGGGTATGTGTATGTAATAGTGTTTCAAATTAGAAGTAGCATTTTTAGCTATCACAGCTAGAGGATAAAGATGACTCAAGATGATATCACACAAAAACTTAGCGGGTTGAAGACCGCCAAATCCGCCTTGTTGCTGGAGGCGGAATTGCTCAAGAGGATGGGTCTGGTCCATTACGCTCGGCCACTATACTTCCGTGTTGCGGAGCATGAAGTCCAGTTGGCTGAGGCGTTCGCTTCCCTTGGTCGGGATCGGGATGCACAGGTGAGCTACTTGAGCGCGGCTCACTGTTTCATCGAAGCACATAAGTTCGCCACAGCCTCCAGGGTCCTTCAGTCTGTGTTAGAAAGGTTCGTTGACGACCAGGAAGCACGCCAACTAATCAAGATGTGCGAAGGGAAAGCAGACGAGCCCTTTACCGCCGACATGCCTGAGATTCGCGCTCTGGTCAATCTCCTTCTCAGGAAAAGACTGATCGAAGAGTCTGAATGGGAAGCCGAACTGAAAGCCGTTTCTCATCCAAAACAGATTGTGAACGCTCTTGACAAAGTTGACGAGAGTATAGTCCTTCGCTTTTTGCGTGTAATGGAAGAACTATCCCGCAATATAATCACCGATGACGTCACCGCCCGCCGCTATATTGAGGCACTAGAGGCCATAGCCGAAGGCGATGCCCCGTGACACTCATTGTCGGTGATCAGAGGCAACTCTTGAGTCCAAGACGCCGTACAAATGAAAGCGACCAGTGAATCACGGTTAACGGGGGGTGCATATCCATGGCTACCTGTAGTCCTGCAAAAGCGAATACAACTGGACCGATCCAGTACGCAGAGCGACCGTAGTCGAACAGGCAGGTGTCTGGTCAGAGCGAGTGTTGAAGATATCGGGTTTGCTGCATAATTGAGTACGGAGTGTATCCATGGTCGTGATCGAAGCTATTGGTGGCCTGTGGCAGTTCATCAGAGCCATGGGCGTCACCCTCAAGCATTTTTTCAAAAAGCCCATCACCGTTCAGTACCCTGAGGAAAAAGTACGCATCTACCCCCGTTTCCGGGGACGGCACGAGTTGCAGCGGGATGAGGACGGCCTGGAGCTCTGCGTGGGCTGCGGCCTGTGCGCTGCCATCTGCCCATCAGGGGCCATATACGTAGAAGCGGCCGAGAATACCGAGGAGGAACGCTACTCCGAGGGAGAACGCTACGCCCGCATCTACGAGATCAATATGACCCGCTGCATCTTCTGCGGCTACTGCGAGGAGGCCTGCCCCACCGGAGCCCTGAAGCTCCAACACGAATTCGCCCTGGCCGACTATGGTCGCGGTAGCCTCGTCTACGACAAGGCCAGGCTGTTGCAACCTGCCTCGCCTCACGTCATCGTTCTGGAGGGTTAGCCTTCATGGAACTGGCTTTGTTTGTCGTTTTAGCTGTCATCGCGGTGATCGCGGCCGCTGGTGTGGTCCTTAGCAAGAAGGCTGCCACCAGCGCCCTCTTCCTGCTCCTCAACTTCTGCACCCTGGCTGGCCTCTACCTCCTGCTCAACGCCCAGTTTATCGCCGTCGCCCAGGTCATCATCTACGCTGGAGCCATCGTGGTGCTTTTTCTCTTTGTGGTCATGCTCCTTTCGCCGGGCAAAGAGGAGGGCCAGGATCGGAAGGCATACACCAAAATCTTTGCTGTCTTTCTGGCTGTTCTCATGCTGGTGGAAGTGGGCTATGTCCTTTTCACTGGGGTCCTGGCCGGCACGCCCGATCAGTACACCCCGGAGAAGATAGCTGAGGTGGGCAACGTTCAGGCCATCGGCCAGGTGCTTTTCACCGACTTTTTGTTGCCCTTCGAGCTGGCCTCGGTGCTCTTGCTGGTGGGCATCGTGGGAGCAGTGGTGCTGGCCAAGAGGGAGCTTTGAATGATCCCATCGTCATATTATTTGATTCTCAGCGCTATCCTCTTCACCATCGGCGTCATCGGCGTTCTGGTGCGGCGCAATGCCATCGTCATTTTCATGTGCATCGAGATGATGCTCAACGCGGTCAATCTGACCTTTATCACTTTCTCCCGCTATTTGAACTCGCTGGAGGGGCAGATTTTTGTGTTTCTGGTGATGACTGTAGCCGCGGCCGAGGTGGCTGTGGGGTTGGCCATCGTGGTCGCCATCTTCCGCCTTAAGGAAACCACGGACGTTGACGAGATCAACCTGATGAAGTGGTGAATGGAGAATGGCGGATGGCGCGGCTCCACACCTGTGGTGGTAACCGTTCAGCCGCCCCTCGAAGCATGGCAACACCGGCTGGAGCGAGCGCTGATTGAGTAGCGAAACGTATCGAAATCGAGCGAGCGGAGTCATACCCATAACCTGCTTGGTCTAGATACGTGGCTGCCCTCCTACTCGACCGACGCTGGACCCGCTGCTCTGGACGGTTGCCCCGCTCCATCAGGCTATCAGCCATAAGCTATGAGCTATAAGCTAACCTGGAGGCGTGAATGGGTGAGGCTTTGATCCATGATACGATTCGGTTCATACTTCTCTTTCCTCTGCTGGGTGTGCTGATCAATGGTTTTTTCGGACGCAAACTCGGCAAGAGGGTGGTGGGCATCGTAGGCCCCGCTGCTGTAGGGTTGGCCTTCCTGGCCGCCTGCGGCATGTTCTGGGGGGTGGTCCAAAGCCACCACGCTGTAGTCAACACTTTGTACTCCTGGATCACGGTTGGCGATTTCGACGTCAGTTTGTCTCTGAGGGCCGATCCTCTCTCCTCGCTGATGACCCTGGTGGTCAGCGGCGTAGGCTTTTTGATCCACGTCTACTCGGTGGGCTACATGGCCGAGGACGAGCGCTTCACCCGCTTTTTCACCTTTCTCAACCTCTTTGCCTTCTCCATGCTCCTCCTGGTCCTGGGCAACAACTTTTTGGTCATGTTCGTCGGCTGGGAGTTGGTGGGCCTGTGCTCGTACCTGCTCATCGGTTTCTGGTTCGAGCGCGAGGCCCCGGCCGACGCTGGTAAAAAGGCCTTCCTGGTCACCCGCATCGGTGACTTTGGCTTTGCCTTGGGTGTGATGCTCATCTTCGCCACCTTCCGCACCCTGAACTTTGACCAGGTCTTTGAGAGGGCGCCAGAGTTGCTGCCGCTGGGCGGCACGATTGCCACGGCCATCACCCTTTTGCTCTTTCTGGGCGCCGTGGGTAAATCGGCCCAGATACCGCTCTACGTGTGGTTGCCCGATGCCATGGAAGGTCCCACGCCCGTCAGTGCCCTCATCCACGCCGCCACCATGGTCACGGCTGGCGTCTACATGGTGGCCCGTACCCACGTCCTCTTCGAGTTGGCCCCTCTCTCAATGGGCGTGGTGGCCTGGATCGGGGTGGTCACCGCTTTCTTCGCCGCCACCGTGGCCCTGGTCCAAAACGACCTCAAACGCATCCTGGCCTATTCGACCATCAGCCAGTTGGGGTACATGTTCGTAGGGGTGGGCGTGGGCGCTTACGGTGCCGGAATCTTCCACCTGACCACTCACGCTTTCTTCAAAGCTCTCCTCTTCCTGGGCGCTGGCAGCGTGATGCACGCCCTCAGCGGCGAGTTGAATATCCAGAAAATGGGCGGCCTCAAGGACAAAATCCGCTGGACCTATTGGACCTTCCTGGCAGGCGCGCTGGCCCTCTCTGGTTTTCCCTTCTTCTCAGGGTTCTTCAGCAAGGACGAAATCCTTTGGAAGGCCTACCAGAACGCCGGCCTCTGGCTCTGGCTGGTGGGCATCGTGACCGCTTTCATGACCGCCTTCTACAGCTTCCGGGCGGTGTTTGTGCCCTTCTGGGGACAGTCGCGGCTCGACGAGAAGATAGCCCACCACGTCCACGAGTCGCCTCGGGTCATGATCGTGCCTCTGGTCGTTTTGGCTGTCCTGGCTTTTCTGGGCGGTTATATGGGCCTACCCCACTTCCTGGGCGGCTCCGCTGTGGAGGGCTTCCTCTCGCCAGTCTTTGCCGCTGAAGAAGGGGCCCACGCCGCCGAAGCGGGAGCCCACGCTGCTAGCGTCGGCCTGGAGGTGAC
The DNA here is from genome assembly GCA_041862415.1 of Anaerolineae bacterium. Lineage (GTDB taxonomy): Bacteria > Chloroflexota > Anaerolineae > E26-bin7 > E26-bin7 > E26-bin7. The sequence goes on along the minus strand of JBGVTF010000332.1, from coordinate 4,997 downwards.
CTTCCTGGGCATCTCGGTGGTGGTGGCCCTGGCCGGTATCGGGCTGGCCTATTTCATGTACGTGGCCAGGCCAACGGTGCCCGTGGTCCTGGCCAGGGGATTAAGCCCCCTGTACACGTTGCTGTTCAACAAGTACTACGTTGACGAATTGTACATGGCCATCGTGGTCAATCCGTTGAAGGGCCTGGCTGGCTGGCTGGCCCGGATCTTAGACGCGCGGGGCATTGACGGCCTGGTCAACGGCGTCGCCTACGCCACTAGAGCTTTGGCCTCTCTTTCCGCCGACGTGTTCGACCCCAAGATCCTCGATGGATTGGTCAATGGTATCGCCGCCTTCTTCGGTTGGAGCGGCCAGACCACCCGCAAGGTGCAGACTGGTTCTGTGCGCAATTACGCCTTGTCCATTCTCCTGGGCGTGGTTGTCTTGGTGGGGTATTTCGTCTTGCGCTAGAGAGACTGCTATGGCCAGTTCGCAACAGGCACGAGATGTGATCCAACAGGTTGTGGAGAAACTTGTTGCTGGATATGCTCTGCATAAGGTGATCCTGTTCGGCTCGTATGCTTATGGCGATCCGACACCGGACAGTGACATTGACCTGCCTATTATCAAGGAGATGTAGGGTATTATCGAAGCACTTGGTTAAAAGTCATACGTCATTGCACCACCCACATTGGAAAAAGAGCGAAGCAAAATGGGGAATTTCATTCTCTTCTTACGTGACACGCCCGTACCCATCATTCTGACTGTGGGGGGAGTCGTGTTTCTCTTTCTGGCCATCGTTGGTCAGTTCGTTAGACAAGTGCCCTCGTGGGCTGGAACCATCGGAGCTTTGCTCGTCTTTTCTGGCGTGGCCCTATACGTGGTACCGGTCTGTCCGTCTTCAGAAGGGATCCCTTCCTCGGCGGTGGTCAAGATTACCTCCCACAGTGACCAAGCCACCGTGCCGCGTGTGGTTGGCGTGAAGGGGCAACACGCAAATGTGCCTAGATGCGTGGATATTTTGGCTATACGTTTACGCACCGGCTATCCAACGTTACTTTGTTGAGCCCGTTACCAAGTGCAAAAATGGCGCGTGGGAGGCTAAGAGGGTCATTGTGGGAAGCACATCTCCCAGTGACATTGGCGCTGCTTTCGAAATAGGCGTTCTGCTGGCAAATAAAAAAGCTGGCAAACAGTTACGAGATAACTTGGAGTTCTTACCAAGTGGGACAGAGAAACGGGACGAGATAGTCGTCTATCGAGAATGAAGGTGGATGGTGCGAATGCATCTACCGCTGAGTTTGGCGCAATCCCAGCTAATAGAAGAAGCGAAAGATAGATTGGCGAGGGTACATTTATTGATTTCTCGAACCGATCCGAGTCCGGACTGAAGGAGCTAAGTGTATGAATCAACTGGGGTTTCCCCTTCTATCTCTGATCATCTTTCTCCCCCTATGCGGGGCGGTGGTGACGCTGTTTCTGAGGAGGGACACCGTCATCAAATGGTGGGCGCTCACCGTCACCGTGGCCAACTTTATCATCTCGCTGCCCCTCTACTTTTACTTCCAATCCGGCACGGCCGAGATGCAGTTCGTCGAGCGCATCCCCTGGATGCCCGAGTTGGGCGTGAGTTACTACCTGGGCATTGACGGCATCAGCCTCTTCTTGGTTCTCCTGACCACTCTCCTCACCCCGGTGGCCGTCCTGTCTTCCTGGATGTACATCACCGAAAAGGTGAAGGAGTACATGATCTTCATGCTGTTCATGGAGACGAGCATGGTGGGGGTCTTTGCCGCCCTCGACCTCATCCTCTTCTACGTCTTCTGGGAAGCGACGCTGATCCCCATGTACTTCCTCATCGGCATCTGGGGGGGCAAGCGCCGCATCTACGCCGCCGTCAAGTTCTTCCTCTACACCCTGGCCGGCAGCGCCCTGATGCTGGTGGCTATCTTTGTGCTCTACTTCATGAATGCCACCGCCACCGGGGAGAAAACCTTCGACCTGCTCAGGCTCTACCAGTTCCAGATGCCTGCTGGGAGGCAGACCTGGCTCTTCCTGGCCTTCGCCCTGGGCTTTGCCATCAAGGTGCCCCTTTTCCCCTTCCATACCTGGCTGCCCGATGCCCACGTAGAAGCGCCCACCGCTGGCAGCGTGATCCTGGCCGGCATCCTGCTGAAGATGGGGACCTACGGCTTCGTCCGCTTCTGCCTCCCGCTCTTTCCGGACGCCTCGGTGGCCTTTATGCCCTTGATGTCTATCCTGGCCATCATCGGCATCATCTACGGGGCGTTGGTGGCCATGATGCAGAAAGATGTCAAGAGCCTGGTGGCCTACTCCAGCGTCAGCCACCTGGGCTTTGTGGTGCTGGGCATCTTTGCCCTGAACGCTCAGGGGCTATCCGGGGGGATTCTGCAAATGGTCAACCACGGCCTGAGCACGGGGGCCTTGTTCCTTCTGGTGGGCATGCTCTACGAGCGCCGCCACACTCGATTGATCGAGGATTTTGGAGGGTTGTGGAAGGTTATACCTGTTTTCTCGGTCTTCTTGTTGATAGTCATCCTTTCCTCCATGGGCCTGCCCGGCTTGAACGGCTTCGTAGGAGAGTTCCTGATCCTAGCAGGCACTGCCAAGTCCAACGTCGTCTACGCTGTCATCGGCGCTCTTGGCATCGTCCTTGCCGTCGCCTATCTGCTGTGGATGTTCCAGCGGGTAGTGCAAGGCGAACTGACCAAGCCTGAGAATCGCGAACTAAAGGACCTATCAATGCGGGAGGTCATCGTCCTGGTCCCATTGACGATTCTGATCATTCTGATCGGCCTTTATCCGCCTCCCTTTCTCAATTGCATCCAACCCCCGGTGGAGCACCTCTTGTCGCTAATCGCTAATCGCTAGTCGCATATCCCAATTGTTTGCAGTTGAGAGTGCAAGAGGCGATATGCGGTATGTTATAGCAAGGAGCACGTATAGTGAATCAGTTAGGGTTTCCCATACTTTCTCTGGTTACTTTCCTGCCGCTTCTCGGAGCGCTGGGCATCTTGTTCATCAATGCCAGGAAGGAGGCTCTCATCAGGTGGCTGGCTCTGGGCGTGGCCGTGATCAACTTTCTGCTCTCGCTGCTCCTCTTCCTCTACTTTCAACCAGAGACCACAGGGATGCAGTTCGAGGAAAACGTCCCCTGGATTCCCAGCCTGGGAGTTGGCTACCACCTGGGCGTGGACGGCATCAGCCTCTTCCTGGTGCTGTTGACCACTTTTCTCTCGGCCGTGGCCATCCTTTCCTCTTGGACGGCCATCACCGAGCGGGTCAAGGGGTATTATATCTTCATGCTCCTTCTAGAGATAGGCATGATCGGGGCTTTCATCGCCCTCGACCTCTTCCTGTTCTATGTATTCTGGGAGATCACCCTCATTCCCATGTACTTTCTTATCAGCATGTGGGGCGGTAAGCGGCGGGTCTACGCTGCACTAAAGTTCGTCTTCTATACCATGGCTGGCAGCGTGCTGATGCTGGTAGCCATCATGGTTCTCTACTTCATGAACGCTGCCGCCACCGGAGAGAGAACCTTCGATCTGCTCAAGCTCTACCAGTTCCAGATGCCTGTCGAGAGACAGGGCTGGCTATTCCTGGCCTTTGCCCTGGCCTTCGCCATCAAAGTGCCCCTCTTCCCCTTCCACACCTGGTTGCCCAACGCTCACGTGGAAGCGCCCACCGCCGGCAGTGTGATCCTGGCCGGAGTCCTGCTGAAGATGGGAGCCTATGGCCTCGTCCGCTTCTGCCTCCCGCTCTTTCCGGACGCCTCGGTGGCCTTTGTGCCTTTGATGTCCATCCTGGCCATCATCGGCATCATCTACGGCTCGCTGGTGGCCTTCAGCCAGAGCGACGTCAAGAGCCTGGTGGCCTATTCCAGCGTGGCCCACCTGGGGTTCGTGGTGTTGGGTATCTTTGCCCTGAACGCTCAGGGGCTATCCGGGGGGATTCTGCAAATGGTCAACCACGGCCTGAGCACGGGGGCCTTGTTCCTGCTGGTGGGCATGCTCTACGAGCGCCGCCACACCCGCCTGATTGACGACTTTGGTGGGCTCTGGAAGCAGTTACCCCTCTTTGGTGTCTTTCTGCTCATCGTCACCCTTTCGTCCATCGGGCTGCCGGGCCTCAACGGCTTCATCGGTGAGTTCACCATCCTGGTGGGCACCTTCCAGGCCAACTGGGTTTACGCGGCCCTGGCTGCCACGGGCATCGTCCTGGGCGCCTGGTACATGCTGACTATGTTCCGCCGGGTGATGCACGGCCCCCTGGACAAGCCGGTCAACCGCCAACTGCAGGACCTCTCGACTCGCGAGATCATTGTCCTTGTGCCTGTGGTCGTCTTCATCTTCCTGATCGGTCTCTTCCCCAACCTCTTTTTTGACAAAATGCAGTCTTCAGTGGATAATTTGTTGAGCCAAACCAGTATCACCATTAGCATGGGAGAGCCCCATTCTCAATGAGGTCTGGGGTGAAGTAGCAAGGGCAGAGATGGACCGCCTGAAAGTCATTATCCATGGAGCTGTACAAGGGGTGGGCTTCCGCCCCTTTATTTATCGGTTGTCAACGCAGTTGGGGCTGCGGGGATGGGTGCTGAACTCCTCCCAGGGGGTGTTCATCGAGGTTGAGGGGGAGCGCCCGGTACTGGAGGAGTTCCTCCTGCGCTTGGAGGGGGAGAAGCCTCCCCGGGCCATCATCCACAGCCTGGAGTTCTCTTTCCTCGACCCCGTCGGCTACCCCGACTTTGTCATCCGTCACAGCCAAGAGACGGGGGAGAAAACCGTCCTCATCCTGCCCGACATCGCCACCTGCCCGGAATGCCGCCGCGAGGTGGGGGACCCCGGCGACCGTCGCTACCGCTATCCTTTCACCAACTGCACCCACTGCGGCCCTCGCTTCACCATCATCCGGGCGCTGCCCTACGACCGGCCCAATACCTCCATGGCCCATTTCCCCCTCTGTCCCGACTGCCGCCGGGAGTACGAGGACCCCC
>JBGVTF010000331.1:0-3154 GCA_041862415.1 Anaerolineae bacterium | reverse complement strand
AATTGTTCTGGAGACAGATTGCAGGTGCTGTCGGTCACGATCTTGATCACGGCTCAAACCCCCTTTTCTCCAGTTCTTTTCGCAGGGCGATCAGAGTGTGGTGATAGAAGGATTTGATAGCCCCTTCGCTGTGCTCCAGTATCCAAAATATTGAGTCAAAGTTGAGAGACAGGCCTTGAGCCGTGTCCCTTTGTGTCTTTGTTCTATCCAGGCACGGCGCGCTGTGCCTTAGCAGCCCGAGCGTGGATCCAATAGGCGACAATCCCGGCCACTGAGACAACCGAGCCCAGGGCGGCCGCTCCGATCAAAATCTCTTTCCTATGTCTTCTGAAGAGGTGAACAGGACGCTGAGACTTTGAGCCCAGTCGAGACGCTAATCGCTGATGGGCGGCTGCCAGCAGGCTCAGGCGCAGGTTCTCACAGAAAGCAGGGGCAGGCTCCACTGAGACCAGAGCGTCCTTGACCTTTCGTGCCAAGGCCAGCAGTGGCTGAAGCGTATCCCGATGCTCAGGAAGCGTGGCCAGGTACTCTGCTTCTTCGTTTGCTCCTGCATTCAGTTTATCGGCGTGGGTAGCCAATATCTCGATCCATTCTCTATCTGCCATGATTGTATCCGAAATCAGGGTTTATCTCGTCAAGAACTACACCTTATAGGCAAAGAGGCCAAGTATACCCGGCCCGCCATGCACAGTCAGGGAAGCAACCAAGTCACCGATCATGGTCTCCTGGCAGTTGAACCTGGCCTGGACCCTTTCCAATAGGGCCTGCCCTTCTTCCGGGGCCCGGGCGTGGATAGCAGCTATGTTGATCGGGTCGGCCGTGCCCAAGGCTTCTTCGGTGAGGTCCAGCAAGCGGTTTACGGCTTTCGCTCTGGCGCGCACATTCTCGCGGGCCTCAAGAAGGCCGTCCTCTACTGTAATGACAGGCTTGATGTCAAGCAAAGAGGCAAAAGCTGTCGCCAACCTGCCCACTCGACCGCTCATTTGCAGGTATTTCAAGGTGGCTGGTGTGAGGGAGAGGCACATATTGTCCCTGATCTCTGCCAGACGTTTGAGTATGCTCTCTCTGCTTTGACCGGCTTCGGCCGCTCGTGCCGCTTCCAGCACCATGTACCCTGTCCCGAAGGAAATGGTGGCCGAGTCAAAGACCTCGACGTCGGCCTCGGGCACCATATCTTTAGCCAGTACGGCTGATTGGTAGGTGCCACTGTGCTTGCTGGTGATCGTGATGGAAAGAATTGAATGTCCCTGGTCTGTCAATTCGCGATAATAGTCGGCGAATCTGCCCGGCGATGGCTGCGAGGTGGTGGGGATGATGCCCAACTCGTCAATTTTCCCGTAGAAGAGATCCCGGTCAATGTCAATGTCTTCTTCGTAAGTCTCTGTCCCGAACTGAATGGAGATGGGAGCCACCCGGATGTCATGTTTCTGCAATAGTTCTGGAAATAGATTGAGATTGCAGGTGCTGTCGGTCACGATCTTGATCATGGTTCAAAACCCCTTTCTTCCAGTTCCTTTCGCAAGGCGACTAAGGTACGATGATAGAGGGATTTGATGGCTCCCTCGCTGCGTCCCATTACCTGGCCGACTTCGGCGTTGGACAACTTTTCCACAAATTTGAGGATCAAGAGTTGCTGGCGGTCGGCAGGGAGATGTCTGATGGCTCCCAGTAGGGTCTCCCTCTCCTCGTTGGCTTCAACCAGTTGAAGGGGATCGGTTCTACGGCGGCTGGCCAGAACCAGTTCGTCGAGGGGGATCACTTGGCGGCGGCTTCGATCTCGATGCCAGTTGGCTACCAGGTTGTGAGCGATGCGATAAAGCCAGGCAGAGAAAGGCACCCCTCGATTCACATAGCCGTCCATATTGCTCAGAGCCCGATAAAAAGTCCTGGCAGTGAGGTCCTCGGCGTCATGGTGATTGCCGGTCCGGTAATAGATATAGTTGTAGATCTTTTTCACGTATCTCTCATACAGGACGCCAAAAGCCGACGGGTCTTTTTTGGCTCTCTCTACTAGGGCTTCTTCGTTCTCTGTCACCTGAGGGCCTTTCCTGAATGGTGCGGCCCTCGACGTATTCTGTCTGTCTGTTACAACACCGAAGGCCGCTGATAGTTACGAGTCCAAGTATAGCAGAATTATGATGCAAGGTCAACACTGACCTCATTTGCCCAGAGTTGCATCACAAGCTGCTCCTCTCCCCTCAACCTCACTTGTGCCCCCCGAGAGCGGGGCCGATGAGCCAACGCCCCATGCCGGAAAAGGGAGAAGGGACATTGGGGGGACACCCCCATGCGTTTCCAGGTTGACGAAGGGGATGGGGTAGGGTATAATAAACCCAGTTGGCAGTGCCCTTCGTCCCGTTCAGGGTAGGGCACTGTTTGTAGAGAGGAGTAACGCAGGAAGGCCGAGTTTTCAGTTCGCTTATTAGTCAGGACTGGAGCGACAGACCAAACACTTTGGTTATTAACGAATTGTGCGAAATGACCATGAACCTGCAAAAGCTGAGGAGGGAGAGGGAGAAAGGCTCTGTGAAGACCAATATTTTGACTTGCCTGATGGTGATCCTGCTGCTCGGTTGTAGCGCTTCTACCCCCACAAGTGAGGCCACTATTTCCTTTGCCTGGTCCTACCGTGCGGGCGACTATGTCAGGGGGATCCCAACGGTGAGCGAGGACGTCGTGTACGTGGGGGCTGACGACAATGCCCTGCACGCTGTGAGCGCCGACACAGGGGAAGCCCTCTGGCGCTATGAGACGGCCGACAATATCATCTCATCGCCGGTTGTCTCTGGGGACGCGGTCTACTTCGGCTCCTGGGATGGCACTGTCTACGCATTGGACAGGGTGCAGGGCGATGTGCGCTGGCGATATGAGACGGGCGGGTGGGTGACCGGTTCCCCTGTGATTCGCGACGGCGTCATCTACGTCGGTTCCCACGATGGCTTCTTCTACGCCCTGGCGACCGAAGACGGCCAGCGGGTGTGGGGGTACATAACCGACGGTCGGATCGAGGGAGGTGCATCCCTGGCTGGAGACCTTGTCTTTTTCGGCTCGACCGACAATTATCTGTACGCTTTGGACATCGCGAGCGGTGAGCTTCGATGGCGCTACCGGACAGGAGGGGATGTTTTGGTCACCCCGGCTGTCGCTGACGGAG
>JBGVTF010000330.1:0-18806 GCA_041862415.1 Anaerolineae bacterium | reverse complement strand
CTCTGGGGCGGTCCAGCGGTACTCCCCTATCTGAAGGTTAGCCAAGGGATTAGCCTCGTCAGGCGACCAAGGAGCTGCCACCCAATAAGCCCACCAGGGCGTTTCCTTTTCCTCAGGACCTTGGTGTCCGGTAGGGTCGCCTCCCTGTAGAGGACGATTGAGCACGTAGCTATATCTGTTGAGTGCCTGGGGGGCATTATAGTCCGGCACGATGGTATCCGCGCTGACGAAGCGCCCCAGCCGCGGACTGTAAAACCGCGCCCCGTAGTGCATCAACCCGATGCCCCCATCCAGCCGCTGGCCGGTGAAGGTGTAGTCGGTTGGTAAGGTGCTGGCCTCTCCCAGGCGCACGCCGCCGTAGGGCAGGTAGGCCACCCGGCTGCCGGTCACTTGCCCGCCACTCTCGTCAGAGAGGACGCTGGTGCTACCGAGATGGTCGGTGTGCACATAGTATACCACATCCCCCTGCCGCATGGCAACTCGCTGGCCGCTGGCGTAGTAGTACCTGGTGATGGGGGCTTGGATGCGGGTGACGGCATCGGGGGTGTCGGGGTAGGGCCGCTCGTTGCCGACGTTGTCCCAGGTCCGCAGGCGGAAGGAGTAGACGTGGCCCAGTTCTCCGGTGAAGCTGGCCTCGGTGCCGGTGGTGCCGGTCAGCCAGTCTACCCACTCGCCATTGTCCACCTTGTACTGCACGTCGTAGACGCCGCTGATGCCTGCGCCTTCGTCTTGGGCAGCCCACTGTACGGTGAAGGTGCCGCTGAGGTAGGTGGACGGCGCTCCCACGCCGGCCACGGGCGCCGTCACGTCGCGGGTCACGGCAAAGTCCACGCCGCGCTCGTAGCCCAGCCCATCCCGCACCACCACCTGGTAGTCCCCCTCAGCCTGGTCAACCTCCTCGAACTGGTACACGTGCTCGTACTGGTAATCCCCGCTCAAGGCCTCCGTGTAGACCCCACCGGCGCTGACCGTCTCCGGGTATTCCGCCCGGTCCAGGCCACTGCTCCCCTCGCTGGCGGCCACCCGCACGGCGAACTCGCCACTGCCCACGTTGCTGTAGTAGACCATGCTCCCGCTCACGTGGGCGTAGGCACTGGTCTCGCTGATGCTGTGCAGGCTGACCATCGACTCCAGGTGGATGGTGTCGGTGTAGACGGCGGCGTTGTCCACTGCGTCCCTGAATTGGGCGTAGACCGTCTTCAAGCCGTCGCCAGCGGTCAACGTCCAGTCCGCGCTCGTGTCGTAGCTCTGCCAATCGGACCAGGTGTCGCCGTCGTTGGAAAAGCACATCTCCCCCATCCCGGAGCAGGTGTCCTCAGCCGAGAGGGTGAGAGTCACGCTGCGGCCGGTTGCCGTCTCCTGGCCATCGTTGATGGCCACGCTGCCCGTGGGCGGGTAGGCATCCTGGGTGGAAGAGATCACGCCAGACCAGCCCGTGGGGCCGTTGCCCCAGGCGTCGCGGGCCCGCACGCGGTAGTAATAAGGTACACACTGCCCATCCAGCCCGCTGAAGGTGGTCAGGGTGATGGCCGTCCAGGCGGTCGTGACCACGTCGCTGCTGAAGCTTGCCTCGGCAGCCCGCTGAGCCTGGTATTCCACGTCGCCCACCCCGGCGTCGTAGGCCGCCTCCCAGGAGACGGTGTTGGCCGTGCCCGCACTGTAGGGCGGCTCGGGGGCCATGACCGGCACCGCTGGCGGCGTCATATCATAGATCCGCTGCCCGTAGACAACTCGATCCTGGTGCTGCCACACCGCCAGATACCCTTTGGCTGTGCTGCCGTGGTTAATGTGGGCCACAGCCGGGTATTCCTGAGTCGTACCGTAGGCATGGGCAATGGCAAAGTCCTCCCCCAGGAGCGTCCCGGTGACCGATACCCGCTGCCCGTAGATGTCACCGCCATCGTCCCGCTTGTCGTCCCAGACCACCATGTATTCCCCAAGCGTCGCATGGTAGACCACGTCTGGATTCTTCTGGTTGCCGGTGGCGTCGGCAACCACGAACCGCTGGGCAGCCGGTACCCCCTCGTTGGAAACCAACCGCCCGTAGATGGCGTCGTCGTTTTCATACCAGACCACCAGGCAGCCCTCGGAGCCGCCACTGCAAGCCACCGCCGGCCCCTTTTGGGGGTAGGGGTTGGTCTCGATGCCAAAGCTGCTCCCAACCGGGGCGCCGTCGCTGTTCACCCTCCGTCCGTACACATCGCCGACGTCCCGCCAGACTACCAGGTACTGGCCGCTGGCGCTGTTGTAGGCCACCCGCGCATCTTCCTGTTGGCTCTCCCCCCTCACACAGATGGCGATGTCGCTGCCAGGCGAGCCCGTGGCCGATACCAGCTTCCCGTAGATGTCGTACGGATCGTCTGCTCCTGTGCCCTCCCTTCGTTCCCACACTACCAGATAGCGGTCTTGGACCGGGTCGTAGGCCACGTCTGGGTCGTGCTGGTAGATTTGCGATATGTAGGAGATCACGATATACATCCCCAGCAATGACCCCGTAGCCGACAGCCGCTGCCCGCCGATGGCCGATACTCCCTGGCTGTAACCCCCATACACTACCAGGTACTCGTTTCGGGTGCTGTTGTAGGCCACCGCCAGATTTTGTGGCCCGCCCAGGGGGAAGATGGTGATCTGGTTGCCCAGCAGGGTCCCGTCATATCTCACTCGCCGCCCGTAGAGGCCTGACGTGTCCTGCCACACCACCAGGAACTCCTGGTTCGTGCTGTTGTAGGCCACGTCCGGCCTCGGCTCCATCCCTGACGCCGAGCCGATGCCAAAGTTGCCTCCCTCAATGGGCGGGTCAACGGTCACCGGGTAGACGGCCGCGGCCAGCCACGGCCGCGGCACCACGATGCTCAGCGCCTCTCCCTCCAACCGCAGCTCGGCCATCTCCTCCCGCCCCGCGCTGTCGTAGACCAAGGCCCGGCCGTAGCGTATGGCCATCCGGCCCTCCCGGGCCGGGAAAACCACCCCTTCCCTGGAGGATACCAGCACCCCCTCCAGCTCGCTGTCCACCTGGCCCACTATCTCCAGGTCACCGTCCAATTCCAGCGGCTCTCTCAGGACAAAGACCTGCTCCACCCCCTTCTCCCCGGCCACGTACTCCTCGCGGATGCCGTGCGGCCGCTGGTAGCGCACTACCTGGTTGTCGCTGGATAGGCGGGGCTCTGTACCTATTGGCTCGGCCGTAAAGTAGATCTGCCGGCCGGAACGGACGGCGCTCAGCCGGTAGGAGAGGCTGGCCGTCTGCCCATCGTCTCCCCTGGCCGTGAAGTGCAACCCCTTCTCGTCGAATTCGGCCCGGTAGCGGTCGTTTTCAAGGCGGGCACAGCACGGGGCTGTCCCCCCCTGCTGAGAGGGCAAAGCCCCTTCGGGGCTGGATTCGAGCCCCCAGGCCGTGTCCTGAGCTTGTCGAAGGAGCTTCGCTCCTCCAGCCCGGACGTTCGCCTCCGGCGTTCTCAGGGGCGCTGCCCACCCGCTCCCGCGACCTGTCCCCAACCAGGCTGATTGCCCGGAGTCTTGGGGCACAAACTCCTCGTAGTAGTTGCCCACGTAGTAGGTCGCCCCCCCGAAGTCCACCTTCTTCACCCGCGCCCCGTCCCCGTCGTAGACAAAGCCCGTCACCTCGCCCGTCAGCGTGTTCGTGACCACCGCCAGCCGGTTCTCCACGTCGAACTCTTGCTGGTAGCTGACGCCATCCTCGCCCCGCCAGATCATGTTGCCGTTGGCGTCATATTGGTAGCGTTCAACCCCGTCCAGGTGGGTCACGGCGTGGGGCTGACTGCCCTGGTAGCTGTAGGCTACCCCGGCAAAGTTGGTGACGTTACCGATCTCGTCGTAGGTGTAGCTGTGATTGTAAGCCCCCTGGCTGCCGTCGGCCTGGGCCGAGCTCAGCCGATTCAAGAAGTCGTAGCCAAAGCTCTGCGTCTGGGTCAGCGTGGCGTCGTAGATGCTCTCCACGTTGCCCACGTCGTCGTAGGTGTAGCTCAGGTCCAGCAGGTCCGGGGCGTTGATGCGCTTCAGCCGGTTGTTGTCCTCGATGGCCGTATAGTACTCATAAGAGCTCGTCAGGCCGTTGCCCAGTTGCATGGACTCGGTCTGGCCCAGGGCGTTGTAGACCATGTTCTGGACGTAGCTACCCCCCAGCGAGGTGTCCAGGCTCTCCAGCATCCCCCTGTCGTCGTAGGTGTTGGTCACCACCTCCCCCTCGGGGTAGGTCATGGCCACGACCCGGTCCAGGTCGTCGTAGGTGTACTGGGTGACGTAATCCTGGGGCGCGTCAAAGAGGTCCTTCTCCTCCCGGGTCAGCCGCCCGCGCGCGTCTTGGTAGTAATAGGCCGTGCTGCCGCTGAGGTCTTCCATCTGGGTGCGCTGGCCCACGCTGTAGCCGTGGCCGCTGTCGTCGTAGGTGTAGCTCACGTCGTCCGTACCGTCGTCCCCATGGTCCTTGGCCGTCAGCCGGTTCAGGGCGTCGTAGCGGAAACGGATGGCCTGCCCCCTGGCGTCGGTCTGGGTTTCCAGGTTGCCGTTGGCGTGGTAGGTGTAGCTCCAGTCCCCCATGTCCGGGTCATGCATCGCTATCTTGCGGCCCAGGGCATCGTAGCTCATCTGGGTGTGGTTGTCATGCGCGTCCCATACGTCGGTCAGGTTGTCCAGCACGTCGTAGCCGTAGCGGGTGGTGGCGTACAGGGTGTAAGGCCCTGTGCCCTGGTACTCCTCCACCTTCACCAGCCGCCCGAAGGCGTCCACCTCGTGAACCTTCTGGTGACCGTTTTCGTCCACGGTGGTCGTCCGCCACTTGAAATAGTCCTTGCTGACGTAGGTGTCGTCAGGATGGGTCACTTTCGTCACCCGGTTCATCGGATCGTAGTCGTAGGCGGTGTAGCCTGCGGTCCAGTTGGGCGTCAGCCACGTCCCCCCACTCTGGCCAGCTTCGTAGGGCACCGAGACCCGTTTCTCGCGCCCCAGCTCGTCGTACTCGGTGTCGCTCACGATCAACTGGCCGGCCTGGTCTGACTCGGCCTGGCTCTGGATCATCCGCCCCAGCCCGTCGTAGAGTTGCCAGCTCTCCAGGTAGGTGGCCGAACTGCTGCCCCCTGAGTCATCCCGCTTCTTGGTGTGCACGTAACTGGGCACGCCAGATTGCCCCTCAAAGTACTCGTAGACCACCGTCGGCGCCTGGCCGTTGTCGCCCGGCTGCCAGATTTCAACCGGCCGCCCGAATTCGTCGTACTCGTAGTCCGTCACCAGGCCGTTGGGGTCGGTGACCTGGGTGGCCAGCCCGAAGCGATAGTCATACTCGGCAGTGCTCGTCTGGCTCAGGGCGTTGGTGATCGCCACCGGCAGGCTGTGGTGATCGTAGGGGTCGTCGTAACTGGTCGTCGTCACATTGTTGTTGGGGTCTTTTGCCTGCACCTGGTTCCCGTAGTCGTCGTACCAGTACTCGCTCATGCTGTCCGCCGTCGTTTCCAACCCACAGTTTTTGACGGCCACCAGATCGCCTTTGATCGGGGCGCTGCCATGATCCCGCAGGCCGCCTCCGCCGTCCCGGTCGTAGTAATAGTCCGTGCGTGAGACTTCCCCCCCATAGCCGTCGAACACTCGCTGCCGGGACACCTTGTCCACGATCCAGGCCGTCGGGTTATAAACGTAGGTGTTCGCCGTCCGACTATGGAGATTGGCGCCCTCGTCGTACTCCCTCACCTCGGTCACGTTGCCATAGTTGTCGTAATCGTAGGCCACCCACGACTGTCTGGGATCCTGGCTATCGCCGTCGTAGGTGCAGGTCTCCCTTTCCTTCAAGTACACAAAGTGAGTGTGGGCATCGTAAGCGATGTACTCGTAGGTATCGTCCACCCGTTCGTATATTTGGCTTGCCCCATCTTCTCGCTGTACCCGGTAGCGGCGGCCGTTGAGAGGGTGACCGCCTTCTTGGGCGTGGAACCAGTGCTGGGCGACGTTGCCCAAAGGATCGGTCTCCACCACGTGCCCAAAACCGATCTCCCAGTCTTTAACCTTTACCCCACCATAGTAAGCATAAGAGGAGGAATCTGATTGCCCGAGGCCATCAGCCACTGTCTTGGTCTCTACCAGTTCCTCTGTGACATTGGACTCGGCGTCCCCGGAGCTTTGCATGACGTAGGCAAAGTCAACCTGCCCCCCATAGCCGTTGGTCGCCTGATCCAGGAAGGGACGGAAGCGAAGGGCATAGAATTGCTCACCATTCTCCCACTTACGTATGATAATTGGCAAAGTCTCGTACTGGAAGGACAGACGCGGCAAGTCACTTCCGTCGGCCCCATATTGATCCATCCAATTCAGCAGGCACTTTCCAGTATCGTCAGTGCCCCAGCATGAAACATCAAAGTCATAGCGGCGGATGAGCTGCTTTGTTGCTCCCGGCGAAGGGATATACCATACCTTGATCTCGTCCAGCTTGTAGGCCGTGTCGCCGACGTAAGAGTCCTCATAGTTGTCATGGCCTTTGGGGCTGATGGTGAACTCTATTTCGTGCTCGGCGTGGTTTTCGCCTTGCGAGGGGTTGGTGGTATACCTGATAACAGAGGGATAGGCTTCCTTTAGGTTGGGGAGCCCATCGTTGCACCGCCAGGTCTGCCCGTTCGAAGTTGAGAAGGCCCGGTAGTCTATGTCCACCTTGTTGCCGTGGGCATCAACGATCCTGTCCAGCTTCCAGGCGCCAACGGTGTACTCACAGTACTCATTCCCGGAATCGTACTTCCATGTGAACAAACGACTGGCGTTGCCTTCTGAGGGATGGGTCGTGGGCTGCCAGACTTTGGTACCGAAATAATAGCGGGTGCCGTCTTTGTCCTTGACCGTCCAATAACCGCTGGTTTTCTCTATCCGCAAGAAAGTCTCGCGTTCCGTGCGGTAGCGATTCGTACTACCGATCCGGTAGATAGGCTCCGACACCCCGTTCAGAGTCAGCCTGGACCCGTCAATGTTGCCCAGGTAAAAGCTCCAGCCAATTCCTACCCAGCCCGTGTCGGGCTTGTCTCCCAGCAGGCCGTTAGGGATGTCGCTGGTATATTGAAAGGTCAGCCTGGGGGCAAGCCCGGCCAGTCCCGCAGGCACTTCCAGATCGTGATTGAAGACGGCCGAGCCGGAATAGAGGTCGGTCTCGAAAGCCCTGAGGGTGGGCAAAACCACCCAACCCGGATCGCCACTGGCCCCGAACTCGCTCAGGTGCTCCAAACGGGCCACGATCAAGTTGTCGTCCGTGTTCACGCTCTGTTCAGGGATCTCCTTCCATTCCTCCCCGGCTCCCTGGCGGGTGTACAGCCTGAGGCTCTCTTCGGACAGGTCTCTGACTGCTTCCTCTTCATAGTGCAGAGTCAGGGTTACAGGCTTGGCAAGACTCCCCGGTTCGCTCCCGTCCGGGTACATGGCCCTCAACTCGAAGAAGAGCCTAAAGTCGGTATCTGCCAGGTTCCACTCCTCCGTCAGCCGGTCGTACATCACGCTGATCGTCTGCGTCACCGCCCCGGCCGGGAACTCTACCGTCACCAGGCCGTCGGATGATTCCAGGGTGTAGGCCTGTTCGGGTCTGACCGTTCCCACGTCGGCGCTCACGTTCACCCAGACGGCTCTCTGCATCTCGGCCCGGTTGCCGGCCCGGTCCTCGACCTCCAGGACGACAGTATGCAGCTCTTCTGTCAAAGACACAGACGGCCTGTAACGAATCACCCCGCCGGCGGCGGCGTAGTCGAGACTGACCGCCTGGCCGTCGAGCGTCATGACGATGTCCTCGGCCTCAACGCCCAGCCCCAGGCCATCGCTGATCGTCGCCCGGAAGGTGGGCAGCGTCTCGGTGATGAAGCCCCAAGGGCTGAAATCGCCGATGGTGGGCAGCGTGGTGTCAGCGCTCTGGCAGGCAATGTAGTTCGTCCGCGTCAGTATATCCGCTCCGCCCAGCCCGGTGGCCGTGAGGCTCACGGTGTAGACGCCCGACGCGGTGTAAGTGTGCGTGGCGGTGACCAACGGAGTCGTCCAGGTGATCCCATCCCCAAAGTTCCACAGATAGGAGTCTATTGTCTTCGCCGGCACCGACAGGCTGGTGAAGGTCACCGTCAGAGGCACCGTACCCGAGCGGGGTTCCGCCACAAAGTCCGCCGCCACTGCCTCGTAGACCATGATGTAATTCGTCCGTGTCAGGGTATCCGAGCCGCCGGGGCCTTGCACCGTCAGGATCACAGTGTAGACGCCCGCCACGGTGTAAGCGTGGGCGACGGTGATGCTACTTGTGGTAAGCGGAGTCGAACCATCGCCAAAGTCCCAGGTGCGGGTCAGCACTTGCCCAAGAGACTCGTCGGTGAAAGTGACCGCCAAGGGCACCGTGCCCGAAAGCGGCGCGGCACTGAAGTTGGCCGTCAAACTGATCCCACGGGTAGGCGTGGCCGTGGGCGTGGCCGTCGGGGTCATGGTCAGCGAGGGCGGAGGGGTGATGGTGAGGGTGGCCGTTGCAGTCGGCGTGCTGGTAGACGTTCCTTCCGGCGTGGCTGTCTCGGTGGGCCCTTTCGTCGGGCTCAGGACAGGCGTGGCCGTCGGCTCCTGGGTAGGCACCCCGGTCGGCGTCCCAGTGGGCGTCGGCGCTTCGGTTGCCGTGGGCGTCTCCGTCGGTGTGAGTTCTTCCGTGGGAGTACCCGTAGGCACAGGGGTATCCGTGGGCGTGTCCGTCGGTGTGAATTCCTCGGTTGGCGTAGGTTCTGTCGTGGGAGTGTCGGTAGGCACGGGGGTATCCGTGGGCGTCTCCGTCGGCTCCTGGGCATGAGCCACCTTGGCCCTGCCTGGCATCAGAGCACCGGGCGGAATCAAACCCACCAGCAGGGAAACAACCACCAGAACGTTCAGGAAGCGAGTTGACCACTTGAGCCCTTTCATCGTGTACCTCCCATTTCTTGCAGGGGGGGCCTTGCCAAGGTTTTGAACCTTGGCAAGGCTTTGAGCCCTCGACTGACGGATGCCTCAACTCCTGTGCCTCCAACGAAAAACGCCAACGGATGAGATGCGCACATCTCATCGTTGGCGTCCATCGGTGCTCTTGAGACACTTTTCTGTTCAAGGAAGCCGGGCAACCAGAAAAAGTCCATCGGCAGCCTCTTCGTGTTCTGTCAGGCAAGGCCGCGATGCAGGGTAGAAAGGAAGCCCGACAAGCCAAGTTTTCGCTCAGAAAGGCTCAGGAACGAAGGCCATTATTATATATATGATACCACAAAACCTTTGTTTTGTCAAGGGTTACGGATCCTTGTGATTACCTGAAGTCGTTTTGTCAAATTAATCGAGCATCAGAGTCGAGGCTTCAGCCGGATTCTGGGCTGTATAAAACCTGGAAAACCTTCCCGAAAGCTTCCAAGTGCGATGAAATGGCTGAAAACTTGGCCGAGAAGTGCCAGTTACGCCTGCTAGCGCATCTTTGTAGCTTTCGGGAAGGTCAACAACACTCAAGGGGGTGACCACCCCAAAGCAAGAGTCTTGAAAAGCAGGTTGAAAGGTGCTATAATGTAGGCACTTTTCCGCCAGGCTGTGCTGGTCCCTTTGCCACTTATCCCTGAAAGAGAGCTATCAGAGTGGCCCACGAGTCCATCGCCATTTTAGGCGTCCGGGTCAGCAACGTGGACGTGCCCCAGTCCCTGGCCATCATCGAGGGCTTGATCGAAAGCGGTGCCCCTCATCAGATGATGACGGTCAACACCGAGTTCGTGATGGCAGCTCAGAAGGACGCCGAGTTCAAAACCATCATCCACGCCGCATTCCCCCACACTTGTGAACGATACGCCCAGCCGATTATGCAGCGAGGCCGATGTAAGCTGTGTTGCCTACATCGGCCCGATGATTCGCACCTGACTTCGATCCCCCTTCGAAACAACCAAGGTCTCACCCTCCGCTGAGATCCGAGATGAGGTCACGGAAGGCTTGTTGGATGCGGCGCGTCACAGGACCAGGAGTGCCAAGGCCTACAGGATGGTCGTTCAGCCGGACAATGGGCCTGATCTCCAGAATGGTGCTGGCAAGGAACAGTTCCTCGGCCTCGCCAAGCTGGTGCTCAAGGATCGGCCTCTCGTGGACCGGTATACGCATATCAGCACAGAGTCCGATCACCACATCGCGCGTGATCCCCGCCAGGATGTAGTTGGTCTTTGGCGCTGTGACCACCTCACCGTTGAAGACACCGAAAAAGTTGCTGGACGTTCCCTCTATCGCCACGCCATCGCGCACAAAGATCGCATCGGCCACCCCTGCCTCAATGGCCCGCTGGCGCGCCAGCACGTTGGGCAAAAGGGCGAAGCTTTTGATGTCACAACGCACCCAGCGGGGATCGGGAACCAGAATGGCTGCCATCCCCTCCTTTGCCTGATCTCGCTGGGGTGTGTAAGGTGTAGCCACGGCGTAGACAGTCGGCGGCGTGCCGGCCGGCGGAAAGCCGTGAGTGCGAGGTGCCGAGCCGCGCGTGATCTGGAAGTACACAATCGCTTCGCCGCTGCTGAGACCGTTTTCCGCGATCAGCCGCTCCGCCACCTCTCGCATCGCCTGCACATCGCCATAGGCGATGTGCAGAGAGCGCAGGCCATGCTCCATGCGCTGCAGATGTGCGTCTATCTGGAATAGATGACCCTCGTAGCTGTGGACCACTTCGTAGATGCCGTCGGCGAAGAGAAAGCCTCGGTCATCCACGTCAATAGAGGCTTGCTGGCGAGGGATGTACTGCCCGTTGAGATAGACGATCATGCCACTCCTCCGTCAAGTTTTATGCCCCCGAATTCCAAATAGCGTTCACAATGTTGCACCGCTTTTGGGGTTTGGGATTTGGGCTTTTGGAACCGAGTCCTCTATGAATTGGCCCGGCCTCAGGTTTCCGGGATGACGGCCGGAATGTCAGTCTCTTCCTCAATCTCGGCCGCAAAGGCCCGCAGGGCCTCAAGCTTGAACCGGCTGGTCTCGTGGGTCGGTCTGCCCAGGACAACCAGGTCCACACTTTCTTCCACTGCTGCGGCCTTGATCTGTTCGCGCACGTCACCCTTGCGGGTAATCAAGCTGGCCTCCACGCCTGCTTCGCGAGCTCGCTCTTGGGCCATCAAAAGCAGAAACTCGCCCATCTTTTCCATCTCGGCTGTCACCACGTCGGGACGGACAGCGCGTTCTGTCTTTTGCAGGAATCGAATGTCCACCACGTAAAGGAACAATAGCCCGTCGCCTCGCTCCTGGGCCAGAGCGATGGCGGCGTCCTGACTGCGGTAGCTGGCCTCGCCCCCCCGTGTTGCACACAAAATCGTCCCCATTGAGCACCTCCTAGAAGCGGATGAAGAGCCACAGCGTGCCCACCGCCACTGTGATCATCATCGCTGGCACGCCTGCCTTGAAAAACTCTACGTAGGTAATGCGATAGCCAGCCCGTTCGGCGATGCCAGCCGTCACCAGGTTGGCTGAGGCACCGATAAGAGAGCTGTTACCGCCCATGGCCGAGCCGATAGAAAGCCCATAAAACAAGACCTGGTTCGACGCGCCGGGAATGGTCCGGGTGAGAAAACCGACCACCGGCAGCATGGCCGCCGTGAAGGGGATATTGGCGATGATGCCCGAGAGAAAGGCAGCCGACCAAACCAACACCAGGACGGCCACCGTCAGGTTGTTGCCCACCAGTCGGCCGATGGCGTCACCGATGATGCTGATGAGCCCCACCTCCTGGATGGCCCCGACGACGATGAACAGCGAGATAAAGAACATCAGCGTCGTCCAGTCCACCACCTTGAGCATGCTTTCGATGTCGGGGGTCACCCACAGCAACATCGCCACAGCGCCCAGGATAGCAGTGACCGCCGGCACCAGGTGGATGCGCTCGCCCAGAATGAAGAAGAGCAGCATCACGCCAAAAATGAGGCCCGCCTTGCGCAGCTTGGCCGGCTGGGTGATGCGTCCACTCTCGCGCAGCCGGTTCAACAAGGCCTCCGACAGTCCTCCGCCCCGCACCAGGAACTGCGCACGGTAGCGAATGAGGACATAGACCGTCAGGGCGGCCTGGGCCAGCAACACGCCCGGCGTCAGTTTGGTCAAAAAGTCGTTGAAAGAGAGACCGGCGTAGGAGCCAATGAGGATGTTGGTAGGCGTGCCGATGAGGGTGCTGATGCCGCCCACGTTGGAGGCCAGCATTTCAGGGATCAGCAGCGACAGCGGGTTGATGCCCAGCGCGATGGCGATCTGAATGGTCATGGGCGTCATCAGCAGCATGGTGGTGACGTTGTCCAGCAGGGCCGAAGCGACTGAGGTGATCAGCATGAGAATCGTGACCAGCAGCCAGGCCCGTCCGCCTGACAGCCGGTAGGATTGGAAGGCCAGCCACTGGAAGATACCCGTCTCTTCGATGACGCCGATGACGATCATCATGCCCATCACCAAAAAGATGACATCAAAGTTGACATATTCCAGTGCCCGCTCAAAGTCAAAGATAAAGAGGTCGGGATTGACCGCCCCACCGACGAAAGTCGTGCCCAGGACTAGAGCCACCCCCAACAGGGCGGCCATGGTATTGTGTAGCTTTTCCAGGGCGATGAGGACCAGAATGGCGACAAAGGTGAGTGTCGCCACCCAAAAGCCAGCCGTCACGCGCCGCGCCAGCTCTATGTCGGGCAGCCGGAGCGACTCGCCCCGATTGAGGCGGGCTATTTCATCGTCCTCGGTCTCCCACTCCAATGCTTGGAAATGAGGGCGAGAGATCTCTAGCACCAGGGTCTCAATGGCGCCCACGTCTCCCGCTGGCAAATCCACCACAAAGGCTCCGTCGGGCTGGCTTTCGGCCAAGGGGAAGGCTTGTTCGTTTTCCGCACTGGCGCCGAGCGGAGTCCCGTTGAGCACCAGGCTCACTTTCGCGCCCCACACCGGTTCCCCCTGGGGGTCGGTCACCCGCCCGAACAGGCTGACCTGTCCGCCCTCGGCGTGAGCTACGGCTGGCGACAGCCCACACGATAGGACCAGTGCCAGCCCCAGGACCAGGACCACTAGCAGGGGTAGATGTTGTTGGGTCACGTTTCGTTCTGACAATCGGCCGCCTTTATCGAGGAATACTCGTTACCTGATCACGAAGGACAGGATGACCAGCACGGCCAGCATCGCCGTAGCTGTGATGGCGATCCGCTTCAGGTCAGCGTAGACGTAGCGGTATTCGGTCGCAAAGTCTACGGTCTTCCTGGCCCTTGTCTCAGGGCGTGGGGGCTTCTCGGCTATCGCCGGAGAGGGCTGAGTCACCACAGTCTTCCTGGCGGGAGGCTTTGGTCTGGTGGCGTGTGCTTTCTTACGCGCCCGACGGGATTTCTTGGCCATATTCTATCTCCTTAAAGTTTTCTCACTCACTCAATTCTGCAACCACCACCAGCCGGTGGGTGTCAACCAGGTAGGGGTGACAGGTGATCAGGGTCAGGGCCGGTTTGGTGGTGGGGTACATGACGCTAACGTCGGAGGGCTCGACGATGCGCTTGGCTTTGACCACATAGCGGTAGGGCTGAACGCCGGTATAGACGATGACTTCGTCGTCCAGTTCCAGATCTTCCAAATGCCTGAAGACCTCTCCGAAGACGTCATTGTGACCGGAGAGGACACAGTTTCCCCTCTCGCCTGGGTTGACTGAGTTGATGTGGTGTCCTACACCCTTCTTCAACTGCTCCCAGTCGTCCCCTTCTACCACTGGTGCGTCAACGTCAATAGCCGGGATGACAATCCGTGTAGCCGCTTGCGGGCCCGGAGTGGGTATAGGGACGGGAGCCAGGGGTTGCACCAGATCACGATAAGGGGCCGGGATGTCGGAAACCTGGCTGGGGGGGGAACTGCTCCCTGGCAGGACATTTACCTGAATCAACGGCGTGGGGGTCGGAGGCGGGCCGCCCTCCCTGGCCTGGGCCACTTCTCTGTTGAGGAAACGCAGATTGGCCAACGAACCAACGAGGACTACCAGCAACCCTACCAGAGCAGCAACTTCCAGAACCAGCAACGCGCTATCGCGCAATCTGGCCAGACTCCAACCTTTCTGCTCAGGGGGGGCTGCCCTTCCCAATTTCTCAGGCTGATGGCTGAGGGGTTCTATCGAGATAGAATGGAACCGGGCTGCTTCGCTCTCTACCTGCGATGGTCGCTGCGCGGGAGACGATGACCGAGGATGAACGAGGTCTTCTCTCGCTCTCTGTCTTTCGGGCTCTTCGGAGAGGATGGGGGCCTCTTCGGGCGGCCAGCCGAGAGAGGCGTAACGGCGCAGGCGTTCCCGGCGGGCCTCCCGCCGTTTGATCAACAGGATCTGTTCCAGTTCTTCGATTGTGAGGTCATCAACGGAGCGTCTATCGGGCATTGGTTCTCTCGTTCACGTGGTTGTTGGGATTGGACGCTGCCAGACTTATGACTGTACAAGAGCAGTCAGTTCGGATAGCTTCTTTTCCTCTTCCTCTAAATTCCCTAGTAGATGCTCCCAGGCCCGCGTATCGGCTACGGCCTCCAACACTGGAATACCATTGACCGTTTGAGCTTCATAATCCTCTGCGGACTCGAGCTTCTCGAGAACCTGGGCCAATTCTTCCGGGTTCATCTGGTACTTTTGTCGCAGCTTTTGCTCTTTCAGATGGAACTTGCCAATCCTCCGCTCGCTATCAGCGATCTTCTCTTTGATGAAGTGGCTTGTCATCTCTCGCAGAAGCGCATCCTCACTCATCCCAAGGATGCCAGCCACTTTGGGTATCTCCTGAACTGCTGTCATCGCTTAGCCTCCATTCCTTCAATCACAGATCTGATTTCATCCCACTCGATCCGCTCTTGCCGGTATTCCCGTCGCGCATCCTCGTTGAAATGCACATGTGGCCTATCGTTGTACAAGTTGTCCCAACCGATGATCTCATCCTTGTGTGAATGCTTGTTCCTCTCGCTCTTCGTGAGTTTGCAATAGCACCGTAGCTCGTTCTCGACAACCATTCCTTCAACGTGCAAGTAATGAGCTTCGGTCCGCGCCTTCAGGTAAAGCATAGGCAGGCCGTCGGTCCTCATGAAGGCACGCTTGTACTCTATCGAAGCGAAACCCCATCTGTTCAATATCCGTTCGATCTTTTGCAGTTCCTCTTCCAGCCATTTCAAGGTTTCCATGATATTGCCGTCGAACTAGATTGCTGCAAGTGCTCAACCCTGTCATGAGTCTACTACGGGCACGTCCAGGCCGCAGAAAGCAAGCAACGCTTTGAGCGCCAGCTCGCTGCTCTCCTGGGAAAGACGCACCACCCGGTGGTAACGTTTCTTCTCAAGCAGCCTCCGGGCCTCGGCCAGGCGGTCAACTGAATCCTCCAACCAGGCTCGCATCAATTCATGGTTGGTCACAGTTCTATCTCCTCACCTGGCTTCATATCAGCTTTGAGGATCCAGTACCAGCATCCGTCTTCGAAATACTCACGTCGAGTGCCCAGCTCTTCCATCCGCTGCCGCACCCGATCCAGCTTGGCAGCGAAGAAGCCTTCCTGATCGAACAAGAGAACGGCGTCCTGGGTCATGTCCAGGTAGAAGAGGTGAGTGCGCAGTGCTTCTTCCCTGGTGTAGATCTGATACTCGATGTTGGTCCATTGGCCTTGTTCGAACAGTGCTGCCAGCGGCCCACTGGTTTCAAAGTCAATGCACAGGTCCAGCACTCGCTTCTTGATGGCTTTCTTCTCCTCCCGCGAGGTAGCGTTTACCACGATGAGCAGGTCAATATCGCTGTCCTGTGAGGCATCCCCACGAGCCACAGACCCGTAGAGCACCACCGAAGTTAACTCCTCACCCAACTCTCTCTCCAGCAGTTGCGCGAACCCCTTTGCTATTTGTTGATAGGTGCTAACTGTCTGGTTCATCTTGAATGAAGCTTTCCATAACTATTATACTCTACCCTTCGCCCCCCGTCAAGCTGCCCAGAAGCCGCACTTTGACCATCTCCCGGATCAATTTTACCTCTTCCACACCCATCAGCGTGACCAGTACCCCATAGACGATCAATCCTGTCAGACCGGCCCCGCCGACGACGGCCAACTCCCCTCCCAACCTGCCCACATCCACGATCCCTTGCAGCCAGACCATAGTCCAATAAGTCAAGCCCCCCATGACGGCTGAGGCCAGAACCGCTTTGAGAGTGGTGGCTCCCACCCCGTGACCCCGCAAACTGCCCCCCCGCCTGTGAAGCAAAACCAGCATGGTCAGAGCGTGGGCGGTGTGCTTGGCCGAGTCAGCCAGCACCAGGCCAATCATGCCCAGAGGTTTCATCAGGGGCAGAGCCACCATCAGGTAGGCGAAGACGCTCAGGACACCGACCGAGGCCGGCGTCACGGTGTCCTGACGGGCGTAAAAGGCATAGTTAAGGGGCCAATCCACAGCGGCAAAGACGAGCCCCAGCAGGTAACAACGCAGGGCAAAGGTTGTCCAGGCCGTGTCGTAAGCAGTGAAAGCGCCGTGCTCAAAGATGAGGGCGATGATCGGTTTGGCCATGATGAAAAGGCCCACCGTGGCCGGGAAGATGAGCACCACCACCATGCGCAGCCCCATAGCCAGGGTGTGCCTGTAGCCAGTCCAGTCAGCGGTGGCGCTCAGTCGGGAGAGGGAGGGCAACACGGCCAGGGAGATGGCTACCGCCACCAACCCGTGGGGAAACTGAATCAAATGGGTGGCATTCTGCATCCAGGCGATGCTCTGCTCACCGGTGCGGGAGGCCAGGTTGCGGTCAATAGCCACCTGGATCTGGCTGACGACCAGCCCCAGGACGATGGGCGTGTATAGGAAGGCGATGCGACGCAGGCCAGGGTGGGAGAGGTCAAGGGAGAAAGAGAGGCGCGTGCCGCGCAGGCCGGGCAATTGAATGGCCAGTTGCAGCCCGGCTCCCAACACTGTGCCTATCACCAAACTGTAAATCCCCAGGGGCCTGCCCAGGAGAAGAGCGCCGAGGATGATACCGAGATTAAAGACGGCCGCTCCGAAGGCTGTATAGGTGAAGCGCTTCAGGGTGTAGAGCAGCCCGGTGACAACGCCCGACAGACCCAAGAGGAGGACGGCGGGCACGACGATACGAATCGAGGTAGCGGCCACAGCCTGCAATCCGGCTTCGAGGCCCCCGCCCAACAGCCAGGCCACCTGAGGGGCCAGCAGTTCCAGGACGACGACGAAAAGGCCCAAAGCCACTGCTGCCAGGCTGAGCACCACGCTGACCATGCGCCACAGTTCCTCCTTCTTGGCGGCGGCGTATTCGCTGAAGACCGGCACTAGCGCCGAGCTGAGCATGCCTTGGATGAGCAGGTCGTAGATCATGGTGGGCACGGTAGCGGCTATCTGATAGGCGCTGACCAGTCCTGTGGCTCCAAAGAGGTCGGCAATGACCGTCACCCGCACCAGGCCCAGGACGCGGCTGGCCACGTTGCCCAGGGCGATGATGCCTGCCGCCCCGGCGATGCCTCGCCCGGCTTCCGTTGTCGCGTCTCCCCTGACAGTTTGTTCTTCCATAAAGATTACTTTCCCCCCAAACCAAAGCGTTCCACAATGGTTTCGATGAGCCTTGTCGTAGAGTGCTGGGGCAGGTAAGGCAGGATGCGCATCTGTCCGCCGTAGCCGGCCACGACCTCCGCCTCGGGCGGGGTACGGCCTTCGTCCCAGTCTCCACCCTTGACGTAAAGGTCCGGCTTCAGAGCTTCCACCAGGCTGTTGGCTGTCGTTTCTTCAAAGATGACCACATAGTCAACGCAGGCCAGGGCTGCCAACATCCGGGCCCGCTCACCCTGGGGGACGATGGGGCGTTTTTCGCCTTTGAGGGCCCGCGTCGAAACGTCGCTGTTCAGCCCCACAATCAGCACGTCACCCAATGCCCTGGCTCTCTGCAAATAGTCTACGTGGCCCACGTGCAGCAGGTCGAAATGGCCGTTGGTGAAGACAACGGTTTGGCCCTCGATCTGCAACTTGGCCCGGACCGCCTGGGCCTCTTCCAGGGATACGATCTCACCCATAGGGACAACCCTCCAGCGAGACATCGTCTGGTGGCGACAAGCAAAAGAGGCCGCTCCATTACGTTACGGCCTCTATTGTACTAGACAAGTTGCAATCTGGCAAGCGGGCCAAGCCCTGGATTTTCGAGGCAGAACGCCGCTCGTGTAGGGGCAACCCTTGCCGTTGCCCACTGGCTGTGGGCAGGCGCGAGACCTGCCCCCTGACTGTCTAAACATCACATAAGGGAAGGTTTCGCTTGCGGAGTGCAGACGCAAGTCTGCTTTTCATCGTGTAGCATGGTGCAGCGAGCAGGCTGGCGCCTGCACTCCAACTGCAACGTGATAACAAGACAGTTGGGGAGACCTGCCCCCACCTATTGTGGTGTGTAGAGAACCCGGCTTGCAGACTTCGGAAGTCTTGCGCCGGTGGGTCGAAAGCAACACCGTTCAGCCCTTCATGGGGGCCACCTGGTACATGCTGGCCCAAGCAAGCTGCCGGGTTCCTTGCTCTCGCTTCGAGCAAAAGGCCAGGGCGCTGTCCAGCCTGAAGCAACGTATTGTCATTCTGAGCCGGAGCCCGTCGCGCGGCGATGATGAACGCTAAAAGGCCAGGCGAGTTCATCGCCCGGCTATCCTGGGCAGCAGATGGGGACTTTCTACCTGAATAGATCCTTATATTCGCCCAACTCAACCGGGGCGAAGGTCCGACTTACGCGTTTTTTGAGGATGCGCCGCAGATTCCGAACCACGGGCAGTCATCGCAATGTTCAGGAAAGTCATAGAAATAGGTTTCAGGGCAACAGAGCAATTGGCTGTTGCCATACAGTTGCCAGAAGA
>JBGVTF010000329.1:0-3538 GCA_041862415.1 Anaerolineae bacterium | reverse complement strand
CTGGTAGGATTTGTGTTGAGGTTATTATAGCACCTTTTAATAGCCCAGTCAAATCTCATAACTCGCTTTCTCATACCCGCAGAATACAGCGTGGGGTTTAAAATGCCCGTAGAGTATAGCATCTCTCGGGAAGTCTGTCAACGAAGTGACTTCACCCATCCCTCAGAGAATGCTTGAAAACCCTCGATCATAGCTGAATCTTTCTAACAAAACTCTAACACTCCTCTTATACTATTCTAACACGAAAGAGGTAAAATGAGGGCGCAGAGATCACGCAAAGCTGAAAGATAAGCGGAATGAATCTGAACAAGTTTACCGAAAAGGCACAAGAAGCCATCCTTGAAGCACAGAGTTTGGCAACTCAATACAATCACAGTCAGATAGATCCAGAGCATCTCCTATTGTCCCTTTTGCAGCAGACTGATGGCGTGGCACCCCAGATCGTGCAGAAACTGGGAGGCAGTCCCCAGGCTCTGCAACAAAGGCTGGAAAGCGACCTGGCTGCTCGTCCCAAGGTCTACGGGACCACGGCCCAGGTGGGCCTCTCGCGGGCCTTACAAGAGGTTCTACAAGCCGCGGAGCGAGAAGCTGGACAGATGCGGGACGACTATGTCTCCACCGAGCACCTGCTCATCGCCCTGACCGACCCGCGGGCAGGGCAGGTGGCCCAGTCTCTGGCCGCCTTCGGTATCACCAAAGATGCCGTCCTGCGAGCTCTGACCGCCATCCGCGGCTCTCAGCGGGTGACCACTCCCACACCAGAAAGCACCTATCAGGCCCTGGACAAATACGGGCGCGATTTGACTCAGTTGGCCCGCCAGGGCAAAGTAGATCCAGTCATCGGGCGCGACGAGGAAATCCGCCGTGTCATCCAGGTGTTGTCACGACGCACCAAGAACAACCCGGTCCTCATCGGCGATCCGGGGGTGGGCAAGACGGCCATCGCCGAGGGGCTGGCCCAGCGCATCGTGCGCGGCGACGTGCCCGAGGGTCTCAAGAACAAACGCATCGTGGCCCTGGACCTGGGAGCACTGATCGCCGGGGCCAAGTTCCGGGGCGAATTCGAGGAGCGACTGAAAGCCGTCCTCAAAGAAGTCACCGACGCCCAGGGAGAGATCATCCTGTTCATTGATGAACTGCACACCGTGGTCGGCGCTGGCGCGGCCCAGGGGGCCATGGACGCCAGCAACATGCTGAAGCCCATGCTGGCCCGCGGTGAACTGCACTGCATCGGCGCCACCACCCTGGACGAGTACCGGGAGCACGTGGAGAAGGACGCGGCTCTGGAGCGGCGCTTCCAGCCCGTCTACGTGGACGAGCCCAGCGTGGAAGAGACAATCAGCATTCTGCGAGGCCTCAAGGAACGTTACGAGGTACATCACGGGGTGCGCATCCAGGATAGCGCCCTGGTAGCCGCAGCCGTACTCTCCCATCGCTACATCGCTGACCGCTTCCTGCCCGACAAGGCCATTGACCTCATTGACGAAGCAGCTTCCAAGCTGCGCATGGAGATTGACAGCCTGCCCTCGGAACTGGACGAAGTAGAGCGCAAGATCATGCAGTTGGAGATCGAGCGCCAGGCCCTCAAGAAAGAGAAGGACAAGGCTTCCAAGGAACGCCTGGCCCGGCTGGAGAAGGAACTGGCCGATCTCAAGGAGAAGAGCGCTGCCCTCAAGGCCCACTGGCAGCAAGAGAAAGAGGCTATCCAGGCCCTTCGAGAGACCAAGGAGCAGATTGAGCAGGCCAAACTGGAGATCGAGCAGGCCGAGCGACGGGCCGACCTGGAGGCTGCAGCCCGGCTGCGCTACGGCACCATGCGCGAGCTGGATGAACGGCTGAAGCAACAGGAAGCACAGCTTCAGGAATTGCAGAAAGACCAGCGGATGCTCAAGGAAGAAGTGAGCGACGAGGACGTGGCCGAGATCGTGGCCCGATGGACAGGCATCCCCGTCTCCCGCCTGATGGAAGGTGAGCTCGAGAAACTGCTGAAGATGGAGGAGCGGCTGCATAAGCGCGTCGTCGGCCAGGATGAGGCCATCTCTGTGGTGGCCAACGCCGTGCGTCGGGCGCGGGCGGGCCTGCAAGACCCCAATCGGCCCATCGGCAGCTTTATCTTCCTGGGACCAACGGGAGTTGGCAAAACTGAACTGGCCCGGGCGCTGGCCGAATTCCTCTTCGACGACGAGGAGGCCATGGTACGCATTGACATGAGCGAGTACCAGGAGCGCCACACTGTGGCCCGCCTCATCGGTGCGCCACCAGGCTATGTGGGCTACGAGGAAGGTGGCCAACTCACTGAAGCCGTGCGGCGGCGTCCCTACGCCGTGGTTCTCTTCGATGAAATCGAGAAGGCCCACTTCGAGGTCTTCAACGTCCTGCTGCAACTGCTGGACGAGGGGCGTCTGACCGATGGCCATGGCCGCACTGTAGACTTTAAGAACACAGTGGTCATCATGACCTCCAATGTGGGCAGTCAGTGGATAAAGGAACTGGGTGGCAAGGATGAGAAGGAAATGCGTCGGCGGGTGCTGGAGGCCATGGACCAACACTTCCGGCCCGAGTTCCTGAACCGCATTGATGAAATCATCATCTTCCACTCCCTGACCATGGAGCACCTGCTGCAAATCGTGGACATCCAACTGGAGCGCCTGCAAAAGCTCCTGACGGACCGCAAGGTTGGACTCTCACTGAGCGAGGTCGCCAGGCACCACCTGGCCGAGAAGGGGTTCGACCCCGTGTACGGGGCCCGGCCCCTCAAGCGCACCATCCAGCGGGAGCTGCAAGACCCTCTGGCCATGAAAATTCTGCAGGGCGAGGTCAGCGAAGGAGACACGGTACAAGTAGACCTGCGCGGCGGCCAATTGGTCTTCGGACGGGAAGAGGTATTGGAAAAGGCAGCCTAATTGCCATTACGAGGAGTCGAAGCAATGTCATTCTGAGCGAAGCGAAGAACCTCAGCGAAGCGTGGCGGGCGGCGACGAAGCAATCCCAGAGGTAACTGCTCAGCCTCCCGCAGGTTTAGGCCAGTTTATGGCCAAGACGGTTGGCTTACCTGGGCTCCCAGGGCGCAACACTGCCTTCTTCGGCAACCTGCGGGAGGCTTGGCTGAGTACATAAACCTCGGAACACACGTTCAGCAAAGTACCTTCATAGGTGAGAGATTACCTCGCCCTTCAAGATTCTGACTTGAAAATGACCGGCAACCAGATATCAACCAAGCCACTTGGGTCCGCATCAGGTGCAATGTAAATTGAAAAGTCGGCGTCGCCAACTGTCTCAGTCAACCCCACCTGATCCATGGCTTGCGCGCGGAAGTAATAGGTATGCCCTCGGTTGTATCGGCTGCGAGTAAACAGGGTTGTATGAGGCCCTGCTCCATTGACCGTTGTGTGATTTTGCCACGCGCCATTGTCTGTTTTGTATTGGACCGTAATCTGTTTGACTCCCGCTCCGGCGTCATTTCCGCTCACGTCCAGATAAAGCCAGCTCTTGCCCGGCGTGGGTGGTGAGTTGCTCACTTGCGAGGTGGGCGGGGTGG
>JBGVTF010000328.1:0-11626 GCA_041862415.1 Anaerolineae bacterium | reverse complement strand
GGCAGTTCGTCGTGGCCATCGGCAACCCCTTCGGCCTGGACCGTACACTGACAGTGGGGGTCATCAGTGCCCTGAGCCGGGTCATCGAGAGCCCCGACAGCCGCTTCATCGGCGAGGCCATTCAGACCGATGCGGCCATCAACCCTGGAAACTCTGGTGGGCCGCTGCTGGATCTGGAGGGGCGGGTCATTGGGGTGAACGCTCAGATCATCAGTCCCAGCCAAGCCTCGGCCGGGATCGGCTTCGCCATCCCTGTCAACACGGTACGTCGGGTGGCGCCTCAGTTGATCGCCCAGGGCCACTACCCCCATCCCTGGCTGGGGGTATCCGTCCTGCCCTTCGAGGTCGAGGGCGCACGGGTCCTCCGGGAGGCTGGGATGGAGATCCCTGTGGACGCGGGGTTACTGGTCGTTGAGGTGGTGTCGGGCAGCCCAGCGGCAAAGGCCGGTATTCATGCTGGGGATCAGGTTGTGTCCATCGGCAACACCCGCATCCCTGTGGGCGGGGACATCATCACCGCCATCAACGGCACACCCGTTGTCAACTTCCAGGAACTGACCGTCTACCTGGAGTCGGAGACGCAGGTGGAGGACAAGGTGGAGGTGACTCTCATTCGTGACGGCCGGGAGATGACGGTGACCGTGACGCTGGCCGAGCGACCGGAGCAGCCCTAGTCGGGAGGGAAACTCGCGAGACTTGGCCTAACTTTCGCCAAGTGATAGATCGGTCTCACTATGTCAACACGATTGTGATTGCTGGCCTGACAAGACTAAGGGGAGTTTATGCTAACTGGTGTTCGTAGGGTTCTATTCGGCAGCCCTTTGCCTACTGCCGAAGAAGTGCATCAACGTCTGACCAAAGTCAAGGCACTGGCTGTCTTCTCTTCAGATGCCCTGTCCTCGGTAGCCTACGCCACAGAAGAGATTCTGTTGGTGCTTGTTGTGGCCGGGTCAGCGGCGCTGGGGCTGTCACTGCCTATCGCGCTGGTCATCGCCGCGCTGTTGACCATTGTTGCCACCTCATATTATCAAACGATTCACGGCTACCCTTCAGGGGGTGGGGCCTACATCGTGGCTTATGACAATCTGGGCGTCTGGCCTGGGCTGACTGCTGCTGCGGCCCTGCTCATTGACTATGTATTGACGGTAGCGGTCAGCATCACAGCCGGGATAGCAGCGATCACTTCGGCCTTCCCTGCCTTGCTTCCCTTCCGTGTGGGGCTATGCCTGCTGGCGATCGCTTTCATCACCTGGGCCAACCTGCGCGGCGTGCGCGAGTCCGGCACGCTCTTTGCCATACCCACCTATGGCTTTGTCTTCATCTTTCTGACACTTGTCCTCGTCGGGCTGGCCCGGCTGATGACCGGAACCCTTAGCCCACCTGCGGTGCAGACAATACCGGTTGTAGGGCGTGGCACACAAGCCCTGACACTGTTCCTTATCCTGCGTGCCTTTGCCTCGGGCTGCACCGCTTTGACCGGCATTGAAGCCATCAGTAACGGCATCCCCGCCTTCCAGAAGCCGGAGGCGGATAACGCAGGCAAGACCCTCATCGCCATGGCTGCTCTCTTGATGACGATGTTCCTGGGCATCACCTTCCTGGCCCGCTCGTTAGGTGTGGTGCCTGTTGAGGATCAGACTGTTGTGTCGCAGATCGGCAGGCAGGTCTTTGGCCATGGACGGCTCTATCTGGCCTTGCAGGCTGCCACGGCCCTCATATTGGTACTGGCGGCCAACACCTCCTTTGCAGACTTTCCGCGCCTGTCCGCAATCCTGGCGCGCGCCCGCTACCTGCCCCGCCAACTGACCAACCTGGGGGACCGACTGGTCTTTGCCAACGGCATCATGGCCCTGGCTTTGCTGGCTTCGAGCCTGGTCGTCGTCTTTGGCGGGCAGACTCACCGGCTCATCCCGCTCTATGCAGTGGGGGTTTTTCTTTCCTTCACGCTGTCGCAAACGGGGATGGTGCGCCATTGGCATAAAGAGGGTGGGCGGGGCTGGCAATGGAAGGCAGCCATCAACGGCCTGGGCGCGGTGGCGACTGGCGTAGTATTGCTGGTCATCGTCGCCAGCAAATTTACCCATGGCGCCTGGATCGTCGTCCTGCTGATCCCCGCCTTTGTCTGGATGTTCCGCGCCATCAAGCATCACTACGTCACCTTGGCGAAGCAACTGTCGCTAGAGGGGTTGAGCCCGGAGGAATGGGTGGGTATGACCTCGCACAAGACGCACAAGGTAGTGGTACCCGTTTCCGGCATGCATCGGGGGACGCTGGCTGCCTTGCGCTTCGCCCGTTCCTTGTCGAAGGATGTGACGGCCGTCGTTGTGGACGTGGAGCCACGGTTCACTGCCAGCGTACGCAAGAAGTGGCCGACCTGGGGCTACGATGTGCCGCTGGTTGTGCTGGAGTCTCCCTATCGTTCGACTATAGGGCCGTTGCTGGCTTATCTGGACGAGGTAGACCGACGCGAGCCGGAGCGCGGATTGACCGTGGTCGTGCTGCCCGAATTCGTGCCCGCCCGGTGGTGGCACCACTTGCTTCACAACCAGACCGCACTACTCATCAAGACGGTCTTGACCTATCGGCGGGGACAAACCGGCGCAGACCGCGTGATCATTGACGTGCCATATCACCTGCATCGCTAACACTGGGGGCAAAGGAATTTGACCGATGAAAGATCCTGAGTTATACTGGCTGGCAACTGCGATTCGCGACTGCAACCTGACTGAACGGTGGGCGTCATTGTGGATCAGCGAGGAGAATGAGTTGAAGGCGATGAGTCAATTGGAGATTTTGCTCAGTGCCTTGACCAGAACCATGAGGAAGCTGTATGCTTGCTAATGTCCGCCATCTATTGCTCGGCAGCCCCCTGTCTACGGCCGAAGAGGCCCACGAACGCTTGACCAAGGTTAAGGCACTGGCTGTCTTCTCGGGGGATGCCCTGTCGTCGGTGGTCTACGCTCCAGAAGAGATTTTGCTGATGCTGGTCGTGGCCGGTTCGGCGGCGCTGGGGCTGTCGCTGCCCATCGCGCTGGCCATCGTCGTGCTGTTGGTCATCGTCGCTACCTCGTATTATCAGACCATTCACGGCTACCCCTCGGGGGGCGGGGCTTACATCGTGGCCTACGACAATCTGGGCGTCTGGCCCGGGCTGATTGCCGCTGCAGCCCTCCTCACCGACTATGTGCTGACAGCAGCGGTCAGTGTCACATCCGGGGTGGCGGCTGTTACATCGGTCTTCCCTGGCTTGCTTTCCTACCGTGTAACATTATCCTTGCTGGCGATTGTTTTCATCACCTGGGCCAACCTGCGCGGGGTACGCGAGTCCGGCACTCTTTTCGCCGTTCCCACTTATAGCTTTGTCTTCATCTTTTTCATGCTGATCGTCGTCGGGCTGGCCCGGCTGACCACCGGAACTCTCAGCCTGGCTTCGGCGCAGACAATACCGGTTGTAGGGCGCGGTACACAAGCCCTGACGCTGTTCCTTATCCTGCGTGCCTTTGCCTCTGGCTGCACTGCTCTGACCGGCGTGGAAGCCATCAGCAACGGCATCCCTGCCTTTGAGAAGCCGGAGGCGGACAATGCTGGCAGGACTCTGATCGCCATGGCTGCTCTCCTGGCGACGATGTTCCTGGGCATCACCTTCCTGGCCCGCTCGTTAAGTGTGGTACCTGTTGAGAATGAGACCATCGTGTCACAGATCGGCCGACGAGTCTTTGGCCATGGACCGCTCTATCTGGCTTTGCAGGCCATAACGATGCTCTTCTTGGTGCTGGCGGCCCAGACCTCCTTTGCTGACTTTCCCCGGCTGTCTGCCATTCTGGCCCGCGACCGCTACCTGCCTCGCCAGTTGACCAACCTGGGAGACCGACTGGTCTTTGCCAACGGCATCATCGTCCTGGCTTTCCTGGCTTCGGGCTTGGTCGTCCTTTTTGACGGGCAGACCCACCGGCTCATTCCGCTGTTCGCGGTAGGTGCCTTCCTCACCTTCACTCTGTCGCAGGCTGGTATGGTGCGCCATTGGCACAAGGAGGGCGGGCGAGGCTGGCAATGGAAAGCGGCTGTCAACGGCCTGGGCGCGGTGACGACCAGCATAGCGCTGCTGATCATCGCTGTCAGTAAATTCATCCAGGGTGCCTGGATCGTCGTACTGCTGATCCCCGCCTTTGTCTGGATGTTCCGTACCATCAAGCGTCACTACGTCACCGTAGCAGAGCAACTGTCTCTGGAGAGGCTGAGTCCAGGGAAATGGGAGGGCTTGGCATCGCGCAAGCGGCACAAGGTAGTCGTACCCGTCTCCGGGATGCACCGGGGCACGCTGGCTGCCCTGCGCTTTGCTCGCTCCCTGTCGAAGGATGTGACGGCAGTCGTTGTGGACGTGGAGCCGCAGGTCACTGCTCGCCTGCGTGAGAGGTGGCCGACCTGGGGCCACGACGTGCCGTTGGTGGTGCTGGAGTCTCCCTATCGTTCCACCATAGGGCCCTTGTTGTCCTATCTGGACGAAGTGGACTGGCGCGAGCCCGAGCGGGGATTGGCCGTGGTCGTGCTGCCCGAGTTCGTGACCGCCAAGTGGTGGCAAGACCTGCTTCACAACCAGACGGCGCGGCTCATCAAAAGGGTTTTGATTTATAGGCGAGGACGCACTGGCAAGGATCGCTTGATCATTGATGTGCCTTACCACTTGCGACACTAATGATGTCTGATAGCCTCACCGAAGACCTTGACTCAGAACTTATGGTAATAAAAGGAGAAAAGAAAGATGGTCAAGCACACAAACTCCGATCAAACAAGCTCCCCAGCCCAAGAGGAGCCTCCCCCACGTACCCCCCGCCCAGATATCTGGGCTGATGTACCCGATGAGAAATGGGATGATTGGCGCTGGCAGCTGAGCCACCGTCTGAATACCCTCGACGAACTGGGGCAGATCATTCGGCTGACGCCCGAGGAAGAAGAAGGGGTTAAAGCCCAGCACCGTTTTCGACTCGACATCACCCCCTACTTTGCGTCTCTGATAGAGCCGGACGATCCATCCTGTCCCATTCGTCGCCAGGTCATTCCCACCGGCCCCGAACTGAAGGGTTTCGAGGCCGCGATGGTGGACTCTTTGAGCGAGGAAGCCCATTCCCCCGTGCCAGGGCTGGTGCACCGCTACCCGGATCGGGTGCTGATGCTGGTCACCACTCAATGTGCCAGCTACTGCCGTTACTGCACCCGCAGCCGAATCGTGGGCGACCCGCATGCCCAGTTCAGTCGAGCGCACTACAATGCCCAGATTGACTACATCGCCGACACTCCAGCGGTGCGTGATGTGCTGATATCGGGTGGTGACCCGCTGGTGTTGCCACAGCGCGTCTTGGAGGACCTGCTCGCTCGCCTGCGAGCCATACCTCACGTTGAAGTGCTGCGCATCGGCACTCGGGTCCCCGTGTTCCTACCACAGCGAATTGACGAGGATCTTGTGAACATGCTCCGTCGCTACCATCCTTTGTGGATGAACCTCCACTTCAACCACGCGCGCGAGATCACCCCTGAGGTGCGTCAAGCCTGCGCCCGGCTGGCCGAGGCCGGCATCCCCCTGGGCTGCCAGTCGGTCCTCTTGGCTGGGATCAACGACTGCCCCAACGTGATGAAGCAGTTGGTGCACGAGCTGGTCAAAGTGCGGGTGCGACCCTACTACTTGTATCAGTGCGATCTGGTGCCTGGAGCCGGGCACTTTCGCACCCCGGTCGGCAAGGGCATCGAGATCATCGAGGCGCTGCGGGGGCATACCTCCGGCTTTGCCGTGCCGACCTACGTGATTGACGCCCCAGGTGGAGGGGGCAAAGTACCCATCATGCCCCAATACCTGATCAGCCAGTCCGAGGAACGCGTGGTGTTGCGTAACTTTGAAGGCTACATGACCACCTACGCGGAGCCAACCGACTACCAGCCGCACGACCCGTCTCGGTGTCCGGCCTGTCAGAGCAGGCGAGAAGAAGAAGGACAGGAAGGCGTGGCCGAGTTGCTGGCTGGTCGTCGTCTGTCTATCGTGCCTGAAGGCTTTGAACAGGCTCATCACCGGCTGACCCGCGTTCGATGGCACGCGGTGGGGCTCACTTCAACCGACGAGAAGGAGGACAAATAATGGCACCCCTGCATGTAGCCGTGCTGGCCAATTTGAAGAAGAACGCTCCTGTCCTACCAGGTATGCCGGCCGACTACTGGGCCGACCTGGACTCGGAACACACCGTGGAGGCCATCACCGACGCGCTGCGACAACAGGGACATCGGGTGACTTTCCTGGAAGGGGACGCGGGCCTCTACGACCGCCTTCGGGAGGTGCGGCCGGACATCTGCTTCAACATCTGCGAAGGTCACTTTGGCGATAGCCGTGAAGCCCAGGTGCCCGCCATCCTGGAGATGCTGCGCATCCCCTATGCGGGCTCCAAAGTGTTGACCTTGGCCCTGGCGCTGGACAAGCCCATGACCAAGCGCGTTCTCGCCTTTCACGACCTGCCGACGCCGCCCTTTCAGGTCTTCGAACGCCCGGATGAGATTTTGGACCCTGATCTGGTCTTTCCTCTCTTCGTCAAGCCCACCCGTCAGGGCACCGGCATGGGGATCAGCGCCCAGTCTATCGTCCACGACGAGCCTCAGTTGAGGGCCCAGGTCCAGCGACTCCTCGAAGCTTACCAGGAGCCGGTATTGGTGGAGCGGTTTATCGCCGGCCGGGATGTGACGGTGGGCATGGTGGGCAATCTCGTGCCTCCCGTAGCCTGGCGGCTACCGGAGGATGAGGAGGCATCACGCGTCCAGCGGGGACTGCGTTTCCTGCTGCCGCTGGAGATCGACCTGGGCCCCTATGCCGAGCAGGAGGGTGGGGTGTACAGCGAGCATGCCAAGGTCGAGCTGGCCGACAAGCTCAACTACATCTGCCCGGCGCGGCTGGACCCGGATCAGGTGGAAGAGCTGAACTGGCTGGCGGCGGCAACGTTTCGGGTCACCGGCTGCCTGGACGTGGCCCGGGTGGATTTTCGGCTGGACGAGTCCGAGGGCGAGAAGCCGTACATCCTGGAGATCAACCCGTTGCCCGGGCTGTCGCCGGGCATCAGCGATCTGGTGATCGAGGCCGAAGCTGCTGGCATCAGCCATGCCGAACTGATCAACATGATCCTCGACGAGGCCTTGGAGCGATATGGTATGAAGTAGGATCCAGCCGTCCTCTCTCCATCCAGCAAGTCAGCCCCCCAACCCGTTGCGAGGTGTTGCGCACGGCTGCCATCTACTTGGTCATCAAGCGATGGAGGGACACACCCTGGCCCAGATAGAAGTGATGGAGGTGTACGCCTGATGAACAATCTCACCTTTGGCGATCTTCACACGCAGTTGTATCGGCTCTATCAAAAGGGCGAGTATGAACAAGCACTTGACTTGGCTACACGTGCGGCCAGCCGATTTCCGACGGAAGGCTTGCGCACTTACTATTGGCGCATTTGCATGGCCTCTCTGATAAACGAAGCGGCACTGGCGCTCCAATTCTTCGAGGAGGCGCTTGAGGCTGGACTTTGGTATGCAGAAGCACAACTGCGAGAAGACCCGGATTTGCAGCCGCTTCAAGGGCTGCCGCAGTTTGAGCGACTGGTAGAGGTTTGCCGGAAACGGCAAGCCGAGGCTCAGGCTCAGGCTGCTCCTGATCTCATCACGCTGCAGCCAGAAGGTGGGTGCCAGGCGGGTCTCCAGGCGTGCCCGCTGCTGTTGGCCCTTCACGGAAATCAGAGGACCGCTGAGGTCGCTGTCGGCTTCTGGCGCCCGGCCGTCTCCGAAGGATGGTTGCTGGCGTTGCCCCAATCGTCACAAGTCAGCGGGCCGGATGCCTATGTCTGGAACGATCGAGACTGGGCCGTGCGTGAGATCCAGGAACATTATGCCACGCTCTGCGAGCACTACGCGGTTGATCCTGATCGAGTCGTCGTGGCGGGGTTCTCTCTGGGTGGCGAGTTGGCGATCTGGCTGGCGTTGAGTGGCACGATCGAGGCGCGTGGATTTATCTCCGTCGGGCCAGCCGGACCCTACATGCGCGAGCCTGACAAATGGATTTCGCTCATCGAGGCGAGCCAGGGGCGTGGGCTGCGTGGCTATGTGGTTGTGGGTGAGCAAGATGTCTTCTCCTGTGAGGGCACTCAGGCTCTGGCAACGCTGCTAAAATCGCGAGATATTCCTTGTGAACTGGAGGTCCATCCCAATCTAGGCCACGATTTTCCGCCTGAATTCCAACAAAGCTTGTCTCGGGCATTAGAGTTCATACTTCGGGCTTGAGATCCATCGTCCGTTGAAATTGCGCTCTACCCAAGGAGAGATATGAATATCGCTTTCTTGCTCAGAGGGCTCATCATTGGGTTCTGCATTGCTGCCCCTGTCGGGCCGATTGGGGTGTTGTGCATACGCCGCACGTTGGCTGAAGGGCGTGCATCGGGCCTGGTCTCTGGGCTGGGAGCGGCCACGGCTGACGCGATCTATGGCTGCATTGCCGGATTCGGGCTGACGTTCATTTCCAGCATCTTGATCAGCCAACAAGGTTGGCTTCGCCTTATCGGGGGTGGATTTCTCTGCTATTTGGGTCTCAAGACCTTCCTGGCCAAGCCGGCCGAGCAAGCGGCCTCGGCCGGAGGAAATGGCCTCGTTGGTGCTTATGCTTCAACGTCCTTCCTGACCCTCACCAATCCAATGACCATTCTCTCTTTTGCGGCCGTATTTGCCGGGTTGGGGGTGGCAAGCGCAAGCGGGAACTATGTCTCTGCAGGCGCATTGGTCTTGGGGGTTTTCATGGGCTCGGCTCTATGGTGGCTCACGCTGAGTGGGGTTGTCGGCGCGTTTCGGACAAGGTTCAACCCTCACGGATTGCGGTGGGTGAACAGAATTTCAGGTGTCATCATCACCGGGTTCGGTTTGCTCGCTCTCTTGAGTTTCAGATGATGAGTGCACAACTGATGCGGCAACAAACGAGGAAGGATAACCGGAAGTTATCGTTATGACGGAGCAGAGTGACCGGAGCTTTCTGGCAGCCGTGTATGACTTTCACCGCGCGCGCCGCAAGGCTGCGCTACAGCACATCATGGCCCGCCTGACTCGCAAGTCGGCTGATCTACTCTCTTACGAGGACGTACGCCGGAGGTTGAAGGCCAAGGGCACTATGGCGCGGAGATTGGAAGAAATCCCGCTGGATGCCATCGTCGGCAGCGTGGGACGCTACAACGACTTTACCCGCAGCTTCCTGCCCCGGCAAGATAAGGACGAAGAGCGGTGGGCCAGGGTCCATGTAGCGGCTACCGGTTTGGTCGGGTTGCCGCCCATTGAGGTCTACCAGATAGGCGAGGTGTATTTCGTGCTGGACGGCAATCATCGCGTGTCCGTTGCCAGGCAACTTGGCGCGACCCATATCCAAGCCTATGTGACCGAAGTCTGCTCCAAAGTGCCTCTTTCGCCCGATATCCAGCCAGACGATCTGATTCTGAAGGCCGAGTATGCTGATTTTGTGGAGCGCACCCGCTTGGATAAGGTTCGCCCCAAAGCCGATCTGAGCGTTACTGTCTCTGGGCAATATCGGGCGCTTGAGGAGCACATTGAAGTCCATCGCTACTTCATGGGCCTGGAGCAGAAACGGGACATCCCCTACAAGGAGGCAGTCGGCCACTGGTACGATGAGGTCTACCTGCCTGTGGTGCAGGTTATTCGGGAACGGGGCATTCTGCGGGACTTTCCTGGGCGGACGGAGGCCGATCTGTATCTGTGGGTTTCGGAGCACCGTGCCGCGCTGGGGCAGGCGTTGGGGTGGGAGATTGGGCACGAAGCGGCAGCTACCGACCTGGCTGCTCAGTTCAGCTCCAGGCCGCAGCGCATCGTCGCTCGCGTAGGCGAGAAGATACTGGAGGCGGTTAGGCCTGACGAGTTTGAGGCTGGCCCACCGCCGGGGCAGTGGCGGAGAGAACAGTTGGCGGCTCGCCAGGATGACTGCCTGTTTGCCGATATTCTGGTGGCCGTCAGTGGCGAGGAGACCGGCTGGTACGCGCTGGAACAGGCGCTGGAGGTAGTTCGGTGTGAGGGAGCACGGCTACACGGTCTCCACGTGGTGCCTTCCGAGGTCCAAAGGGACAGTGAGGAGGCCCAGGCTGTGCAGGCGGAGTTCAACCGGCGCTGCGAGGCAGCGGGCATTCTTGGGGAGCTGGCTATCGAGGTTGGAGCGGTGGCGCGTAAGATATGCGAACGAGCCCGGTGGACCGATCTGGTCGTGGTGCATCTTGCTCACCCTCCGGCATCCCAACCGGTCGCCAGGTTGAGTTCGGGATTTAGAACCTTGATCCAGCGCTGCGCCAGGCCGGTGCTGGCAGTGCCGAGGGCTTCGTTCCATCTGGACCGTGCGTTGTTGGCTTACGACGGCAGCCCCAAGGCCGACGAGGCGCTCTTCGTTGCCACCTATATGTCGGGCAAGTGGAACATCCCTCTGGTAGTTGTGACTGTAATAGAAACCGCTCGCACCACGTCGGAAACGCTGGTGCGCGCCCAAAGGTACTTGGAAACGCACGGGGTGCGGGCCACTTTCGTGAAAGAGAGCGGATCAGTCGCCGAAGCGATCCTGAAGACGGCCGAGAAGCACGAGAGCGATCTAATCGTCATGGGGGGCTATGGGCTCAGCCCGGTGCTGGAAATCGTGCTCGGCAGCGTGGTGGATCAGGTGCTGCGCACGAGTCGGCAGCCGATGCTGATCTGCCGATAGCATGAATGGGGGTTTGCGCAGCGAAGCCTGCCCGACCTGCTGCGCAGGCCCGACTGTCGGTGTCAAAGGTCCGCGTTCCACTCTAGCACACGGTAGCCGAAAATGTTCACTACCTGGGTCTCCTTGTAATGGGTGACCACGCTTTGCTTATAGCCGTAAACATGCCTGTGACCGTGGATCAAGTATCTGGGTTTGAACAGTTCCATGAAGCGGAGAAAGGCCCGAAAGCCTCGGTGACACAGGTCCTGGCCGTCATGGATACGGTAGGGTGGGGCATGGGTGATCAGGATGTCTAAATATCTTCCTCGGGAGATTCGATTGACGAGCAACTGCGGTGCCATCCGCAAAACCTTGAAATGCATCTCGGGATCGGTGTATTGAAACTTGGGGTCCCTGCTGTAGCACATCGAGCCTTCCAGGCCGCCGATCAACAGCCCTTTGTGTTGGACCATGCGGTTGTCTATATTGACGCAGCCCTCTGGCGCGGTTTTAGCCCGGCCATCGGCTGAGTATTCGACCTTTTTATCATGGTTGCCCATCACGTAGAAGAGGGGCACGTTTAGAATGCTGACGATGTACTCCAGGTAGTAGAAGGGCAGATCTCCGCAACTCAGGACCAGTTCGACGTCGCCGAACTTTTCTTTGAGTCGCGGACTGTAGATCAAGTCTACAACCTTGTCACTGACGGTCAAAATCTTCATCGCGCTGTCAATCTTCGCTCTTCTGCTCAATCAAGTTTTTCTGGACCCTGTCGAATTGTACACCATCTTGTCGTAATCGGCAAGGCCAATCCCCGAGACAAAAAGAGTAAACTGTTTTGCAAAATCGCAAAGAAAGGAGCACACAGATGAAATTGACCAAGAATCTAGGACTGTT
>JBGVTF010000327.1:0-16084 GCA_041862415.1 Anaerolineae bacterium | reverse complement strand
CCAGTCACGTCGCCCTGCAGTGCAACCTCACCACCAAGAACGAGCGGCTGCGCGAGTTCTTCAACGACCGGAACGTGCGCATCGCCTTCTCGCTGGCCGTCAACCGTGACGAGATGAACGAGCTGGCCTACGACGGGTTCTGCGCGCCGCGCCAGTACAGCCCGATGGAGGAGTCGCCCCAGTACTATCCCACGCTATCGAAC
Source organism: Anaerolineae bacterium (assembly GCA_041862415.1). Taxonomy (GTDB): domain Bacteria; phylum Chloroflexota; class Anaerolineae; order E26-bin7; family E26-bin7; genus E26-bin7. The sequence goes on along the minus strand of JBGVTF010000327.1, from coordinate 15,881 downwards.
GCCTACCTGGACTATGACGTGGACGAGGCCAATCGGCTGCTGGACGAGGCCGGCTACGACCAGAGGGATGCCGACGGCTTCCGCCTGTGGAAGGACGGCAGCGGCGAGACCTTGAGCTTCGAGATCGTGGCCCACTGGGAGCCTGGCACCGCCAACGAGGACTCGGCCCAGGTGCTCGTCGGATACCTGGCCGACGTGGGCGTCAAGTGCGCCTACAAGTACATCGAGCGCGCCCTGTACCAGGAGCGCTGGGCCGCCAACGACATCGAGGCCGCCTGGTATGGCGGCGACCGGACGCTGCTGCCCCTTGCGCCGCGGGCCCCCATCTTCCGGGCGGAGAAGCTCGACCGTCCGTGGGGCTGCGCCTGGGGCATATACCTGCTGACTCCCGACGATCCCAACGCCGAGGAGCCACCCGAGGGCCACTGGATCTGGGACATCTGGAACATCTGGGACCAGCTCGAGGCGGAGATCGACCCGGACAAGCAGAACGAACTGTTCTTCCAGATCCTCGATATCTGGGCCGAGGAGCTGCCCATGATCGGCTACCTGGGCAACCAGCCAGCCCCGTGCATCGTCAAGAACGGTTTCCGGGGCTACCTGGATGGCATGCCGTCGGACGACACCGTCGCTGACGAGCACTTCCTCGGTACGGAGACCTACTACTGGGAGGATCCTGCAAGCCATTCGTCGTAGCAAGTCAAGTGATGCATCAGTTGGAGGGCGGGACCCTGGTTCCGCCCTCCAACCCGATGTGTCCAGTGACCTGTGGCAATAGCGCAGAATTCGCCCTGTCACCCTGAGCAACCCGCCCTGAACGCAGTGAAGGGAAGCGAAGAGTCTCTTCCATAGTATCATGGTGTTGAGGAGGCTCAGTAGATCACGATTTTCGGAGAATTGGGCAGACTGGCACCCCAAAACAGGCAACGTTGCGTCATTCTGAGTCTTCCATGGTGCGGGGCGTCCTTCTTGGTGGCAGAAACTCCGGCGATGACCGCCCGCCGATGAAGTCGGCGGGCTACAGAGCAACGTCGGACAAGTCCGACTGAGCCCCGTTCACGGGGTGTTGCTCTGTAGCATGGTGGATTCATCCCCGTGCGCAAGCCGCCACAACAACAAGTTTCTGAGTAGGAGCGAAGCGACGAAGAATCCCCGTCTTTTCTTGTAAGAACGAGACCCTTCGCTTCGCTCAGGGTGACAATGGTGATCTACTGAGGCTCTTCATCACGCTGGCGAGATTCTTCCCTTCGACTCCGCTCAGGGCAAGCTGCTACGCTCAGAATGACAGCTACCCACAGGGTTAGTCTTGCGGAACTACGGCCTATCTGAACAAGGCGATGTTTCTGGAGGAAACACATGTTGGGTTATATCCTGCGGCGCATCTTGCTCATGATCCCGACCCTATTCATCATCTCGGTAATCTCCTTCGCAGTTATCCAACTCCCGCCGGGCGATTATCTGTCCACCTACGCGGCCCAGATGAGCATAGAGGGTAGCCCAATCGACGTGCAATCGCTCGAGGCATTGAGGGAGCGCTACGGGCTGGGCCAACCCATCTACGTGCAGTACTACAAGTGGATCAGCGGCATCATCCTGCGCGGCGACTGGGGCCAGTCTATGGAGTGGCAAAAACCGGTCAAAGACCTGATCTGGGAGCGCATCGGGCTGACGATGGCGCTCTCCGCCTTCGCACTCCTGGTAAGCTGGTTCGTGGCCATCCCGATCGGCGTCTATTCGGCCACGCACCAGTACTCGATTCCCGACTATGTCATGTCCGTCATCAGCTTCTTCGGCGTAGGCACGCCGGGCTTTATGATTGCCCTGGTTGTCATGTGGCTCGCCATGACCCGGCTGGGGTTGAACGTCGGGGGGCTGTTCTCCCAGGAGTGCCTGTTGGCCCCATGGGTGTTCCCTGCCGCTGCCGAACGGACCGCCTGTGGCGCCGCGGCGGCGCCACAGGACAGCTCGGGAATCGCCCTCCTGCTCGATATCCTGCGGGGCGCCAAGCTGGTCAACTGGCCCAAGGTCGCGGATCTGCTCAAGCACATCTGGATTCCCGTCCTCATTATTGCCGTAAACGGCACGGCCGGGTCTATCCGCACCACGCGGGCCAACCTGCTGGACGAGCTGAACAAGCCGTACGTGGAGACGGCGCGCGCCAAGGGGCTCAAGGAGGGCAAGCTGATCTGGAAGTACCCAGTGCGGGTGGCCATGAACCCCTTCTTCAGCACCGTAGGCTGGTCGCTGGCCAGCTTGATCTCCGGGCAGACGCTGATCGCGTACGTGCTCAGTTTGCAGACGACCGGACCGATGATGCTGCGGGCCCTGACGTCCCAGGACATGTACCTGGCGGGGAGCTTCTTGCTGCTCTTGAGCACGCTGACCGTCATCGGCACGCTGATCTCGGACATTCTGCTGGCGTGGGTCGATCCACGCATTCGCCTGGGAGGATAGAGCCAAATGGCAGACCTGGAACAGGCGAAGAACACCGCCGAGGAAATCGAAAGCGTCGAAGAGGAAATCACAGGCGAGGAGGAGAAGATATACGTCGCCCCCTACTGGAAGTTGATGTGGTGGCGGTTTCGCAAGCACAAGCTGGCGCTGATCAGTGTGGGCATTCTGGGGCTGTTCTATCTCGTTGGCATCTTCTGCGAGTTCGTGGCCCCCTATGATCCCGGAGAGTACTTTGTCAAGTACAAGTTCGCGCCGCCCAGCCCCATCCACATTCGCGACGCCGAAGGCAACTTCCACTGGCCGTTTGTCTACAGAATAGAGCACGGTCGAGACCCAGAGACAATGCGCTACCTGTACGAGGAAGACACCGGGGCCCGGTATCCGATCCAGTTCTTCGTCCACGGCACCGAGTACGAAATGTGGGGTCTCTGGAAGACGGACCTCCACTTTTTTGGCTTGCCCGTCCCGCAGGAGGAACAGGGGGTCTTTCTGGCGGGGGCAGATCGCCTGGGGCGGGACATTTTCTCCCGCCTGTGTTACGGCGCGCGCATTTCGCTCTCCATCGGCTTGGTGGGCGTCTTTTTGAGCCTGACCCTGGGCATCATCCTCGGCGGCATCTCCGGCTATTACGGCGGCAGAGCCGACACGATTATCCAGCGCGTCATCGAGTTCATCCGCACCATACCCTCCATCCCGCTGTGGATGGCGCTCAGCGCCGCCCTGCCATCCAACTGGCCCATTGTGCGGATATACTTTGGCATCACGGTGATCCTCTCCCTCATTGGTTGGACGTGGATGGCGCGGGTGGTCCGCGGCCGTTTCCTGGCTCTGCGTGAGGAGGACTTTGTGATGGCCGCCCGCCTGGCCGGCTCCAGCCAGATACGCATCATCCTGCGGCACATGGTGCCCTCTTTCCTCAGCTACATTATCGCCTCGCTGACCCTGGCCGTCCCCAATATGATCCTGGCCGAAACCGGCCTCAGTTTCATTGGCCTGGGGCTGCGGGCGCCGGCCATCAGTTGGGGTGTGTTGCTGCAAGAGGCCCAGAACGTGCGCTCGCTGGCATTGGCGCCGTGGGTGTTCGCGCCGGCTTTCTTCGTCATCACTGCCGTTCTGGCCTTTAACTTTGTGGGAGATGGGCTGCGCGACGCCTCCGATCCCTACGCCCGATAAGCACCAGGAGTGCTCCGTATGGAAGAGAAGAATAACGGCAACCATAACGTGCTCCTTGAGATAAAGAACCTGAAAACCTACTTCTTCCTGGACGAGGGAATCGTCCGTGCCGTGGATGGGGTTGATATGAAGATCAAGCGTGAGCACACGCTGGGGGTGGTGGGCGAGAGTGGATGCGGCAAGTCGGTTACTGCCCGCTCGATTCTGCGCATCGTGCCCAAGCCGGGGCGCATCGTGGAGGGGGAGATCACGCTTCACCGGATTCTAGGAGGGAACAACGGTTGTATGGTGACCGAAGAGGTGAAACTGACCGACCTTGACCCAAGGAGTGCCGAGATTCGCAGCATACGCGGGTGCGAGATCGCCTTGGTGCCTCAAGAGCCCATGATGTCCCTGAGTCCCGTGCACACCGTCGGCAACCAGATTATGGAGGCTATCATCCTGCACCAGGGGGTGTCTAAGGCTGAGGCCAGGGAGAAAGCGATAGAGATGCTGGACCTAGTAGGCATGCCTCAACCTAGCCGCACCATAGATCGCTATCCGCATGAGCTCAGCGGCGGTATGCGCCAGCGAGGCATGATCGCCATGGCCCTCTCGTGCTACCCCAGCCTGCTCATCGCCGATGAGCCCACCACTGCGCTGGATGTGACCACCGAGGCCCAGATTCTGCAGCTCATGCGCCGCCTTCAGCACGAGTTGGGTATGGCCATCATGTACATCACCCACAACCTGGGCGTCATTGCTCAGATGACGGAGGACGTGGCCGTGATGTACCTGGGTAAGGTGGTCGAACAGGCAGACGTGGATACCATCTTCCACAATCCCGCACATCCGTACACGCAGGCCCTGCTGCAGTCTATCCCCCGTTTGGGCCAGAGGACCCGAGGGCGGCAGCGACTGGCATCCATCCGTGGTATGGTGCCGGATCCCTACGCGATCCCGAAGGGCTGCTTGTTCCATCCCCGGTGTAGCGAAGCGGTCGCCGGGGTATGCGATCAACAGGATCCTCCCCTGGTTGAGGTCGAACCAGGACACAAGGTCCGCTGCTTTCCCCGCGCCTGAGAGCTGTGGGGTTGTTTGATTGTTGTTCTGCCACACTGATTCTGACGATTTGCTAGGGAACGAAAAAAACGGAGCGGCTGAAGCGACGGTCGGACGTGGAGCGTCTGCGGACGCGGCGCGTTCGATGGTTTTGCTGTTGCTCCGATTTATTATTGCTTCCTGTCGTTTTCGGTGTGGTGAGCTACTGAGATTGTCAGGCCAGGTGATATTGTGAAGGTCATGCTGCTCTTCCCGCCGAGTTGGACGCCGACAATGCCACACCTGGCGCTGCCGGCGCTCACGGCCTATCTGCGGTCACACGGCGTTGAGGTCATTCAACGCGATCTGAACCTTGAGACCCTCGACGAGATTCTGACGCGCGACCACGTGGAACGGGCTGTCACCCGCCTGCGCCAGGACTACGGACCACGTGCCGAGCAGCGACCTGCCCGGCTGGTCCTGCCGAAGCGCGAAGAAGTTGAGCGGGCATTGACTTACGGCCCGCGGTTGGCCGCCCAGGTCGAGGAGGCGATGGACGTGATCCGTGGCGACGCGTTCTTCGATGGCCCCGTCGGCTTGCAAGCTTTTGAGTGCATGCTCCAGTGCCTGGGGATCGCATCGCTGCCCTTCTATCCAGCCTCGCTTGGGCTGTCAAGTTACATTCCCCCGTTGCCGGTTGACAGTAGCCACAGTCTGCTGCAAGCGGTGCGTGATCCACAGTACAATATATTTCTCGACATCTACCGACGTGGTGTCATCGCCGATATCGAACGCGAACGACCCGACATCGTCGGCATCTCAATTCCCACGATGGGCCAGATGCTGGCCGGGGGGACGCTGGGATACCTGATTAAGGAGGCTGGTTTTCCCTGTCACGTCACTGTTGGGGGGCCGCACATCTCGATGTTGCGTGAAGAGCTCCCCAGGGTACCCGTGATGTTCGATCTGTTCGACAGCGCCATTGTATTTGACGGTGAGATGCCCCTTCTGCGCCTGGCTGAAGTGCTCGACGCTGACCGTGACCTTTCGAAAGTCCCCAATCTGATTTACAGGGACGGCCATCGGAACGGCGACCAGATTCGGGTGACGGCATACGAGGAGCCGGAGAAGATCGTCGACCTCCCCCTGCCCGACTTTGACGGGCTGCCTCTCGATCGTTATCTCTCCCCTGAGTTGGTGCTGCCGCTGCTTACTTCGCGCGGTTGTTATCACGGCAAGTGTGCCTTCTGCAACGTGGGTTATGGAGGACCGATGTCTTTTTGCCAACTGCGCGCGGAGCAGGTCGTCGATCAGATGACAAAACTTAAGGGGAAGTACGACGTCCGGCATATATTCTTCGCCGACGAGGCGATCACGCCGCGTAACCTGAGAGGCATGTCGTCGCTTCTGGAAGAATTGGATACCCAGATCTATTGGGGTGGGTGTGCGCGCTTCGAGAAGGTGATATCAAAGGAGCTGTTGGAGAGCATGTACCGGGGAGGCTGTCGCATGTTACTCTTTGGCCTGGAAGCCGCCGCCGAGCTGGTTGTCCGGCGCATAGGCAAGGGCGTTGAGATCGAGCAGATAGGGCGCATCCTGCGCGAAAGCTCAGAGGCCGGAATCTGGAACCACGTGTTCTTCTTTTTTGGTTTCCCCGGCGAAACTATCGAGGAGGCCCAGGAGACTGTCAACTTTCTCTACGAGCACAAGTCCTACATCAACTCTGCTGCGTTCGGCACCTTTCTCCTAGAACGATACGCGCCGGCCTACTGCTTCCCGGAAAGATATGGGATCAGGCGCGTTGTCGAAGAGCCAGACAAGGACCTGGCGATCTACTTCGACTATAAGGTCGAATCGGGGATGGACGAGGAACTGGCCGAGCTCGTGGCTTCGCGCTTCCTGGACGTCCTCCCCGAGAAGCGTTTCGCTCATTTCTACGTGCACGATGTCTACCGCTTTCTCTACATCGGCCATCTGAGTGATCGGCGGATGCCATTTCCCCCCTGGCTGACTCCCGAAGAAGCGGCCGTGTCGTGATCGGAGTTTTCGGGGTGTGCAATCAGCATCAGCTCTCCGTCATCATTAAGGTCGGGCCGGGGACACCAGGCCCGACGTGTTCTCTAGGGCCGTTGCTGCGTTGGAGGATTTGCTCACGATGGAGGGGAACAAGGAGATGAGCATGCACTTCAAATTCCCTCCCAATTGGTGACACGTCCCAGGAACAAACCTTTGAGGAGGAACATGGTATGTCTGTTTGCTATGCTGTCTACAACCTTCAAAACGGCTACATTCACAACTGGATCGTGGCTGGTCCTCAGGCCATTCCTGTCTCCGACCTAGACCGCTTCGAGGAGGAGGACTTTAAGCCTCAAATTGCCCGCCACTACCACGAGGAGGATTCAGGCATCAGTGAGCCCCCTGTGGATTGGGACAAGTTCACGGTGGGCGACACGGAACTGCGATGGTCCTATTACCGCTGCCAGGACGATCATTTCGTGGACCTCTCGGCTTTCTACCATGCCTGCCACTACCTGCAGGCCTGGGCGTACGCCCGGGTGGCGAGCCCCTTTCCCCAAGAGGTGACGCTCGTCCTGACGACCAACGGCCCCGCCGATGCCTGGCTGAACGGCCAGCACGTCCATCGCCAGGAGCACTTTTATCATCAGATTCCCCACAGCGTCTCTTTCCAAGCTACTCTTCAGGAAGGGCATAACGAGATCCTGGTGCGCTTTGAGGAGGTGGCCGCACGCGAGTGTCCTTACGCCATGGCGCTGCAGGTCGCCGGTCTCCCCGAAGATACCGAGGGAGCTGACGTGTTCGTACCCGTCCCGATCGAGGCCGTCGCCCGCCGCCAAACCCTCGAAAAGGTATTCGAGGCCGCATACCTGGAGAAGGACGTCTACGTGTATGATGACAAAATCGCCGTGCGTTGGCCAGAGGATATGACCACATCGGCTAGCTTGATGATCCGTGTCCAGACGCCGGAGGGCCGGATCTATTCAGAGTCACAGAGAATGGGAGCGGCTGGCAACCACTTCAATATCGGCACCCCCTACCAGCTCATAGACGACTACTACCATGCCGTCCTGATGCCACGGCCAAAAGAGTACTACGAAGGCAACATGCGCATCACGCGCCGCGTCGGCTTATGGACGGTCAGGAATCGCTATTCTCAGGAGAACTATGGCACCCATACAGAGCGCCGCATAGAGGCGCTGTACGACGCCTTCCACCGGGAGACCGACATCTATTCCGAGATCGCCAAGATGGCGGTCGGCCGTTGGACAGACGTCAAAACGGGCATCTTCTTGGAAGCCATCGAGGGGATCAACCAGCGCAAGGATTGCAGCGATTTCTACATGGTCGGCCTGCTAGGCGTGATGCATCGCTACTGGGACAACCCGGAATTCCCAGAGGAACTCCGGCAGCCGCTAGAAGAATGCGTCCTCAACTTCAAATACTGGGCGGACGAGCCAGGAGAAGACGTCATGTGGTACTGGTCGGAGAACCACCAGATCCTGTTCCACGCATGCGAGATTCTGGCCGGGCAACTCTACCCCGACCGGACCTTCACCAACGCCGGGCAGACCGGTCAGTGGCACAGAGAGAAGGGCGAGCGGCTGGCCATCGCCTGGCTGCACAAGCGGGGGACCACCGGGTTCCGCGAGTGGGACTCCAACTGCTATTTCGAGGAAGACCTGCTGGCCCTTTCGCATCTGGCCGACCTGGCCGAGACACCCCAGGTGTACGAGCTGGCCACTGTCGTCATGGACAAGATGTTCTTCACCATGGCCCTCAACTCGTACCGGGGCGTCTTTGGTTCCACCCACGGGCGCACCTATGCCCCCCAAATCAAAGGCGGACGCCTGGAGGCGACGGCCGGCATCGGCCGCTTGATGTGGGGCATGGGTGCCTTCAACCAGCACTTGCTGGGGACGGTCGGCCTGGCCTGCCAGGAGCAGTACCAGCTTCCGCCGATCATCGAGGCCATCGCCACTGATCTGTCCGAGGAGGTGTGGAACCGAGAGCGTCACGCGGGCGAGATGGAGGAGGCATACGACCACGACACGGGCCCCTGGGAGGTGAGCAAGGTCACCTACAAGACGCCGGACTATATGCTCTGCTCGGCGCAGGACTACCACCCCGGCGAGAAGGGCGTCCAGCAGCATATCTGGCAGGCGACTATGGGGCCCGACGCGGTCGTCTTCGTCACCCATCCGCCCTGCGTGAGCCAGGAGGGATCCCATCGCCCCAACTTTTGGCATGGGAATGTCGTCCTGCCCCGGGTCGCCCAGTGGAAGGATGTGCTGGTCGCCGTCCACAAGCTGCCGGAGGACGATTGGATGGGGTTCACGCACGCCTACTTCCCCGCCTATGCCTTCGACGAGCACGCGCTGCGGGGAGACGCGGATGGCCATCCATGGACCTTTGCCCAAAAGGGAGAGGGCTACCTCGCTCTCACCGCCGCCCGAGGGCTGGAGTTTATCACGCGGGGAGACAATGCCTATCGCGAGCTACGCTCCTACGGGCAGCACAACGTCTGGCTGTGCCACATGGGGCGGGCCGCGCTTGACGGCGACTTCGGGACATTCCAGGAGAAGGTGCTGGCGCTGGATGTAGCCTTCGAGGGCCTATCGGTGTGCTGCACTACCCTGCGGGGTGAGACATTGGCCTTCGGCTGGGAAGGACCGCTGCTGCGAAACGGAGAGGAGCAGCCCATCACCGGCTTCAAGCACTACGAAAACCCCTACTGCGTCGCCGAGTTACCCGCCGAGCAGATGGAGATCCGCTTCGGTGACCAGTTGATGCGGCTGAGCTTCGCGGTATGAGTTCAAAAAGGAGGAAACAATCGTGAGCGGAGCATCAGAATGGTCGGTTCGGATGGCCGAGTCTGTTATGAAACGGCATCCATTGCTAGCAAAGAAATGGGCTTACGAGTGGGGAGTGGTACTCAAGTCAATTGAGCAGGTGTGGCTGAAAACGAACGACGATAGGTATTACGATTACATCAAGAGGAACATTGATAAATTTGTTGACCCAGAAGGTGATATCAAGACGTACCGGCTTGACGAATACAACCTTGATCAAATCAACACGGGGAAGCTGCTGTTTCCTCTATACAACACGACAGGCGATGAACGATACAGAAAGGCCGCCTACCTGCTGAGAAAGCAGTTGGAAACACATCCGCGTACGAGTGAAGGCGGTTTCTGGCATAAACAGATCTATCCTCATCAGATGTGGTTGGATGGCATTTATATGGCAGGCCCCTTCTATGCCAAGTTTGCAAAGGCATTTAATGAACCTGCGGGTTTTGACGATGTTGCTCATCAAATCATGCTCGTGGAAAGCCACACCCGCGATCCCAAAACAGGGTTGCTCTACCATGGATGGGATGAAAGCAGAAGCCAGAAATGGGCCAATCCCGAGACGGGGTGTTCTCCCAATTTCTGGGGACGCGCAATGGGTTGGCACGCCATGGCGATTCCAGACGTGTTGGATCATCTACCGGAAGACCATCCTGAGCGAGAGAAGATCATTGAAATCTTTGGAAATATGATCGGTGCTCTCTCGGCTGTTCAAGATCGGTCTACTGGCCTGTGGTATCAAGTACTTGACCAGGCAGGCAGACAAGGGAATTACCTGGAGGCATCAGCGTCATGCATGCTTGTTTACGCAATGGTTAAAGGGGGCAGAAAGGGTTATCTCGATGAGGAGTATCTGGATGTGGCTGCGAGAGGATATAGGGGAATATTGGAGCACTTTGTCGAAGTTGACGATCAAGGATTGGTAAACCTCGATCAGATCTGTAGTGTTGCGGGTTTGGGCGGAGAGCCGTATCGAGACGGTTCATTTGAATACTATATCAGCGAGAAGATTGTGACGAACGACTACAAGGGCATAGGGCCGTTTATCCTGGCAAGCGTCGAGATGGAAAAACTGAAGCAGTCGTGGCCAGACGTGGAGTTGAAATCATGAAAAGAGAACGGTCCTTACCGTTTGATATGCCCCCAGTAAAATCGCCTTCCTTCCCCGATCGCATCTTTGACGTCCGCGATTTTGGGGCTGTGGATGATGGGACAACTGTAAATACCCAAGCCCTCCACCGGGCCATCGAGGCTTGTCACGTTGAAGGCGGCGGCGTTGTCCTGATACCAGCGGGGACGTGGATGACAGGACCCATTCATTTGCGCAGCAACGTTAACCTGCGCCTGGAAGGTGATGCCCTGGTACGTTTTAGCATGCGCTTCGCCGACTATCTGCCTGTCGTTTTTACGCGCTGGGAGGGGATAGAGTGTTACAACTACTCTCCGCTTATCTACGCCCGGGACTGTGAGAACATTGCGGTCACTGGAGAGGGGACTTTTGACGGTCAGGGCGAAGCATGGTGGCACTGGAAGAAGCTGCAACAGGCGGCGGCTAAAACGCTCTATGATGCCGAATTCAACCAGATTCCAGTCGAGAAGCGCATCTACGGCACGGAAGAGGCAGCCCTCAGACCGCAATTCCTGCAACCGCTCCACTGCCGCAGCGTGCTCGTCGAAGGCGTGACCTTTCTCAATGGCCCAATGTGGACGATCCATCCCGTCTATTGTGAAAACGTCCTCGTGCGGGGTGTCACCGTCAGGACTGAAGGGCCCAACACCGATGGGCTCAACCCCGATTCCTGCCGCAACGTCCTCGTCGAAGGGTGCTCTTTCTCCACAGGCGACGACTGCATTGCCATCAACTCCGGGATGAACGAGGATGGCTGGCGCGTAGGAAGGCCCTGCGAGAACATTGTGATCCGCAACTGTGCCATGAGTGAGGGGCACGGGGCAGTAGTCGTTGGCAGTGGGATGTCGGGAGGGGTCCGCAACGTGTATGTCCATGATTGCCACGTCACAGGGGGCGATCAGGGCATCCGCCTCAAATCCATGCGCGGACGCGGGGGCATCGTCGAGAATGTCTACTTTGAGAACATCAGAATGGCAGGCTTGCGGCGCGAAGCCATTGTCCTGAACATGTTCTATGGCTCTTCCACGGCGGCGTCGAGGTCAGATGCTCCGCCCATCTTTCGGAACATCCGCATCAAGAACGTGACCTGCGACAGTGCGGGAGTGGCCATCGCGATTCGCGGACTGCCGGAACAGCGGATAGAACATCTCATTTTGGAAAATCTGCACCTAAACGCCATTGAGGGCATACAATGTCAAGATGTGGATGACTTTGTCCTGAGTGACGTGAGCGGTGTTGTGCAACAAGAGCCCCTGTTCAGTTGTTCCAACATCAGGGAGCTGAGCGTGACCAACATGACCCTTGAAAGTCTGCAAAGGAGGTCTGACTCGTAATGGAATTTGCCTCTATGAACCTCAGCAGGATCCATATCCTCCGCGTGGACCCGGGCGAAGACGTGCTCGAATCGATCCAGAAGTTTCTCAAAAAGGCCAACATCCGGCAGGCCGTGGTCCTGGGAGGGTATGGCACGTTGGCCGCGTACCACCTCCACTGGGTGACTCACAACCGCATCCCGACAGAAAACGCCTTCGGCCGGGGCGAAGGGGGCATCGAAATTCTCTCGATGAATGGCCTGGTGGTGGATGGGGAGCCCCACATCCACGTGGCACTTTCCACGCCCGACGGCGCCTTCGGTGGACATCTGGAGCCGGGCTGCACCGCCTATGTCCTCTGCGAGGTGTTCTTCACCGAGGTCGAGGGGGTGACCCTGAGTCGTCGGCATATGCCGGTTGCGGTGGAAGGTATGGGTGAGGGCGAGATTTCTCGTTTGACGTTTGGCTAGGACAGGGCTGGGCGTTCCCAAGGAGAAGCGACTGCTCACGTTGGTTCCTATTGGTGTGCCCATAGGATGGCCCACCAAAGAAAAGAAGCCCCTGGTATAGGTCATCCACTGGGAAAGGTATTCCAATACATAACTCTGAAGAACCTAACGAAAAAGGAGGCGAACATGAAATACTTTGCATCACTGGAGACAGAGAAGGGACTGAACGCCCTTTCCCACAACCCGTGCCAACTGCTGGACTTTGGCCTGCTGGTGCTGCCTGCCGGGGAGCAGTACGCTTCTCACACCGGCGAGCGCGAGGTGCTGACCGTGATCCTAGGCGGCAAGGCCACCTTCGAGGCCGCCGGCAAGCGATTCGAGAAGGTCGGCGGGCGGGCGACCGTCTTTGCCGGCAAGCCGCATTCCGTCTACCTGCCCATCGGCGTCGAGTACCAGGTCACGGCTGAAGGGCCAGTCCAGATCGCCATGACCAGCGCACCGAGCGACCTAGAGACAGAGCCCTACGTCATCCCCCCGGAGCGGGTGGCGAATGGCGTGTGGGGCGCGGCCAATTTCAGGCGCTACTTCCACCAGATCCTGACCCAGATCACGCAGCCCGACCTGCCCGCCCGACGGCTCATCGTGGGCGAAACCTTTACCCCCAGCGGCAACTGGAGCACCTACCCTCCGCATAGGCATGAAGTGGACGACCTGCCCCGTGAGGCCTACCACGAAGAGATGTATTTCTTCAAAGTGACCCCTGCGGACGGCTTTGGCATCTGTCACTACTACAACGACCAAGGCGAAGAGGAGAACTTTACGGTACGGGACAACACCATCATGATGGCTCCCATCGGTTACCACACCGTCGTCAGCGCGCCAGGGTATACGACTTATTACTTGTGGTTCCTGGCTGGCGAGCACCGGGTTCAGGCGACGGTGGACGATCCCACGCTGGGCTGGGTGGGCCGCACCGTGCCGATGTTGCGAGAATTAGGGCACTGAGATGAGCGTATTAGACTTGTTTCGGCTAGACGGAAAGGTCGCCCTGGTCACCGGTGTGGGCCGGGGCTTGGGACAGGCCATGGCCATCGGCCTGGCAGAGGCGGGCGCGGACATCGCCGGCCTGTATCTGACCCGCTACGAGGAAACGCAGGTCCAGGTCGAAGCGCTAGGCAGGCGCTTTCTGCCGGTGCAGTGTGACCTGCGAGGGGCCACCGTCACCCGGCTGAACGAAGTAGCGGATCAGGTAGTCCGCAAGCTGGGCCGGCTGGACATCCTGATCAACAATGCCGGCATCATTCGTCGGGCACCCGCGCTGGAGTTCAGTGAGCAGGATTGGGACGATGTGATCCAGGTGAATCTGAAGGCGCTTTTTTTCCTCTCGCAAGCAGCGGCGCGGGTGATGGTCAGGCAAGGGGGCGGCAAGATCATCAACATCGCTTCCATGCTCTCGTTCCAGGGCGGGATTCTGATCCCTCCTTACACGGCGTCCAAGAGTGGGGTGGCCGGGCTGACCCGCGCGCTGGCCAACGAATGGGCGGCAAAGGGCATCAATGTGAACGCCATCGCGCCAGGTTACATAGCGACCGACAACACGGCTCCCTTGCGCGCTGACCCCGTGCGGAACCCAGCCATCCTGGCCCGCATCCCAGCAGGAGAGTGGGGAGAGCCGGAAGACCTGAAAGGCGCGGTGGTGTTCCTGGCCTCGGTCGCCTCGAACTACATACACGGCGCAATTGTGCCAGTGGACGGGGGGTGGCTGGCCCGGTAAGGTCAACGTCGCCTGACAGGTCAGAAAGTAGTAGGAGTGGGCCAGGGTTCGTCAAGGCGATGTTAGGACCCTTGCCTGGTTCGAGACCAGGGTGGCCTGCGTGGGGATTGGGTAAGTTGATCACGAAGGAATTGGTGGCGGCAGGCGACTTTGACCTGGTCAGCATGGCCGAGGTGGGGAAGCTGATGGGCGGCGACGCCTCCGGCCGCGTGTCACGTTAGGCACTGGAGGCTGCGAGTTTGGCATCAGCTTCGACAGGGACGCAGATTCACGCTGATATGGTTTCATGAGATCGAGATCAGCGTTGATCTGTGTCCTTGGGCGCGCACGTCGGATTGGCAACCAGGGCGGAAAGAAAAGGAAGTAACATACGATGAAGCGAAAGTTGGGGCGCAGTGGCATTCAAGTCAGTGCTATGGGAATGGGATGTTGGGCTATTGGCGGACCTTGGACGATTCACGGTAATCAGGCGGGCTGGGGTGAGGTTAACGACGGCGAGTCAATCCGCGCTATTCACTGCGCGCTAGATCTGGGGCTCGACTTCTTTGACACAGCTGCCAACTATGGCTATGGACACAGCGAACGGGTATTGGGTCGCGCCATCGCTGGACGGCGGGGTCAAGTGGTGATAGCCACCAAGTTCGGCTACATGGTTGACGAGGAAGCCAGAAGAGTCGAATTCTACGACGGCGACTTGAACAGCGACAAGGTGGTGACCAATCTACGCCAGGATTGCGAGGCCAGCCTACGCCGTCTAAACACCGATTACATTGATCTCTATCTATTCCACATAAACCGCTATTCTCCATCAAAAGCGGCCACAGTTCGTGATGCGCTTGAGGAGTTAGTTTCAGAGGGCAAGGTGCGCTTTTTCGGCTGGAGCACTGACCATCCTGAGGGAGCCCGCGTGTTTGCCGTGAGCGAACATTGTGTTGCCATTGAGCATAGGCTCAACGTTATCGTAGACGCACCAGAAATGTTGGCCGTATGCGATGAATTTGGTCTGGCTAGCATCAACAGGGGGCCATTGGCACGAGGCGCCCTCACCGGCAAATACACTGCTGACTCGAAATTCGCGCAAAATGACCTTCGTGATAGCGACCACTTCCGGCGCGAATGGCTCGTCCCGAGCCTTGAGAAGCTTGACGCTATTGGTGAGGTACTGACCAGTGATGGGCGGACACTACCCCAGGGCGCGCTGGCCTGGACATGGGGACGCAATGAGAGGACGATCCCTATTCCAGGGATTAGAAGCGTTGCCCAGGCAAGGGAAAATGCGGAAGCGATGCAATTTGGTCCATTGAGGGCTGAACAGATGGCGGAGATTGAGCAGTTGCTCAGCAGGTAATGATATGTCTGGTAGCAAGGTTTGTTTGTCGCAAAAGTGCCCACTTAACCCGCGCATCTGCGATCCGTTCGCTCGATTGCGACACGAAGTCGCGCTCAAATCTGTTACGGATGATAACAATCAGGACGTAACCCAATGTTCTGCCATTGGTACCCTACCAAGACGTGCGACTGGAGTAATCCGGTGGTACGAAGCTCTTGGGACAAGGTAGCCTCACCCCGACAAGGGTGGTCATCCAACCGTGAGGGGCGATGACGACTGCGAGCACCAATGCGGTCGGGAGCTAGGGTGGATGGTATGGTTAACACATGTGAACCGCTGATAAACGTCGTTAACGGAAACAAGCCAAAGGT
>JBGVTF010000326.1:0-3552 GCA_041862415.1 Anaerolineae bacterium | reverse complement strand
TTGGGATAGCGTGCCTTGATGTACCGTTCAAATCGTTCTATGGCTTGTTTCATCGGTTTGGCCTCCTGGCTTGAGAATTATACACCCTCTCGCCGAGGTGGTCAAACTACGTATAACTGGCGATCCCCTCTGAGCAAATAACCGGCCGCTTATTTTCGCCAGGCTACCAGTCCCCCTCCCAGGGGGGAGAACCCGGCTTGCAGACTTCTGGGGGCTACCTGGGCGGCAACCCCTCCCTTGAGGCGGGCTGGCTTTGCCTGAAAACCGGCGCCGCTTCACCTGTTGCTGCGGTTGACGTGACCGGCCCGTAGAGGTTGTTGCCCTCGTCGCTCTCCTGCACCGCGCCGTAGGTGGTGCTAGGGTCCACCGAGTCCACCAGGGCCCACACCTCAGCACCCACCGGCAGCGGAGGGGTGCTGCTGTAATCTGGGACGTAGTAGGGGTCACTGGCATCGGTGGTCAGAACCAGGCTGCCGCCAACTGGGATGGCCGTGGTCACGCCCCACACCACCCCGTGGTCGGCGATGGTGTTCCAGGGATGGTTGAGGCTCGGCGTCTCGCTGGGGTCGAAGTAGACGTCCACCCAGAACTCATCGTTGACCGCTGTCGTCCCCGCGTTCCTGATGGTCACGGTCACGGCAGTGCTGGTGGCGACCAGGCTATCCACCACCAGGTCGGGCGCGGCGGGGGGAGGGACGGGCGGAACGTAGCTCTTGAATAGGATCGGCAGATAATAGTAAAAGTTCCTCCAATCGGTGAGGACGTTGTACGTGGGGTCCGTGTTCTTGAAGTGAATCCAGCCGATGTTCTCTCCCCAGGCGTAGCCGTCAAAGCTGCCGCTGGCCGGGTCTACGGTCACCCCGCCGTAGGTGGGGCTAAAGTTGATCCAGCCCACGTTGGTCCCCCAGGCGTAGCCGGAAAGATGGCCAGAGCCATCGTTGTTCACGCCATAGTCGGTACTAGAGGCATTGTCATAGGTATGGGGGCTACCTCCGGTATGGGTGCCCAGCCTGATCCAGCCGACGTTCTCCGCCCAGGCGGTGCCTTCCAGATGATCGGGATAGACCGTCACCCCGCCGTGCTCGGGGCGAAAGTTGATCCAGCCGACGTTGGTCCCCCAGGCCCACTTGTCAACCGGGTCGATGTTGCCCGTAGCCGCCAGGGCCTGTCCTGAGCGAAGTCGAAGGGCCACGCCGGACAGGCCCAATACGATGCCGGCCGCCAATACGGCCCGTAGAATGTGTATGCTAACCTTTCTCATCATAATTGGTTCCTCCCAAAAATCCAAGCCTTGCGATTAGCCCCAGACTGCGCGGGGCTAAAGTCCCCGCGCTGAGAGGGCCAAGCCCCTTCGGGGCTGGATCCAGCCCGTAGGGCTTTGCTCTTTTAGTCCAGAGCTTTAGCTCAGGGCGGCTTGTGGCTAAGGCACGCACTTAACCGCACAGGTCGAAAAAATCGCGCGCGGTGGCCCTTTCGTCAAAGCGCCCAAAGCACCAAGGCTTCTATTGTTCGCCACGCACGGGCCAGACCAAGCGGGAGTCCGACCTAAGGCAGTAATAGATGTGGGCGTCATCCAGGTCCCAGGCCACAGCAACCATCCCGACAGCCAGACTCGACCAATAGTGGCTCGATTGGACGCCGGTGAAAGCACGCGGCGTCGACGCCAGCACAGCTTCAGACCCATACGTTAACCCATCTAACTCCCTTAGCGTGGGCAACCGCCAATCGCCCGGTTCTGAGCCATCACTCAAGTCTGCAGCAGCAGCTCCAGCCTCCAAAGCCGCCACTCTCGAATGAACATCATCATGGTTTTCGCAGTCTTCCCATGGCTTCAGTCCACCCCAGTCGGCCTTTTTCAACCACACAAGGCACGTGGTCAGATCCGTTACAGTGCCATCTTCATTATCACACCACCGGGTTCCATTAAGAACGCCTGTGCAGACGCAACCGCCATGCCGCTCACCCGATACGCCAAAGATCTCAACCCCGCTTATGATATTGCCGGCCACCAGGTCGGCATCCCCCACCACATAGCCCGAACCGTTGTGGTAGCCTCCCACAATTACCGTGTTCGTCGTCGTGGGTGTAATGACCACCGCCCCGTTGTCTGGCATGGTGCCGGCAATCCCGGCCCCGCTCGCATTGGAAAACGTCTTGCCGGTCAAGACATCGCTGGCTGTGGCGTCTCCGGTCGCTACGATGGCCGCGCCGGTCACCTCAAAGATGCTAACCCCGCTCGCGATATTGCCCGCTGCCAAATCTGAATCATTGGCCGTGGCTGTCTTTGACCCGGCATAAAACCCGTCCGGAATGGTGAACGTCCTGGCCCCCTCCGGCCCCGAGACGTTGTCCCCGGCCGCGGCCGTACCCGTTTCCAGCCCCCAACTACTGCCACCACTGCCATCAGTGCGCAGGCTCCAGTAGGTTTTGCCGGTCAGCACCTCGGCCGGCACGGCGCCATCGGTGTTGTCCGCAGCCGGGGCCTTGTCCATGATCTGATTCAGGGTGTGCATGGTCCCCGTGCCCGGCCCGCTGGACGGTTCCGTAAAGGTGCTCTGCGCACCCGCCGTGCCATCGTTCAGGCGGTTATAGATTTCCTCCAGGGTGTACGAGGACGTCGAATCGGGCGAAGCGGGGGAATCCAGCGTTCCAGGCGCGGCTGATAAGCGCCCCACACCGAAAGCCAGGGTGAGCAACACGACAACGATCAAGACGTATTTGCCACGCATAATGGTCCCTCCTCCTAATCGTCAATTGTCAACAAGGTAAAGCTTCAGGGTCATGGTCCTCTAATGTGACCAACGATGTTTGGCGTTCTGTTGTACAGGCAGCACCTCCTTTCATCAGAGAGCCAGGCTCTCAGCGGGACTTCGGCCAGCTCAGTCGAGCCGTCCGTGACCCGCGAATCCGCACCGATACAAAAAACAGCAAAAGCCGACCCCTCCTGATTCGTAAGAGAAGATCGGCTCTCATTATCTTGCGCTTGCACCCCCTCGTGCTGACTGCTGGCTGTGACTAGGACAACGATGGCGCAGTATGAGTCGCTGCTTGTTGCTATTTATTATAGCATTACTGATTCCAAATGTCAATAGGACATATTGGCTATTCAGGGCTATTCAGTTCTCAGGTTGCACACGATTGAGACTTCCGAAGTCTGCCCGACTTTGGAAGTCTTGCGCCCGTGGGCTGTACTAGACCACCTTTGGCCTTTGCCAGGCCCTCACGATTCTCCACTGCAGGGTGGAGGTATCGAGGCACAGCTCAAAGGTTTCCCCGGTGGGGGTCATGACCAGGCAATGGTACAGGCGGTGGGGGCCGTCGGTTTCCGTCCACCGCCGTCCGACGTCACTGATATGATAGGTCCGGCCCTGCCAGGTGAAAGCCGTGGGTGTCACCGTGCCTTCCTCGTCGAAGCGGGCCTCCACTGACACTGGCTCGTTGATGGTTTTCATCATAAACTTCCTGCCAATCTCTCCTCAAACTCGATCTGGCCTCCCAGCAGCTTGTGGACCTCGCAGCGCCGGGCAGAGTTGAAGAGGATCTTGATCTCCC
>JBGVTF010000325.1:0-8118 GCA_041862415.1 Anaerolineae bacterium | reverse complement strand
GCCACATAGCACAAACTCGGAGTACAATCCACCCATTACGAAATCGGGCATCCAGACATAGGCAATATACTCTCCGGGCGGCAGGTCAATGCTATACGACGGTTGATTCTCCCCAACAGCCATCTCGATAACCTGGTTGGTGTTGATGTTCTGGAAATAGGCAGTCATGGCTGGAATCCGCTCGCTGGGAAAGCAAATGCGGCCTGTCACTGTGCCGAGGCCTGGAGTGGGGGTGGGTGTGGCAGGGAGAGGGGTTGGGGTGGGTGTTGCCGCCAACATGGTTGCCTGGGCCGACAGGCGGGCGTTTTCAGTCGCCAGGGCGGCCACCGTTGCAGCGGCTCGGTCGGGCGTGGCGGTGCGCTCGACACCCACTTCCAGGGTGCCACACGCTGTGGGGAAAAGCAGGGTAAACACAAGGAGCAAGATAGATAGAATGGACGGATGGCGATATCTTTGCTTGGGCATTACACTCTCCTATTGAGTAAAACTATCATAAGGGAACTATCACCTTTGTCTGATTCGGCTTCGACTTCGATGGACTCTTTTTTTCTGCAGGTGCCCGGTACTGCCACGACGGTATGCGATCGTACCTGGCAAGCACCGGACACCCATCCCAAAACGATTAGCGAGGCTCCCACTTGGCCGCATCAAAGGCGATCAGGCGCGACAGGCGTGGTTCGTACGTCACGTCGGCGAGGGACACATAGTCGTCGCGGGTGCCATGGAACCAGTAGGTGCCGAGCGAAACCCAGCGGTTGCCATTGGCTGACTGGGCCACGCGGCGCAGCGTGGAGCCATCGCGGTGGGACACCCAGTAGCGCGCGCTTGAGGTCGTGCTGTAGCGCTCGGGGATGTAGACAAAGACCTCGTAGCGTCCCGGTGTGAGATCGGGATACCAGCGCGCCCAGTTGTAGTTGTATCGCACCCGGTCGTTGTTCCGGGTCCAGATCAGGCGGCCGCCGTAGCCCTCGGCAGCCGTATGCCAACCGGTCGTCGAGCCGCCTTTGACAAAGCCCTGGTCGGCGTCATCCACGACAACAGCATTGGGCGGTGGAGGAGGGTCATCGTCCGTGCGGTCCCACGTCAACCACGCCGCTGCCAAGCCGCCGTGCTCATAGTATTCCATCTTGATCGGCGCGTCACCCGACAGGTAGATCGTGCCATTATGGGGAGTGAGCGATTGATCGCGCCATTGGTCAATCAGCAGGTGACCGTTCACCCACAGGCGCACACCGTCGTCGGTCGTCGTCGTGAAACGGTACGAACCAGGCTCAAAGTGAAAGGTGCGCGTCCAGCGGACAGAGAAATTGTCGCCGGGAATACCCGCCGCTGGCGAACCATAGCTCCAGTTGAAGCCGAGATTGGCGTCGTCACGCACCAGGACGGGCGAACCGCCGAGCCAACGGTTGTTGAAGTACTCGCCACGCCAGTTGTGGGGCGTATCAGGGGCGGGCGCCCACGAAACCTTGGCTACGGCATAGCCCATATTCTCGTAGTATTCCACCACGACCAGGTGATGCCCTGCTGCCAGGCTGACGTCGCCGGTATAAGTCTGAGCTGGATGGTCATACCACTGATCAATGATGAGACGGTTGTCAACGTAGACGCGGATGCCGTCATCACTGGTGGCGGTGAAGCGGTAGGTGCCCGCCGACATGTCTATGTAGCGCGTCCAACGCGCCGAGAAGCGGTCGGCGTTGACGCTGGCGTGCGGCGAGCCGCTGGCCCAGTCCCAGTCGAGGTGTGCCTCGGCACTCTGCACCACAGGGTTACCGGAAAGTGTCATATTGTTCCAGTACGAAGCCTGCCAGAACGGGTCAGTGTGCTGCACCACCGGCCCCTGTGCGTAGGCGATGTCCTCAGCCTGTCGAAGGGGCGTGCTCGCCAGCAGGAAAACAAGGGCGAAGCTGATTAGGAAGCGAAACATTAGGGGTCTCCTTTCATCAATTGGTCTTACCGTGTATGACCCCAAGATACCACAGGAGTGTTACAAGGATATGGCAGCCATGTCACAGTCTTGAAACAACGTGTTATCGTTCTGTAACATCACTCATCGGCAACTGCACCGCAACCATCGCCCCTTGCCCGGCTCGGCTACCATGGATACGCACCGCCAGCCCAGTCGGGCTGGCGGCGGCGGGAGGCGGGCAGTAGATTGAGTTCGTTGACCTGATTGGCTTTCCATGATCTAGACGGGCTGAGGGCTAAAAAGGTTCCACCTTAATCTGAGAAATGCAAGAAATGTCGGCTCTTCGTCAGATTTTGTGAATAGCCCAGGGTCCTGAACTGAGTAGTAGGTGAGCTGATCACCAGACAGGCTACGATCTTGTTGTTCTTCCCCCCCCAAAGATGGGCAGGGACGAAATGCCCCTGCCCGGATGTAAACTGCTATTCAGTTGACAGCTTGCTGTGACTCACTCTAGCGATTCAGCGATGCGAATCGCTTCAGGCAGGCTCAGGTCGAGCCCGCCTACCGTGTAGCTGACGCTGTCCGCTTCCCACGTCAGGCTGTGGCCATCTAACCAAGCCGCTGGGCGCCCGTCCAGATCCACCTCTTCCACTGGGCCATTGGTGAACCAACCCCCCATGACCCCAATACCTACGTTGGGATCATCGCTGGGTTGCGGCCCTACCAACATCTGGACGACGATGATGTCATGGCCAGCGCCACCGTAGAACAGGAACGCGTTACCCGCTGCCAGCTTGATCTCGCGCAGGGTGTAACCCTCTGGAAGGTGGTTCGGCGCTCGGAGATGGAAGGAGGTGAGTTCCTGCGCCTCCACGAAATCTGTCACCGAGTGCACGGTGGGCTCCACGCCAGGAAGTACGTTGCCGGCGAAGCCGCCAATCTCGGTCTCGACGACCCACACATCGGGCGACAAGGTCGGTGGCTCGCTTGGCTCGTCCTGGAATTCGACCTGCACAACCTCAGTATACGGTCCCACGACAATGCGCTGAATGACATTGTAGATGCCTTGCGCCGCAGCCGTCAGGGCTCTAGGCCAGGCCAGCGTAACTACAAGGAGGGCCGCCAAGACGACGGATGCCAGGATTACAGCAGGGCGTCGTTTTCGGAAAAAGGTACGCATGGTAAACTCCTTTCGTCGTTGCCACCCTTCCCGCGCGTCAACCTGGTTCAGCAATCGGCGCCGAAGCGTCTGACGCACCTGGCTCTCGGCACTAAAGTCAGTCGTGACCAGGGTGCGGGCCAGGTCGAGAGTCTGACGATACTCGGTCGGGATCGGTTTAGAGTCCGTTCGCCCCGCCTCGTTCAGAGGGCTATCCACCTCACGGCTGAAGCGATCAGCCCAATCTCGCTCGTTCATGGTCTCCCTCCTCAGTGCTCACCACTGTTGCACCACTATTGCGGTACAGGCGGTGCAGGCAACTCAGCCCGCAGCCGTCGCACGGCCCGGTACAAGATCACGCCCACGTTGCTCTCACTCAGGCCGGTGAGCTTGGCGATGCGACGGTTGGTCAGCCCGGCCGCGAACTTGAGGGCGATGAGATCTCGCTCCCGGTCGCTCAGACGGGCCACGGCTGCCAGCAGCTCGGCACGAGTTTCGTCGCGAATGGCGACTTCCTCAGGTTGGGGCTCGGTACTGGCCCGGTCGCGCAGCACTTCGAGCGAGAGCCAACAGCGCCGCCTCTGAGCACGAAGATAGTCGCTGACGGCATTGCGGGCGATGGCAAACAGCCAGGCGGCAAACGGTCCTCGCTTCAGGCGATAGCGGCCGATGCTGGCCAGAGCCCGCTCAAAGACCTGAGCAGTGAGATCGTCGGCCATCTCTGCATCGCCGACGCGATAGCGCACATAGTTGTAGACGCGCGGGAAGTAGTGGTCATAGATAGCGGCGAAGGCAGCCGGCTCGGCCGTAGCACGGGCCACCAGCGCCCGCTCATTCGGTAACACTGTGACGGTACCATCCATCGTCATCTCTCAAAGAGGCTCCCGGGTGTCTCTACTAGTAAATACGCTGTAGCATGCGATGTATTACATCTGATGACTCAAGATGGCAAAAGATGATCTCTTCGGGCGAGACGCCGATAACCTGCCCTAGCGCGCGTTGCAGAGCGGTGTCCGCTCAGAAATGTTGTGAGTGCGCTCCGATCATGCCTATGTAGACTGAAGCAATTGTGAGACCAAGTGATCGATCTGTTGGTAATGAAACGCTTCGTGCCCACCATAGCCTTCAAACCATCCCAGACCGTTCATCGCCTCTAGACCGCCCTCGTGCGTCACATCTAAATCGGCATCAGACGGCCAGTCATCGAAGAAGCGACGAGTTTGCAGGCGAGCACGCTCGAACCAGAATTGAATCACCTCTTTTGGCGTTCCATACGGTGGCGGCGGTGGGAGAAAGCGCACACCGTCGGGCGGCTTGATACCCTCCAGCAGAGGCCGCGCGATCAATTCACGCAGGTAGAATTCGTCAATGGCGAGGTGCATGAAGACCTCGCCCAGCGACCACGCTTCCTCGTCATCTGCTTGTGGAGGACGCCAGTCAAGCTGCTCCTGTGTTAGGTTATCCAGGCGTCGCAGCGTCTCAGCACGGATTTCTTCTAATTTGCTCAAAACCACTTGCGAATCCTTCATCGTCTTTTCTCCTCCTCGGCTACTGGACTCATATGGAAGGCGTACTGGTAGTTATCCGGAGTATTCTATCCACCAGTCCGGGTCTGCGCCGGTTACGTGTTTGTGTAAACCCTGTCAAATTCAATCATGCGCGCCTCTTTCAGCGTCACAAACCAGCCTGCCAATACCTGATTGTGGTGGTCAATGATTTGCGATGCCTTGAGATACTCGGTGTCCCAGGTGCTGTGGGCGTCTTGCGCCAGTGTCACATCATAGCCCAGGCTATATGCTCGACGACAGGTAGTGTCGACACAGTACGCTGTGCTGGACATAGATAACTGGGATGCCAGCGTTACGTGCCCTAGTGATTAGATCGCTGATTGTTGCCAGCAATTCATCACCTCGGTGAACAGGATCGCTCTCGTCAAACATCCCTACCTGAACGTCAATGATTAACAGAGCAGTACTACTTTGCACAGGTACCTCTCCTGACGGCACGTTTCCGCTCGTAGTTCCGGCGGGCCTTGGCCCGATTGCCGCAGTCCTCCATGGAGCACCACCGGCGGCTGCGGTTCCGGCTCGTGTCGAGAAAGAGCCAGCCGCACCAATCGTCTGCACATTGCCCTACCCTGTCCAGCTCCTCGGAGGTCAGCAAACCTGCCGCATCGTGCACCACCGGCCAGAGCATCTGATCCAGCGCTTCCTCGGCACCAGCCCAATCCCAGGCGAAGCCCTCCGCTGTCGAGACGATCCGCGACTGGGCCAGCGCCCCGGATAGTTCGGCATTGAATATAGCAAGGTCGGCCGCTTGTGGCGGACGCCCATGTGAGATCGCCAAGAAAATCCGGTAGATCGCTTCCCGTAGGGCGATGGCCCGTTCGAGAACTGCGCTCGCGTCCACAGGACGGCGTGCTGCTTCTTTGAGCAGGCGCTGCACCTGGTGATCTGTCAAGATGCCTACGTGCTGGCTCCAGGCCACGAGGTCAGAGTAGCTTGTGAGAAACTCAACCGGATGGTCACTGGCATGCCGGTCGGCCGTGTTGGCAAAGTCCAGACTCAACCGCCCACCTAGAAGTTTGAGATTGCCTGCATTGGTTCCGGCTTCATCCATGAGGTTCTCCTAACTATCAAAAGGTTCTTGACAGGTTAGAAAAATTGTGGTATAATATAACCAGCATAATAAGTATAGCAGGTTACGAGCAGGATGTCAAGAAGGAGGCGCATCATGTTACCAAATGAGAGAGATTTTCTAGTTCGTCGAGAGCATTACAAAGACCTGTTACGCCAGGCGGAAAGAGCCCGGCTCGTCAGGCAGGCGCGGACAGGAGAGGAAAGGCGAAACCTTTTCTACCGCCGGGCACTGACCTGGCTGGGGCGCCGTCTGGTCGGCTGGGGATGGCATCTGCAAGAACGCTATGGTGCTGCAACTGCAGCCCCTGCGCTTCGGGCTGCCAATCGCACCCGCTGAGCCGATGAGCAATAGCCAGTGTGAGGAAAGCAAGCTTTTGTAGCAAGGATTCCATGAACCCGATTTTGAAGTTCAAGAACAGTGAGAAAAGGAGAATAGAATCATGAATGCGGTGACGGCAGAGTTATTGAACAGTGTAGAAAAGTACCGTCGGTTGAGGCAGGTCGGAGTCTGTCAGTTGCTGAACCAAGCCCAGGCGGGGCGTTCCAGCCGGCCCAGCCTGCTCGAATGGGTGATGCACGGCCTGGGTACCCTGCTAATAGACGCAGGTCAGCGGCTGAAAGAGCGGCGCGCCTCATCATCAGGCAGGCAGGTGCTTGGACAGGCTGCGGAATGGAATTCGGGCAATTAGTGTCTTTGATGAGCAGGACGATATGGTCTGCCCACATATATCTGCCAACTGCGTAAGTACTGAAGGAGGAATCCAAATGTCGGAAGAACTGTCTTCTCAATTGGAAGAACGGGGTTATAAGGGGCGTGTCGTAGCCATCCAACACCTGGGTGACCTGCAAGAGGAAATCGAAGGACGCTACAAGCCGGGTCTATTTTATGAGGAATTCTACCAGGAATGGCTTACCCGGTTTGCTTTCAGTCCCCCCGACAGTCTGCCAGAAGCCAGGTCCATGATCGTAGTCGCCGTTCCACAGCCCCAGATCCGGGTCACTTTCACCTGGGCCTGTCCTGAGCGAAGTCGAAGGGATGGAGAACCGGTGCGATGCATCATACCTCCGACCTACTTCCGTGAGCAGGAGACAAGTAATCGTGTTCAAGAGCTCCTGGCGGGAGTTCTGGAGCCAGCGGGATATGGGATGGCCGAGGCCATCCAGTATCGGCCACGACGGCAGATGTAGACCTGGATAGGTAGAGAGACCATATCTGATTTAGAGAAAGCAGAGTATGTAACAGGACTTTCTGCTTTGCAAGGGGAGCCAAGCGGCACTATTGCGCCACAGGTTGATCAACAAGGGGCCTGCCCTGAGCTTGTCGAAGGGACTTCCAAGATCACCACAGTACCGTAATCCAGAGCAGACTGCACTTCCAAGTGCCCTCCAATCATCGCCGCGCGCTCACGCATGCCAGCCAAACCGAAATGTCCCTCCGTGACAAAGCGTCGCAGATCCGAACTGTTGGCGATGCCCCGACCATCATCAGTGATCGTCATACGCAATCGGTCAGGGTACTGGGTTAAGCGCAGGGCGATTTCTGACGCGTCGGCGTGCTGGATGGCATTGTACAGCGCTTCTTGGGCAATGCGGTAGATCGCCAAGGCAGTCTCATCAGGTATGTTTAAATCCTCCGCAGAGATTTCGATGTGAATGGGCGCTGGCGAGTGGGCATCCAGCCGCTCCACCAGGGCCTTGAGTGCCAAAGTCGGGTTGTTTGATAGCAACGGCGGGCGTAGGTCTTGGCAGATGTCTCGCAGTGTCTGTACACATTCCCCAGAACAGGCGATCAGAGCCTCGAACGGTGTCTGGTTGTCCGATTGGGCTTCCAGAGCTTTCAGATCACGGGTAACAGCGCACAAGTCTTGTAGCACACCATCGTGCAACTCGCGAGCCAGCCGCTCGCGTTCCGTTTCGCGGGCCGACACGGCCTGGCGATAGAGGGCTTGCATTTCATTTGCCAGTTGTTGTTCTTGCTCGGCGTAACGGATGGTTTCCAAAACGATGGCCGCCTGCCGAGCCAAAGTCGTCAGCCAGCGCAGGTCTTCCGGCGCATAGGCTAATCTGTTGGCACGCTCGCCCAGCAACCAGACACCGTAGAGATCAGCACCACGCATCAACGGCACCCACACCGCTGTCCAAGCCATGTCAGTGCGCCCCTGCGCGATCAACTCGCGCAGGCGTCCCGCCACACGCATCGCCTCGCCACCCGATGCGACCCAGCGGACCGCTGCATGGTGAACCGGCAATCGTTGGGTAGCATCGTCGGTGGCCACCAGACTGCGACCTTTAGACAGCAGCACCGCAGCTTTGGACACATCCAGCTCTCTGGGTATATCCTCTGCCAGCAGCCGTCCCATCTCGTCTCGATTCAATTGCCCGGCCATGTGGCGGCCATACGCGACCAGCAG
>JBGVTF010000324.1:0-7349 GCA_041862415.1 Anaerolineae bacterium | reverse complement strand
TTGCTCCTTCCCACAGCCCTCATCATCGCCCTCTCCTACCGCATTCCCAAATTCAGCCCGCGCTACCTGATGCTTTCCTCCCCGGCTTTCATACTCATCATCGCCAGTGGCTTGGCAACCCTCCTTCAACAAGGCGGAAAGTGGAAAAGGTCATTCGCCATTCGCTATTCGCCATTCGCTATTTGCTCGCTTTTCATTCTGACCACCTCCGCCTACGCCGATTACAACAACTACTTCAACATCCATTTCACCAAGGCCGACTTTCGCGGGGTGGCCCGACGCATCGAGGAACACATCGGGCCAGATGAGACCGTCATCCTCACCTCCGGCCACATGTACCCTGTCTTCACCTACTACTATCGCGGTCGCAACTGGTACCCTATCCCCGCCGAGCGGACCCTATCCACCGAACACACCCTCAACTTTGGCGTGGCCGCCGATCTGAACCGCGCCCTGGAAGGCAAAAGCGGCGTGTGGGTGGTATTGTGGCAGGACGAGGTAGTTGACCCCAACGGCTTCCTGCTCATGATGCTGGAGGAGAAGGGCAAGCTTCTCGAGGCCGAGGATTTGTGGCACGTGCGCCTGCGCCACTTTGCCCTGCCGGAGGGCGTGCGCTTCTCTTCGCAGCCGGACATCCAACACCCGACCGAGATCAACTTTGAAGGCCAGATCAAACTCCTCGGCTACGATGATTCACGTTTCACGCCTCACGCTTCACGTCTTACGCTTTATTGGCGGGCAGAGCAGCCGTTGGACGATGACTACAAGGTCTCCCTGCGTCTGCGCGACGAGGAGGGTCACTACTGGGGCTACCTTGACCGGCGGCCGGCGGCCTATCTGTATCCCACCACGCGCTGGAAGGTGGGTGAACTCCTCTTCGGCCGCTACGCCCTGCCCGTGCTGCCAGGCACCCCACCAGGGGAGTACCAGTTGGAAGTGGTCCTCTACTCGGAGGCGCGGCCTGAGGGCCTGGACGTCGTGGATGCCGACGGGGTGGCCAGGGGCGCGAGTGCCGTCATCGGGGCGGTGACTGTGGCCAAAGGTTCGTTGTTACAGCCGCCTTCCAGAGAGGAACTAGGGATCAGCCAGCCGCTGGAGGCCGACTTTGGCGGGCGCATCGCCCTGCTGGGCTACGAACTGGGCCAGGCCGCAGTGCAGCCCGGCGACAGCCTGTACCTGATGCTGTTCTGGCAGGCGCTGGCCGACGTGGGCGAGGACTACTCGTTGACAGTCGCTATGGTGGATGAGAAAGGTAAAGTGGTGGGGGAGGAGAGGTTCTCGCCTTTGGTACGGGCTTATCCGACGAGTCGCTGGGTGGCGGGTGAGGTGTGGCGCGGCCAATACGATTTCACGGTGCCCATCGAGGCCCGGCCTGGTCAGGCCCGGCTGCAGATCGGGTTGGTGGCTGAGTCAGACCGACCACTGGATGGGAGAGTCACGTTGACAAGCCTGGAGATCGAACCCACAGAACGGGTCTTCACCGCACCTGAGACCCAATACCCCAGCGGGGCTAACTTTGGGGGCCTGGTGACTCTCGTCGGCGCGGACCTGGACACGTCCACGGTGGAGCCTGGGGAGACCTTGCATCTGACTCTGTATTGGCAGGCCCGGACCGAGATGGAAAAGTCTTACACCGTGTTCACCCATCTCCTGGACGCCGACGGCCGCATCTGGGCCCAGCACGATGGAATCCCGGTGAGCGGCGCTCGCCCCACGACAGGCTGGGTGCCTGGAGAAATCATCAGAGATGAGTATCAGTTGGCCGTTGACCCCCAGGCCCCTCCGGGCGACTATGTCATCGAGGTGGGCCTGTACGACGCAGGCGATCCGGCCCTGCCTCGCCTGCCTGTCCTGAGCGAAGCCTGTCCTGAGCCCCGTCGAAGGGTCGAAGGGCAGGTCTCGGACGAGGCTGGCCAGCCCACTGAAGATAGAGTGTTGTTAGCAGAAGTGAGGGTAGAGTAAAGTTGGAAAGAGCATCCCCTGGGGCTCGCAAAGATCTAGCTTCCCGCTGTGCTCCGGCTGGATTTGTAATCCAGGCGCCGGACCGCCGGATTGCAAATCCGGCGGGAGCGGAAGTTATTACTCTGCAGCCCCATAGGCAACGTCAAACGATTATCATCTTGAGCCTGGTGGTATTCCTGGCTTTTACCCTGCGCGTCTATGGCCTGGGGCATCAGAGCTTTTGGTACGACGAGGGGCAGAGCTATTACTTCGCTCACCAGGACAGCCTGGGGGCTATGCTGGACGTCATCTCGGACAGCGACCATCCGCCTCTCTATTTCATCCTTTTCTACCTCTGGATGTCTGTGGCTGGTCATAGCGAGTTCGCCCTGCGTTTCACGGCCCTCTTCTGGAGCGTGTTGCTGGTGCCCCTGGTCTACGTTTTGGGACGGCGAGCCTTCGGCACCGGGGAAGGGATGGCCGCCGCCCTGCTGATGGCCATCTCTCCCTTCCACGTCTGGTACGCCCAGGAAGCGCGGATGTACACCCTGGCCACCTTCCTGGGGCTCCTTTCGAGTTATCTGCTCTTGCTGGCGTTGCAAAAGGGACGGCGCTCCTTATGGCTGGCCTACACCCTGGCCGCCCTGGCCGCTCCCTACGCTCACCTCTATGCCTGCTTTGTTCTTCTTTTCCAGAGTCTTTTTGTCCTCCTGTGGGCCTGGCGCAGCCGCCCCAGGGTGCCCTTCCTGCGGGCCTGGCTCCTCTCCCAGGTGAGCATCGGCCTGGGTTTCCTGCCCTGGGTCGGCATCGTGCTCAGGGAGTACGCCCGCAACGCCACCTATTGGCCGGGCATCCTGGACCTGGAGAGATTCCTCTTGGATACCGTCGTCGCCTTCTCCGCCGGCCTGACTCTGCCCCTTGACCGGGCTGGCTGGACGGCCACGGCTTTTCTGCTGGCTTTGGGGGTGGGAGGCGCATCGCCTGCCTTCCGGCGGTCCGAACCCCGACCCCGCTGGCAGGGATTCTCCCTGGTGCTGCTCTATCTGATGGTGCCAACCCTGGCTGCGCTGGTCATCTCCTATCGCCATCCCAAGTACGCTCCCCGTTATCTGCTCCTGGTTACCCCAGCCTATTACCTGCTGGCGGCCAAAGGGCTGGCCACGTTGAGGGCTTATCGCCGCTGGGCAGGACTGGCCGTTATCCTGTTTACGGTCATCCTTGTCGGAGCTGTCCAGTCTCTGCACAATGGCTACTTCGTGGAGGAGTACGCCAGGGACGACTTTCGGACTGTGTTGGGCTACATTGAGGCCAACGCCTGGGAGGACGATGCCATCATCATTGTGGGCGGTCACGCCTATCCCATCCTGGATTACTACAATCGCCTGGGCCTGGCGGCCTATCCTATCCCGCCCAGGCTGGTGGCTTCGGTGGAGCAACCGGTAAACCGAAAGTTGGTGGCCGACACCCTCAATGAGATCGTGGCCCATCACCGGCGGGTCTGGCTGATCCTCTGGCAGGAGCGCCTGGCCGACCCGGCCCGCCTGGTGCTCAACGAGCTGGTGGCCAACACGCTGCGGCTGGGGGTGGGAGCCAAATTCCATGGCCCGGCCCTGCTCCTCTTCTCTTTGGAAGACAAACCGCATTTCTTCGTTGAGCCACCGGTCCAACATCCCGTCACCGTTGATTTCGCTGACGACATGCAGTTGGTAGGCTACGAACTGACCAAGGGGCAATGGCTGCGGGACAGGCGGCAGAGGGAACTGGCCGCGGCCCAGGCGGAGACAGAAGCGTTGGTCTTTGAGCCCGGTGAGACCATCTACCTGGCCCTTTACTGGAGAACGCGCGGCGCGGTGGAGGGCGATTACACAGCTTTCACTCACCTCCTCGCTGAGGATGGGACTCTCTATGGCGGTTGGGATCGCAAGCTGGGTGGCGAGTTCTACCCTTCGTCTCAGTGGCTGGCTGGCGACATCTTGCGGGAGGAGTACCCTGTCGTCGTCTCGGCGGAAGCGCCGCCGGGGCGCTACCAGATCGAAGTGGGGCTCTACCTGCCAACGACTATGGAACCGCTGCCTGTTCTCGATGAAAACGGTCAACCTGTGGAAACCGGGGTCCTGCTGTGCGAGGTGCAGGTGGAGTGAGTATTTGACTATTGGCTCCCCTTCTGGTACACTGGAGAGGAGAGTCAACTAGTCACGAGTTAGCTCGTTGTCGGAGTGGCAGAACTTGTTCTGCGCCAGCCAAGCGCGAAACGAGTTTCGCCACTCCGGAAGGTCCGCCGGACTGTCGTCCGGCTGGAGCAATACCTGGGGAGGTTGGAACGGATGCGTCTATCGGTGCTTGTTGGACTGATTTTGTTGAGCGTGCTCGCAGTGGGCTGCATCTCGCGGCCCCTTCTATACGATGTCAAGGTCGCTCCCGACGTCATCTCACCCAATGCCGATGGGCGGGACGATGTAACCCGCATCGAGTACAAATTGCGGCGCAGTGCTGACCTGTCCATATATTTCCTCGACGCTGAGGGTGAAAAACACTACTTCCGCGAGAACAAGCGCCGTTCGTCGGGCAAATACGGCGTCTACTTCCCAGGAGTGGTGGAGGGACGGATGCTGCCTGACGGCACTTATACCTGGGGGCTGGAGGCGACCGATCTGAACGGTCATACTCAGAAGGTAGAAGGCCCTTTCACCATTGTTGACGCTGATACAGTGCTGCCCGAACTGCGCAACTTCTCCGTCTATCCACAGGCTTTCACCCCCAACCAGGATGGCTTTGACGACCGGGTGACTATTACTTTCTACCTCAATAAGGAGGTGAGCGAGCTGCGGGTCTATCTCCTCGACGAAGAGGGCAACAAGTATCCCGTGGCTGAGAAAGAAGGAGCGGCCAAACCCAGGATGCCCGGGGTGCATACCTATGATTACGAAGGCGGGGTAGACCTGGGGGCCACTCCGCCGGCCGACGGCACCTACACCGTGGTCGCTGAGGCTGAGGACCTGGTAGGCAACAAGGTGCGGGAGACCAGCACCCTGACCATCGAGCAGGGCGGTGTGCCCCGCGCCGACATCGTCAACGCCTTCGTCGAGTTTCATCCCGAGGTGGTCCCCCTGGGAGGCACGCTGACCTTCACCGCCACGGTGGAGAACTTTGGTTCGGTGCCTGTCCGCACCACGGGGCCGCCTCCCGGCACCACTTACACCACCAGCGAGAATTTCAACACCCTGGGTTGGTACGAAGAGCCGGGGGCCTGGCGCTTCGGCATTGACTTTGAGGGCAACTCCAGCGGCCGGCCTTACCCCTATCGCTTTGCCCTAGGCAGCGACGCCGAGTTGACGGTCATCAACGGCGAGAAGTATTTGATGCCCGGCCAGCGGGCCACTATCATCGGACACCTGCAGATCATTGACAAGCCGCCGCGCATTGCCCCCCACTATTGGGCGGGCCTGATCCACGAAGACGTGCGCAACGTCAACGACCACGTTGACCCGCAGGTGATCAACATAGGATTTTGAGATCTGGCCCTTGCAACCAGGCGGGGAGTGTGGTACAATTAGACACACAAGTGATTCGGGCAAGGGCAAATGAGAAACATCGCCATGAACAAAATCTCGATAAAGGATGATAGCAAACATGACTGTCTTGGAGAAATTTAGCCCCGATCTTCTATCAGAGGCCATAAAAGAGCGATTCGGCTTGGCGGAAGACGAAGAGGTCTACCTGAAGGCAGTTAGACTTGGCGTCATTGAGGACATAAAGCGGAAGATGAGAGAAAGAACAGGGCTCACCATTGAAGAGATGGAAATAGCAGCCGATTTGGGCTTGATCCGCAGAGACCAGTTCTGGCATTGGACACCTGAAAGTCAAGCCAATATGAAAAAAGGACTTGAGGATTTGGAAGCAGGGAGGTACGAGACTTTCGATTCCGTACGATAGGCAAGCATAACATTTACAGAAGATAGCTGCGATTACAGAATAGGACTGAGCCCCCTGTGTCTCATCAGAGAAGGGATAGAGGGGGCTTGCCTTTTGTGGGCTGGTAGGCTATAATGAGCTTCGGTCTGCAGGTTCAATGGACCAAAGAAACTTGGCCCGCTGGCGGAGTAGCAGAACGGCTCGACTGAGCTCGCCGAAATCTTGTTCTGCGCCGGCCGAGCGCGAAACAAGTTTCGCTACTCCAGAAGAGAATTCTGATAGCGTCAGGTGATGAAAGCGGATCTTTCCATCGTCATAGTCAGTTTCAATACAGAACAGCTCTTGAAGGAATGTCTGGACTCGGTTTACGCCAGCCTGGCAGAGTCCACCCTGGTCAGCGAGGTTATCGTCGTTGACAACGCTTCCCGCGACGGCAGCGCGGCGATGGTGCGAAAGCATTTCCCCCAGGCCAGGCTCATCGCCAACCAGGACAATCGCGGCTTCGCAGCGGCCAACAACCAGGCGTTAAGGGCTCTGGGGTATGGGACGGAAGATACCCCTCATCCCCAACCCCCTGAATACGTGTTATTGCTCAACCCCGATACCATTGTGGGCGAGAGTGCCTTGACCACGCTGGTTCGCTTCATGGACGAGAACCCACGGGCAGGGGCCTGTGGGGCCAGGCTGCTTCACAGTGATGGCAGCTTCCAACATTCGGCCTTTGCCTTCCCCACGCTGTTGCAGGTCTCTCTCGATTTCTTCCCCATCAACTACCGCCTGACGGACTCCCGCCTGAACGGCCGTTACCCCCGCCGCGTTTACCAGGCTGGCGAGCCCTTTCCCATTGATCACCCGCTGGGGGCCGCGTTGATGGTGCGGCGGGAGGCCATCGAACAGGTGGGGCTCCTCGACGAGCGGTTCTTCATCTACTGTGAGGAGATAGACTGGTGTCTGAGGATCAAGGCTGCCGGGTGGAGTATCTGGTGCGTGCCGGAGGCCGAGATCGTGCACCACGTGGCCCGCAGCACTGGCCAATTCCGAAATGAAATGTTCGTGGCTCTCTGGAAAAGTCGCTATCAACTGTTCGCGAAGCATTACAGCCGCCTATTTAAATGGACGGCGCGGCGCATTGTGAGGTTGGGGTTGTGGGCGGAGGTCCGGCGGGCACGGGCGGCATCCCGACGGGGGGAGATCACAGAAAACGAGTTGACCAGTCGTCTGTCGGCTTACCGGCAGGTGAGGGAAATGTCAGCCTGACGTGGGACTGACAGGAGGTGATACCATGACCATTCACATGAAGCGCATCGCTGAGTGCGATCAGTGCCACAAGCGGGTGGAGGTACCCGATGAGGTCTCTCTGTTCGAGGGATGGGGCTGGTATGAAGTGCGCCTCGAGCCGGAGAAGCAGGAAGATTGGGCCTCCTGGGATTTCTGCTCAGTGGAATGCCTGGCTAAATGGGCAGAGGAGCGCCTCAGAGCGCCGGGCTAGAGTCAGC
>JBGVTF010000323.1:0-9953 GCA_041862415.1 Anaerolineae bacterium | reverse complement strand
TATTTTACAATGCAAGTAATCTTCTTGTCAACTATGCCCCTGCCCGGAGACTGCGCGGCAGGTCGCGGGGCGTGGCAAGTGTCCCTCCGATTCCCCTCTCCCTGTTCCCAGTGTGGAGTATTGGCCCACCGGCCTCACTTTTGGGAGGGGAAAAAGGGGTTGAGGATGGGCGATGACGTGGGCCTTCCAGAAGCGCTGGCCCTGGCCCTTGCCCAGGGCTGACCTTCTGGAGAAACGAGAAACCCACTCGAAAAGAGTGGGTTTCTTTATTAGTCGCACAAAAAGAGCAAAACCGAGACCCGAATCTCTAAGGGCCTCGCGCGAGACTTTAAGCACCCTTCAGAGGCGTCTTTGGGGCGGTTCTACACGACCACCTGAACGCATACCACCCTTCGACGGCCTAGGGCATGTGAGACTTTGAACACAGCCCAACGGTGACGCGCATAGGATTCACGCCGGGATCGGGCTTTGGAGTTTTAAGTTTTTCGCGCTTGCCGGAGGCCAACACCAAGGGCCACCACTACCCCAAAGGCGGCAAGGATGGCGATGACGACGACCATCGTATTGCTGGACTCTGAGCTTTCTCCGCCGGTAGTTGGCATCCCGCCCGTGGTGGGGGTAGCAGCGGTGGTCGCGACGGAGGTAGCGGTCGCCGTGGCCGTGACGGTGACTGTCGTGGAGATGGTGGGCTCGACGGTGGCGGTGGAGGTCGCCGTGGTGGTAGGCACGACGGGAGCAGGCGCGCCGGGAGTGACCTCTGCAGTACCGATGACAGTAAAGCTATTCCACCAGTAGTGGATGAGGTTGCCGGTGGCGGGATTGGTCTGCTCGGCGCGGACAGCGTAGGTTTTACACTCCGCTTCGTCGGGCACATTGATAGTGGTCGCGAAAGTCCCGTCGGCCTGCGGGGTGACTTCGACCTCAGTCAGAGAGGTACCTCCCTCACCAGAGGTGACGAAAGCCACCTTCACCGGTTTGTCGGCGTGAGCGCCTTCACCGGTCACACTGATCGCCGTGCCAGGCATCCCCGATCGGGGGCTAATGGTGATGCGTAGGGTAGGCTCACCAGCCATTGTCCCACCGGCCAGAAGGAGGCCGATCAGAAAAAGGCTCAAAGCCAGGGCAATAAGAAAGATTGTTTTTCTTTTCATGGTACTACCCTCCATAGTAAGTATGGGGGCCCTTGGTCCAGGCCACGATTTCCAGGCATACCAGACATAATCCACGTCTATTATACATAAAATAGAGTGATATGTCAAGTCAGACCTTGACAGATTTACCTTTTAGTGCCACAGTTAAACTGACTGGTCAGTATAGGCCGACCGGTCCGTTTACCAGCCGCGCGCTCCTGCGCTGTTGCGAGAGGTGAGGCCTGAACCTGGCCCTCTACGGCGGGGGGAGATCTGTGGTTTCTGACTCAACCTTAAAAATTTCATCCAATGATGGTTGCCCCTTGACAAATCCTCCTTTTGGTGCTATAATTAAACTGACTGGTCAGTCTAGGCTGACTGGTCAGTTTACTAGCCATGCGCTCTTGCGCTGTTATGAAAGGAGGATTTTGCTATGCTTCCGATTATTCTGGTTATCCTGCTGGTTGTGGGCGGTGTGCTGATCGGGTCGTTGGTCCCGCCGCTGTTCAAGAGCGAACCGCCCTACGGCCTGGTGGTAGACATCCTGGCCAGCGTTATCATTGCTCTGGCCTGGGGTGTGCCATGGTACCTATGGGGCTTGGAGGCCATCGGCCTGGGGAACATGCCCAGGTGGCTTCTCCTGGTAGGCATACTGGCCGACTCTTGGGGGTTCGCTCTGATCGTGCTCTGGCTCCTGCGCAGGATCAAGCGCTAGACACGAAGGCAAGCGTTCAACCGTCAGCTTTCAGCCTAATCGTGGACAGGTGATTACTGACCGCGGATGGCCAAACGCTTGCGCGATAGATACACCCATCTCTGGTTCAGTGATAGGCCAAGGGAGAACGTGAACGATGGAATATTATGAGGGTTTTCCCAGGACCACAGTGATCTATAACCTCCTCACCCTGGGCGGGGCGATGGTCGTCGGGGTGATCATCCTGGCCCAACTGGGGGTTTGGTTCGCGGTGGGGTACCTTGTCCTGCTGGCACTGACGGGATACGCCATGCTGGCCCTCATCTGCGCCCGCTGCTACTACTACGACAGGCGCTGTGGACAGGCGTCGGCAGAATTGTCGCCCGCCTCTTCAAGAAAGGCCAGGAAGAAGAGTTCGGCCAGACGGCCTCCCAGAAGGCGGTCATGCTGCTTCTGGCTATTGTCTTGCTCTTGCCCCTGGTGGGCGGCATCGTCTCGCTGGTGGTTGGCTACAGTGCGTTGCGCCTGGTGTTGCTGGGGGCTTTAGTAGCCTTGCTGGTCGCTGGCCTGGCCCCACATCCCAGGCTCGTCTGCAGCCACTGCAAGCTGGCAGAAAAAGGCTGCTGTCCGATAGGGAAGCTGGTGTTGAGGAATCCATGACACTCTTGCGGAGGAAAAGGAAATGGTATCATCCATTCGCATCCAAGAGGTCACCACTAGGCGCGATCTGCTCGCTTTCGTCAAGTTCCCCTGGTGCGTCTACAAAGGCGATCCCAACTGGGTCCCCCCTTTGATTTCCGAACGCCTCGATTATCTGAACCCTGAGAAGAACCCTTTCCACAAACACGCCGAGGTAGCCCTTTTCCTGGCCCGCCGGGGCCGGGAAGTCGTAGGGACGATCGCCCCTTTCGTCAACGATCTGGCCACCGAGCACTTTAACGAGAAGGTGGGAGGGTTTGGATTCTTCGAAGTCATCGAGGACTATGCCGTGGCCGAGCGTCTGCTGGACACTGCTCGCCAATGGGTGAAAGCGCGGGGCATGACGATTCTGCGCGGCCCCACCAACTTTACCCACAACGACACCCCCGGTGTGCTGATTGAGGGTGCTGATTGCCCCCCCGTCATGCTAGCTGCTCATACGCCATCCTACTACAAAACCTTGCTCGAGCGTTATGGCATGGAGAAATTCGTTGATGACTACGCCTGGCGTGCCTTT
Organism: Anaerolineae bacterium; assembly: GCA_041862415.1. GTDB lineage: Bacteria > Chloroflexota > Anaerolineae > E26-bin7 > E26-bin7 > E26-bin7. The sequence continues at coordinate 6,913 of JBGVTF010000323.1, read as the reverse complement.
CGCTCGCAGATTGGTGCCGAACTGGAAAACATCCCCCCCGAACTCCTTCGGGTGGCCGATGCAGCCCGCGGTCGCAGCGGCGTCACCATCCGCAAGATTCGCTTCGAGAACTGGGAGGAAGAGGTGGCCACTGCTCATCATCTCTTTGACGCCACCCTCACCCACCTGCGCGATCACGTGCCTATGAGCCGGGCTCAGTTCCGCCGCCTTGCTGACGGGATACGTCCCTTCATGGACCCTGACCTGGTCCTCTTCGCCGAGGTGGATGGCCAGCCCATCGGATTCTGTGTCTCCGTCCCCGACATCAACCGTGTCCTGATCCATCTCAATGGTCGGCTCTCCCCTTTGGGCTGGCTCAAGCTGTGGTGGTACAAACGCCGCATTGATGTCATCACCTTCAAGCTCATGGGCATTCTGGAGGAGTATCGGCGGCAGGGCATTGATGCCCTTCTTTACTTAGAGACCCTCAAGGTCATGTTCGCCAAAGGATACAAATGGCTGGATGGGTCCCTGACCTCTGAAGAGAATTTGGCGGTCAACTACCTCGCCGGGCGCCTTGGAGCGGAACGCTACAAGCACTACCGTATCTACCAGACGGAGGTCTGGTGAATAGATCATGGATTGCCAGCAGAGGCGGCTCCCACGCCTGTCCTGAGCGCAGCCGAAGGGCCGCCGATTCGCGGGCATGGGAGCCCGCTCTGCTCCAAAATCGTGATCTACTATGTACAGCACAAGGGGGCAGTAATTCGATGATAGCGACAAGTATGACTATGGCTGAAGCCTTCCGGCATGTGGCCAGTGGCCAACCTCGGCGGGAGGCTCTGGTCTGCGGCCAAGTACGGGCCACCTATGGCCAGGTGGCAGACAGAATCACAGCCTTGGCCCGCGGTCTGGAGGGACTGGGCGTCGGCAAAGGGGATAAGGTGGCGGCCGCTTTGCCCCCAGGCCCGGAGTTCGTCTATCTCTTCTTCACCCTGGCCGAACTCGGCGCGGTCATGGTTCCCATCAACCCCCAACTACATCCTCGTCAAATAGACTACCTCCTGCGGGATTCGGAACCAGTGGCCGTAGTGACATCTGGTTGGCTGGGGACGGCCGAAGGCAGGCGAATGATCGAGGACGTACAGCCAGAGGTGCCCAGTCTGCGCCACGTCATCTCGGCCGAGGCAGGAACAGGGGTCCATTTGTGCCTGGCCGATTTGCTGTCAACAGAGCAGCGTCCTGAACGTTCGACTGAGCGCTCACGCCGAAGGCTTGTCGAAGGGCCGGTCTCTTTTCGCCCGCCTGATGTCTCCCCCGATGACCTCCTGGCACTCCTCTACACGTCGGGGACGACGGGCGTTCCCAAGGGCACCATGCACAGTCACCGGAGCTTGATGAGCCCAGTGATCGCCAGCCTCAAGATCCGCGAGTTGTGGCGCATAAGGCCCTCACTGGCAACGATGGAGCGCTTTGCCAAGGCCCTAGCCAGGTACGGGGAGCGCCTGCTGCGGGCCGCAGGCCGGCCCCAGACCCTCCTTTCAACCGCGGGATTCCATACCCCCACCGGGTTAGAAGTGATGCTGCAAGCCTTATTCATGGGCGACAAGCTGGTCATCATGCCCAGGTTCCACCCCCAAGAGGCGCTAGAACTCATCGAGAGGGAACGAGTAACGATCCTGGTTGCGGTACCCATGGCCCTGTCCATCATGGTGGGTATGAAGGACCTGGACCGTTACGACCTTTCCTCGCTTATCATTTGTGGCACCGGCTCCGCGCCCTGTCCGCCCGACCTGGCCCGCCAGATTCAGAAGCGGTTCGGGTGTGCCATGCACATTGGCTTCGGTACCACCGAGCTGGCCGGAGGAATCGCGGCCACGAGCCTGGAAGACTCGGACGATCTGCAAGCGGAGACGGTGGGACAGGCCATGCCAGGTATGGAGATCAAGATTGTAGACGATGAGCGGCGCGAACTGCCACCCGGTCAGGTGGGCGAGCTAGCCTGTCGTGGCGACAGTGTGATGATGGGCTACTGGCGCGCTCCAGACAAGACAGCGGAGGCTGTGGACGAAGGGGGGTGGTACTACACTGGTGACTTGGCCACCATAGACGAGCAGGGCTACCTGCGCATCGTGGGACGCAAAAAAGACATGATCATCCGGGGAGGGCAAAACATCTACCCGGCCGAGATTGAGACTTATCTGGCCGCCCACGACAAGGTCAAGGAAGTGGCCGTGGTAGGCGTTCCAGCCCCCATAGCCGGAGAACGGGTGTGGGCTTTTGTCATCCTGGAGAAAGGGGCGGAGATGACAGCCCGCGAAGTCCTCGACTACTGCCGTCTGGGGATGGAGGTCTACAAGGTTCCCGACCGGGTGCGTTTTGCCAACGACTTCCCCCGGTCCGCGAGCGGCAAACCCCAGAAATTCAAACTGCGTGAAATGGCACTGGGGAAAGGGCAGGCGGGAGAGCGTGAAACGGCCTGAGGACTTCTCAAAGGCCAGGATGAGCTCAAGCAGGGAGAAAAGCATCGTTACCAGCAGCGAACCAGCAATGGAGGTGGGGGAAAATGACAAAACCACAGAGTATCAAGCTCACGTTCGAGGAATTCAGGAAAATGATAGCCAGGGAGTTGGAAGTGGAAGAAGAAAGGATCGTTCCTGAGGCATCGTTCTTCTCTGACCTCTGCGTGGACTCTATTCGGATGGTTGATATGATGCTGCGTCTGGAGGAACTTGGGGTAGCTATCCCGCTGGAAGTCGCCTGGCAGATTGAGACAGTGGGAGACGCCTACCGGTACTGCACAGAGTATACATCTTCAGAACCTCAGAGATTCAGGCCACCAAGTGAAGCGGCAGCTTGATAGTACAGAGGACATAGTGCTTGTCCCTGGAAGGAAAGGCATGTCACCGAAAGTAGACGTGGCCGACGAACGGCGAGCTCAGATCATTCAGGCAGCATTAGCCTGCTTCACCCGCAAGGGCTATAACAACACCACCATGGATGACATCGCCGCCGAAAGTGGCCTGAGCAAGGGGAGTCTTTACTGGTACTTCAAGAGCAAGGACGATTTGTTTGCCGCAGCCATCATGTCGCTTCTTATGGATGTTGGCGAGGAGGCTGTCGCTGCTCTGGAACAGTACACGACCGCTTCTGACAAGCTGCGTGCTCTGGCACAGTCGGCGGCCAATCTCAGTAAAAAGGCCAAAGGCTTTTTCAGCCTGTTCCTTGAGTTTTGGGCATCAAGTTCCCGTCGTGAGGAAGCTGGTCAGTTGTGGGTCGGCCTGCTCGTCCAATATAAGGATATCGTTGTAGAGATCATCGAACAAGGTATCAGAAACGGCGAGTTCAAACCGGTGGACGCGGAGCAACTGGTCTGGGCGATGATGGCTGCCTACGACGGCCTAGCAGCCTACATCATGCTGGTGCCAGACATGGATCTTGAGCGAGTCAGCCAGGTCTTCGTCGAGACGCTTTTGAATGGACTGACAGCAGAGGGAAGTGAGTAATGAGCATCAGGAAGACCCTCTCCGTGATGCAAAAGGAACTGTGGCACATCCTGCGGGACCAGTTGTCCTTTATCCTGGTCACTCTGGCACCTCTCTTGTTGCTGTTCACTATGGGCTTTGCCTTTTCCGTTGACATTAAAAACGTGAGGGTCGCTTTTCTTGATCAGGACAAGAGCTCCACGTCGCGGCAATATCTGGCCCAACTGAAGAGCGCCGAGGACCTGGATCTCAGCTACCAGGCTGGCAGCTACCACCAGATCGAACGCTGGTTCATGGCCGATAAGATCAGAGCAGCGGTGATTATCCCGCAGGGTTTCAAGGACAATCTGGAGATGGGCCGCACCGTGGGGTTGCAAGTCCTCATTGACGGCACCGATCCCAACACGGCCGACCATGCCATCCGGCACATCGTCCTGCCTACAGAGAACTTTGCCGCTCAGTTGATCGCTGCCCGGTTGGACCAGGCCGGCACCCCCGTGGAGCATCTTTCTCCCATTGACCTGCGCCTAAGCACCTGGTACAATCCATCTATGAAATTCACCGTGGGCATTATCCCCGCCCTCGTGGCCGTGGTGATGTCCATGCCGGCCATGGCCACCACACTGGCCATCACACGGGAGAAAGAGCGAGGGACGCTGGAAGGCCTGATCGCCACCCCTATCTCGCGCTCGGAACTGTTAGTGGGCAAGCTCGTGCCCTACGTCTTCACTGGCCTGCTCAGCGTGGTACTGTGCGTGGCGGAGGCTGTCTTCATTTTCGATGTTCCCTTCCAGGGCAACCTATTGCTCTACCTGCTGCTTTCGGTTGACTTCCTATTCGCCAGCCTCAGCATCGCCCTGATGCTATCGGCCATCATCCACGATCAGCAGGCAGCCATGCTGACCTCAATGCTGATCTTTCTCTTCTCAGGCTTCTTCCTGTCGGGTCTGCTCCTGCCCCTGGTCAGCATGGGACCCCTGGTGAAGATGGAATCGCTGATGGTCCCCACCACCCATTTTGTGATGATCAGCCGGGGAATGTTCACCAAGGGGCAGGGCCTCGGCCCGTTGTGGGGCTATGCGGTGGCCCTGTTGGGCATGGGTGGGCTCTTCTTGCTGTTGAGCATGTCGCTGTTCAGGAAGAAACTGAGCTGAAAAGAAATGCAATACCCCACTGCGCTCGGTCTGGATTGCCGAATCCAGGCCATGCCCGCCGGATTGCCAAATCCGGCGGGAGCAGGTGGGTGTATGGGACTTTGCCCGGAGGAAGGCGCGATGTTAGGACGAATCCGGACGCTGGTCATCAAAGAGTTGATCCAACTGCGGCGGAATACACTTCTATGGTTCATGGCTGTCTTTGGAGCTCTGCTAGAGACGGCTCTGGTCGCCTACTCTGGATCGGTACCCATCGAGCACCTGCCCCTGGCTGTGCTGGATCAGGACAGGAGCTGGGCCAGCCGGGCGCTGGTCGTGGCCCTGGAGAACACCGAAACTTTTGACGCAAATTATTATCTCACAGATATGGACGAGGTACGGAGACTCATAGACAGGGGGAAAGCCACAGCAGCCATCGTCATCCCCCCCGGCTTTGCCGAGCAACTCGATGACTCTCTGACCCCACCGCCACAGGTGCAGGTCATCGTGGACGGATCCGACTCCACAGCCGCAGGGACGGCTGTGGGCGCGGCTGAGGGGGCAGTGGCCAGCTTTAGCCAGGAGGTAAGCCTGCAAACGGCGACCTTCGATGAAGAGGAGATGTTGCCCATCGTCACCAGCATGCGGGTCTGGTTCAACGAGGAGATGAAAAAGTCCAACTATACCACCCCTTCGGAGGCGGGATTCATCGTCGGTGCGATTGCAGCCATGATCGCCGCCGCAGCCGTCGCCCGCGAGCGGGAGATGGGCACCCTGGAGCAGCTCATGGTCACGCCTCTGCGCCCCATCGAGATGCTCATCGGCAAATCAGCCGCGGCCATCCTCGTCGGTTACATTGAATTTGTGCTCGTCGTCCTGATGATCCACTTTGTTTTCGAGGTGCCGATGCGAGGCTCGTGGACCCTGCTGTGGGTGTTGTCGTTCTTTTACATGTTCGTCGAGTTGAGCTGGGGGCTGCTGATCTCTGCTTTTGCCCATAACCAACTCCAGGCCATGCTGCTGGGATTTTGCGTCGTCATGGTTATGATGACTTTCTCCGGCTATGCCTATCCCGTTGATACCATGCCTCGTGCCATGCAACTGGTGTCCAATATCTTCCCCATCAGACATTGGCTGGTCGTCTTCCGCAGCATCATGCTGAAGGGAGCGGGCATCACCGATTTCTGGCCTCGCCTGCTGGCCATAGCTGCTTTGGGAGTCTTGATGATGAGTGCAGCGGTGCTGGTGCTGGGCAGGAGAGTGGAGTGAGCCGACATCACTGGCTGAATTGGCCCGGCCGTCCGGGGAATGTTGACGCAAGCTTGTCCTCTCTTGACAACTCATCTGAAAAGCGGTACAATTGGCGCGGTATATTTGGCAGTGAGTGAACGTTCATTCATCTCCATATCCTACAAGAGGGAATCCGATGAGCGACAAGAGCACCTCCCGCGAACGGATGATTGAAGAGCGCCGCAATCAGATTTTGGATGCGGCGGCCCGGCTCTTTGCCCACAAAGGGTACAAAGGGGCAACCATCCGCGAAATCGCCCGCGAAGCCGGCGTGGCCGAGGGCACCATCTACAACTACTTTGACAGCAAGCACGACCTGTTGATTAGCCTGCCCCAACGGATCAGTTGGCCGATGGTGAGTAGCTTTGTGAAATCTGCCCGCCGCCAAGGTCCCGACACAGTGGCCGACGACGAGGAGCGAATGGTTCAGCTCCTTCAGGCCAGCATGAACAGCATCCAGCAACACACCGACGCGGTCAAAGTGCTCCTGGCGTACATCCCGTTCATGGAGGAGGAAATCCAGGCGCAGTTCCTGGAGCAGACCACTCGTTTCTTTGTCCGCATCTTTGACTTTGAGGGATTCTTGCAGGCCCGTGTCGAGGCCGGTACCTTCCGGCCTTTCGATACGGCCATCGCGGCTCGGGCCTTTGTAGGCATGGTGCTTGTCTTCGTCCTGAGCCAGGAAATCCTGCCTGGCCGAAAGGTCATTCCCATGTCCAACGAGGAAATCGCCCGCGAGATCGTCCAGTTGTTCCTGTACGGAGCAGTGGCCCGGCCAGAAGGAGGTGAGGTCTGAACCTGACCATCTGGCGGGGTGAGATTTGCGGTTTCTGGCTTTGAACCTTAAAAATTTCATACAGGTCTTGACAACGGCCACAAGCGTGGTATAATTTGAGTGAGTACTCACTTTATCGGTGAGCAATCACTAAGAAAAGGGGGTTGTGCTATGGTCAACGAGCAGCCCACCACCCGCCGCGAGCGACGTATCGCTGCCCGCAAGGCACAGATCCTCGACGCTGCCGCTGC
>JBGVTF010000322.1:0-7204 GCA_041862415.1 Anaerolineae bacterium | reverse complement strand
GTGGGAGTGGAGACCAGCACCCGGGGCAAGGGCATCCACGACGACTACAGCCTCTATCCCTATCCCAACGGGGATCTGGCGCAGATCACCCTGACCTGGCAGGGGAGCGGTCTACGTGCCCACACTCTGGCAGACACCGTCGAGAACATAGACCCAGAGAAGCTGAGCAAGATGGGGCAGACAGCGGCCCTGGGTTTGATGGTCCTCGCCCGGGAGACGCGGTACTGATCCCTCCCTCTCCGTCCTCCATTCTTCATCCTCTGAGATTGCATTGGAGAAACCCGGTTCTTCTGCCTGAAATGGACGGTGGTCACCCCCTTGAGTGTTGTTGACCTTCCCGAAAGCTATAAAGATGCGCTAGCAGGCGTAGCTGGCACTTCTCGGCCAAGTTTTCAGCCATTTCATCGCACTTGGAAGCTTTCGGGAAGGTTTTCCAACACTTTCTTCAGCCAAAAACCGGGTTTCTGAGCTCTGTCACGAAAAGCGTCCGGTAGGAAAGCTAGACCTAGAAAAGGAGGAAATGACAATGGTCAGCCTTACCGAGGAACTTGTTTTGATTCCCGGTGGTGAGTTCCTGATGGGCTCGGATTCAGAGGAAGGAGATCACAGCCCCGTTCACAAGGTGTGCATTGACTCCTTCTACATGGACAGGTATGAGGTAACGAACGTGCAGTACCTGAGGTTCTGTGAAGAAACGGGACACCGACTACCAGAATTCTGGGGCATGGACCATTTCCGGTGTGGCCCTGACTACCCGGACCATCCAGTGGTTGGCGTGAGTTGGTCCGATGCTGTCGAGTATGCAGCGTGGTGTGGCAAGAGACTTCCGACCGAAGCCGAGTGGGAGTATGCGGCCAGGGGAGGGCTGGTGGGCATGAATTATCCCAACGGCGACACGCTTCATCCGTCCGACGGGAACCACACCAAGTCAGGCAAGGGTGGACCGGTGGCGGTGGGCAGCTATCCGGCAAATGGCTATGGTCTTCATGACATGCAGGGGAACGTTGTCGAGTGGGTGTGGGATTATTACGCTGCGGACTATTACTCTACAAGTCCGTCAGCGAACCCGCAAGGGCCGGAGTCTGGGCGGTTCCGGGTGATCCGCGGGGGTGGCTGGCACTCGGGACCGTATTGTAACAGAGTCTACTACCGGAATGCGCTTCCGCCCAACTGGGTGGATTTCAACGCAGGGTTCCGGTGCGTTAGAGACATCGAGTCGCATGGCGATTCAGGCACAGGGGGCAAACGGCTTGATGATGCGGCCTAGCTGGCGTGTGCAGATAAGGCCCTGTCACGAAGAGCGTCCGGTAGCTAATTCGCTGGTGAGGTTCTAAAAGCTATGGTAAATCTGAGCCAACTGTGGTAAAATAGGCATGGTTCACAGGCCGAGTGAAAATCGTCAGGCTCGCGGTGGATCTGTATTCCACCGCATCATAGAACAACGCTCTGTTACGCCGGATTACAAATCCGGCGGGAGCAAAGACAATTTGTCAAGGTGTTTTCACTCTGAGTGAACCATTCTACTGATACTGGCACGCAACGCGTTTCACGAGCACCAGCCAATACGATCTTGTAGGACTCGGATGCCAAACACGACCAGACTTGTCTGAAGGGGCACGCATGCCACTGACCCATGTGCGGACGTTCCGCATACGTCATTACGAGTGTGATGCAGATGGGCACGTCAATTACGCCAACTACTTGCGCTACATGCAAGGGGCAGCCTTTGACGCCACGGCCGCTGCAGGCTATGACCTGGTCCGCTACCAGGCGATGGGCCACCACTGGTTGGCCCGCGAGACGGATATCGAATACCTGCGTCCGCTGCGCTACGGGGACTCGGTGCAGGTCAAAACGTGGGTAGCCGACCTTCGGCGGGTTCGCTCGCGCCGGGCCTACGAGTTCCGACTGGTCGGGTCGGGCGAATTGGTAGCGCGCGCCCATACCGACTTTGTGTTCCTGGACAGTGCCACCTTGCGACCGGCCCCCATCCCGCGGGAATTGATGGGCGCTTTCTTTCCGGAAGGGCTGCCGGAACCGGCTCCACCGCGTCCCCGTTTTCCGTCAGCGCCGCCACCTCCGCCCGGCGTGTTCCGGCTGCGGCGGCGGGTCGAGCGGCGGGACATTGACCCGGAGCAACACGTGAACAACGCCGTGTACCTATCTTATCTGGAGGACTGCGGGGTGCAAGTGGTAGTGGCTCACGGCTGGCCGATGTCACGGATGCAGGCGGAAGGGTTTGCCAGCGTGGTGCGGCGGCACCGGATTGAGTATCGGCAGCCCGCCGTGCTAGACGACGAGCTAGAGCTGGCGACGTGGGCCTCCGACGTGAAGCGGACCACAGCCGTCCGTCACTACACCGTTACGCGGGTGAGCGATGGTGCGTTGCTGGCGCGAGCGCGCACGCTCTGGGTGTGGGTGGACCTGAAAACGGGGCGACCTATTCGCATTCCACAGACGTTCCTGGCCGATTTTGCGCCCAACATTGTAGGTGCTCGACAAGAAGAAGCAAACACCGGGCGCTGCCAGGAGAGGTGACTCCTGGATTTTCAGACGCGCTCTCAGGACAAACTCTGTTCTTTGGGGGGGATGGGGGGCGCAGTTCCCTGGACCTGCTCCCTTCCCCTCGCAAGGAGAGGGCCGGGGAGGGGGTGGGACTCCCCCCTTGCCCTCTCCCTTCAAACATGATATAATAACGTACACCACCCCTTCACACCCACCGCACCTCAGGGGGGAAACAAAAAAGGACCCACCGCGCAGTGCGCGGCAGGCCCTTCATTAGGCCCCCTTCCTGCTCTGACCAGGAAGGTCAGGCTCCGCAGATTATACCAGGAGCCGCTTTCCCTGTCAAACAGGAAAGCGGCTTTGTGTTTGACGACATTTCCCTGCAAACACAATGCTTGGTGAAGTTATAGGAGGGTCAACGAATGTCCTCTCCTGCTGAAGAGCTTTTCAACAGCTTGAATGCCTATGCTGAAATTGAACAATTGATAGAAAATGGTGAAGCCGAGGGACCCTACCTCGAATGCAAATCACCTCAATCCCCTAAGCTAAGTTCAGGCTTAAAAGCTCAGCTGGCCGAAGCTGTGTCCGGTTTCTCCAATAGCGGAGGCGGCGTCATTCTCTGGGGAGTAAGCACCGAAAAGCACGCACACAGTGGCCTAGATGTCCTTAAGCAGATAGAGTCTATAGGAAATTGTCGAAATTTCGCCAGGCAAGTAGACAAGCATATACCTCTTCTGACTACGCCACCTATGAAAGCGCCGCCGTCAACCATTCTGTTTGCTCGTAAAGGCCATGCGAAAGGAGTCGTCGTTACTTATATCCCGCCAACCCCTGGTGATCCAGTCTGGTCTAACATAGATACAAAGTTCTACTTCAGAATTGGCGACAAGTTTTCCGTACTGCCTTACGAGATGCTAAAGAGGTTATTTGCTGCCACCGATAGTCCAGATTTATACCCCCTGATCCACGATCGACTAATCACCCTCGACCAACATGATCAATGGAAAATCCCAATTGTCATTCAAAATCGTTCTAGTGCCGCTGTTGAACATGTCACGGTATCTGTCGAGATAGAAAATCCCTCATCTTGCCAAACAATCTCTGGCAGCCATCCACAACTACGTGATGTATCGGATATCAATCCCGGAAAAAGGATGTTTATGGCGAATCTCACATCGGTGGTTCATAGGGGTCTAGACATAGTAGCAGGCTCATTATTCGTGCGCATGAAACACCGCAAACGCGCGCTCAGACTAACGATGACAATTTACGCCAACAAGATGCGGGCACGTGAGTGGCACCTATCAATGCACCTAACAAAAGAAGGGTTCTCCATCAAGAAAACTGAGATGGAATACTTATATTGAGGAACCAGACCCCCACGTCCCTACCCCTCCCTACTCCATCTCAAGCAAGAAAGCGGCTTTGTGTTCGCTGGCGTTTCCGCATATTCACTAGTTATCTGCCATCCTTCCTACATAAACTGAGATCCTAGAGGAGGTGAGCAATGAACTGGACTGCTCTTGTTCAGCACTTACTGATTTCCTTAGTACCCTGGCTCGGCGGAGTGGTTGTTGGCGGTGGTCTTGGCTACGCTTGCGCCCTTGTGGGACGCAGGCTATTCTCCGCTCGTCCTGGCTTGCGTAGACTGTCCATGCTGCTGCCGTGGCGCACTATCGTAGTCAACCTGCTGCTGCTCTATCCCGTCTTTCCGATCATTCTCCGCCTGATCGGAGTCCCTGTCCGGAGCGGAGTCCCTGCGCAGGCAGCTATTGTTTGCCTGTGGGTACTTCCTCTCGCATTCGCATTCACCGCTGTCGTGCTATTTGAATACTGGTACTCTTCGCCACTCGTCGTTCGGCTCATCGCCGGAGCGAGGACTCTTGCAACGGCGTCCGTCGCTGTGACAGCGGACACCCAAAGGGCAGCGGGCCGTGGCAGCATTGGTGTAAGCCTCTACCCGACCGGGTATCCTCAGGTGATCAGTACATTGTTAACTGTTGTTCTTTTGACCCTGATGGTCGACGTTTTGATAGGCGCTTTGCAATTGCCATTCTCGCGCAGTTCAGTGACAGCCAGGCCAGCGCAGACCGTAATTAGCTGATCATACCACTCCGTTGCCGAGGGATGGCAGATAACAACTCACTGCACCCGACCGCGCCTATCGGCGGTTGATAGCAGCGGCGCTTTGGTTTTGTGGTTTCTCTTGGCACGGAGTATACTCTGCAAAGTCAGCGCGGCGGGTGAGTTCGATGCCGTTATGCGGCGCCTCGCAGCCGATGTCGGATGTTAACTAGGGTAGTCTGACATGCTCAAGACATTGGTAAGCTTGTTGTTAAGTTTTCTGGCCGGCGTGGCGGGAAATCTTATAGCTGGCTGGATCCAAGAGGATGTTTGGTTAAACGTCTTCACACTAACACGGATCCTAGTAACTCTGGGGCTAGCCCTAGTGACAATGTTGTTAATCACCCTTCTGACAAAAGAAAGCCCAGTTTTGCAGCGTCGGCGGGACTCGACGGACGTGACCAGAGGACGAAAGCCTGGCTTGAAGGAAGTTATCCAGAGCGGCAGAAACGCTCTGGATAATCACGAAAAGGCCGTATTGAGAGAGTTCTTCATCAAAGAGCGAAATACCATTATGGTGCCAGAGGAGGATGCGGCTGTAGCACGGCTTCTGCAGAACGGTATAATTCATACCATCGGTGAGGGCAGGTATTTATTGGGAGTAGGCTGGGTTTGCCCAGTCGCCTTATCACCCATTGCAGAGAAAATCATAAAAGGCTCCAGCCCACAGGTTATTGGATTCCCGCCAGGCGTACCAACCCCGGAGCAGATTGAGGAAATCAAGAAGTTGAGGCCTGGTTTTGTGTTGGACATAGAAATGTCTAGCTGGTAATCGAACGTACCGTCCGCCGGTAGGTCGGTCGCCGCGATGTGAGAACTTTGCGCCGCATAACAAGCGATTGGAGCCGACCGCGCTTCGCGCGTATTGTATCGGCGGTCCTTTCCGCTTTGCGGGTAGTCTTGTCCAGAGTCGCTCACCGGCTCACACGCGCGGCTGTTCAATTCGCAGCCGTTAGACAGCTCGAAAGAAGATGCGGACTCTGATGTCGGAAGAACGGGAAAGAATCCGTGGTTTCATAGAGCCTGGCAGCGAGATCGCTGGGGGCGTAGCTGGGGCGGCTTTAGGACTCATCGCTGGTGGCCCAGCAGGCGCACTAGCGGGTGCAGCGCTGGGCCCCGCAATCGCTAGCGTTATCGAGCGAACTTGCCTAGAGATATACGATCGCGCCAGCGGGCATCGCCAGCGTGTCCGAGGTGGTGCTGCGGCAGCGTATGCTCTCGTGGCGATTGAGGAACGCATTCGGCATGGCGACTCAATCCGAGATGATGGGTTCTTTGATAGCACAGTTGCCCGGTCATCAGCAGATGAGATACTGGAGGGGGTCATCCTCAAGAGCAGAAATGAGAACGAAGAGAAGAAAGTAAGGTACTACTCGAATATCTTTGTAACGGCAGCTTTTGACCCTCGCTTTACGCCTGCAGCTCTGAACCACGCTCTCCAGATAGCTGATCAGCTCACCTACCGCCAGCTATGCCTTCTCCGTCTCTTCTCGCGCCCACAGCCCATCACTCTACGTGGAAGTAGCTACTTCCCTGCCGTAACCAAGGGTAGCATAGGATGGGAGACTCTGGCCGTGCTGGCGGAAAGCTTTGATCTGTGCAGAGCGGACCTGATCGGATGCTATCCAGCCGATGACTCCAAGGCGGTAATGTTCCTCTCTGCGCTTCACGACCTAGTACCCTCCCAACTGTTCAGAACGGGATTCGAGGATAGGTTGTATTACCTGATGCAGCTTGAGAACATACCGCAAGAGGACGTTGAAGAGGTCGCATTGTACTTGAAATAGCGGGTCGCCTAACCGCTCATTGGAGCCGACCCGCGCCTTCGGCGCTCTGTTGTATCGGCGATCGTTAAGATTATAGGCAATGTTGAGAGGTAGGTTTTGCACGACCTGGCGCTGGCGGCTCAATTCACAGCCGTCCGCTAGCTGAAATATCCCATCACTGTAGCAGAGAGGACCACAGCCGTCCTCATCATAGGGCGCGCTTGACCCACCCCTCCCTACCCACCGTCACACAGAAAGACGGGGGCCTCACACCCCCGCTCGCCTTCCTGGTCACCAGTCACCATTCCCTAGAGAAGCTTCCTCAAACCAACGAGTGGAATAGGACACGGACTAATACAGATGCACACGGATAAAATAAGACTAACCCATCCGTGTCCAAAATCTTGCCTCCTTCGTCAAAGATTCGACCTATGAGGATGTCTGGTTGGGCAGCCGTAGACCTATGATTTCAGTCAGCCAGATCGTTCTTCTTTTCCCACCGTCGGTAGAGGTAATAGGCGACGAGGCCCACTATGGATAGGCCAAGGAGCGCTGATATCACACCCGTCAACAACTCTACAATTGTATTAATCCCCCCTTTAAGGTAGGCTACAACCACTATCGTGATCACGATACTGGGGACTGTCCACTTCACACATCTAATCATTGAAGTTTCATACACTGCACCCCGAGCAAAACTGGCAAGGGTTACATAGGAAGTCCCGATGAAGAACGTCAGAGCTATGTCCCAGTATTCGGTCCAGGGTTGACCTAGATAGAATTGCCTGTAAATCAGTATCCCTAGCAGC
>JBGVTF010000321.1:0-3072 GCA_041862415.1 Anaerolineae bacterium | reverse complement strand
GAGTTCCACCTCCACCGGCCCAGGCGGTGCAGGTTCCAGTTCGGTAGCCACCAGCCAGATCAGGCTGCCGAAGACGATCAGATTCACAACGACCAGGACGGCGATGACGCCGATCCATTGCTGAGGCGTGAGTTTCATGCTGACAGATACCGTTTGATACCGCTAACGTTACCCAGGTTGCCGAAGTGCCACGAGTTGCGTAGCGGCAGGCGGCATTTGGGCAGAGTGGAGCGAAGCTGGCAACGCGGTGTTGGGCAAAGTTCGCTCATCCTTGCCGAAGTACGCTATTTCCAGAAGCGCGGCTCAAGGAACCCTGAATGTGATACAGGCTACCCCGCGACGGTGAACCACAGCCAGATGCCACATATGATACATCATGTCACCATTGCGTGACAGTGGCAGCAAAGTCCCCTCTATGAAGAACGTACCATCGGCTTCAACGCTCTGCCTCGGACGCAACTCAGAGCGCGTGGTGCGCCGCCCCTCGGTCGTCTCTGTTTCAGCAGTGAACACCAGAAGCAATTGTTCTCCAGGCTCAAAGCCTTGACAGATCACCCGAATTCCGTGGTTCTCCAATGCGTGGACGTCGAGCACCAGCCCCGCAGGGTTCTCGGTGCAGACAATAGGAGTGGGAGACGGTGTATCAACCGGCACGACGACCTTCGTCACTGCTGGGGGTAGTGTAGGCTGACCACAAGCGATTAGGCTCACGGCTATGGCAGACGCCCCGATCCACTTGGCAATTCTGTGCATAGGATCCCTGCCTGCCTCCTCAGCGCATTTCTCCCAACGGTTGAACGCAGTCCGATGCTGAAGAACGCGCAAAATCTCCGTCCGCGTCCTCACCCCCCCGAGATCACCGCCACCAACTTGATCACGTCACCATCGCGGGTGAGGGTTTCCTCGTTGATCAGCTTGCCATCGCGCACGGCCAGGACGGCCTCAACGCCCAACCCTACCTTGAGGATAGCGTCACGGACGGTCATGCCGTCCTTCAACTCCCACTGTTTATCGCGATAAACAATCGTGAACATGATGTCAAACGAGCGTCTTTACGAGGATGGAACAGTTGCAACCAATGCCGGTGCAATTTCAAACACGATCCGCCCTTCTACTTGGCCCAGCACCTGGCCGGCATCCAAAATTTCCAGGCCGGCCAGTTTCCCATCTGGTCCATAGTTAGCGATCAGTTCGTCGCTCAGCGGACGGGCTTCCGCAGTTCCATCCGCCAGGGGATGGAATTCAATATACAATGCATCTACTTCGGCATCATAATAAATCTTCATAGCATAATCTCCTATTTCCCATAGTAGACCAGAACGGTGACGATGACAATTTCATTCGGCTCGTCGGCAAAGATAGCGTGAACCGTTTTGAAGGGATAAACCTGCTGATTGAATGTCAATTCCTACCAGGTGTCCTTCCTCATAAGTCTAACACCACCCCTGGTGCGACCTCTTGCGAATCTACGCTCGTCTTTTCCGCCAGATCAATGTAGAGCGAATCCGTTTCGGGATAGTAGTGAAACTTCACGGTTACTCCAATCTGCTCAACTTCCCATGAGCTTCTTCGCCAGCGCCACCGCTCCGACAGCGTTCTCAGAGTAGCCATCGGCACCGATTTGCTCGGCCCACGACTGGCTGACCGGGGCCCCACCTACCATGACCTTGACCTTCTCGCGCAGCCCGGCCTCCTGGAGGCTCTCGATGACCCTGCCCTGATTGAGCATGGTGGTGGTCAGCAGGGCCGAAAGCCCTACGATGTCGGCCTCCACCTCCGCGGCTTTTTCCACAAAAGTGGAAACGGGCACGTCAACTCCCAGATCAAAGACCTGGAAGCCGTTGGCCGACAGCATGGTGGCCACCAGACTCTTGCCGATTTCGTGGATGTCACCGGCTACGGTGCCGATGACCACCTTGCCTAAAACCCGCCGCTGCTGTTGCCTCCGGGCCAATTCCGGCTCCAGCACGGCAATGGCTGCCTTCATAGCCTCCCCGCCCATGACCAGATGGGGCAGGAAGACCTCGCCCTGGGCGAAAAGGTCGCCCAGCACGTTCATACCACGGGTGTAACCGTAGTCAATCACCTCCAGCGGGTCCAGATCCAGGCTAACGGCCTTGTGGGCCAGTTCCTCGGCCTGCTCAGGTTCACCATCTATGACACTTTGGCTCATGGCTTGGTACAGTTCATTGGTTGACACGAATGTTCTCCTTGGGATAGTTGTCTTAGTACCGTTCAGTCGCCCTTGCGAAGGTTCCACAACCTTCGCAAGGGTTCTATTCCAACGGCGGCAGCTTGTCCAGCCCGGCGGCTTTCGCTGCTCGCAGGGTGATGTCCTCCAGTTCCTTGATTACTTCGGGCGGCAGTTCCCTGGGCTCGTAAGTGGCGATCAGTTCCTCCACCCGTTCGTGGGCGCGCTGAGTAGCGTCCCTGGCCCCTTTCCCTTCCCAGGCCTGACGGGTGTCCCGGTCAATCACCGCCGAAGGCATGAACAACTCTTTTTGGAACCATTGGCGGGTGTGCCTGGTGGCCAGAAAATTGCCTTTGTGCCCCACCTGCTGGATGATGGCCGTAGCCAGGGGATCCTCGGAGCAATCAATGCCCTGAACCAGACGGCGGGCCATGCCGATGATCTCATGGTCAATGACCAGTTTCTCCAGGCTGAAGCAACTCTCAAAGTCCATCATCCCGGCCCCGGAGACCATGTTGACCCCGGCCAGGGCGGCCATGATGGTCCCGATCCCCGATTCGAGACCAGCCTGGCCGTCAACAATCTTGGCATCGCTCATGCCCATGTAGGCGTGGGTGGGCAGGGCCAGATACTTGCCCACTTGAGCGTAAGCGCAATCAATCATCAGGGTCTCGATGGCTCCCATGGGCGTCGTGCCGGTGCGCATGTCAAAGGCGGCCGGCGACCCACCCCAGACGATGGGACTACCCGCCCTGGCCAGTTGGTGGATGGTCAGGCCGCTGAGGTTTTCGGCGGCGTGCTGGACCACGGACCCGACCAGGGTGGCGGGACCGGTCGCCCCAGCCAGGGGCATGGAGACCAATTCGGCCGGGACGCCAGCG